>JAKOGY010000065.1 GCA_028658405.1 Dolichospermum sp. ST_sed8 | reverse complement strand
CCCTACGTTAATGTCCGGATTAGGAGTCACGCTCGTTGCCCACACTCACCTGAAAGGGAGTGTGTGGAGTACGTCACTAGGTAAGGCTGTGAATCGAGCAAAATCTAAAAAAGACAATGAATATTGATACGAAAATATCAACTCCTTGCTTCATCAAGTCGCATCAGTGATGAATATTTGGCTATAGTTAGGGCTTGCTGATAGCGTAGCGTGGCGTGGCGTAAGCCATAAAATTATTTTCGTGAAGGTTAGGATTCAGTATGGGCATATAGCAATATGTCCATACTAAATTTAACCAGGCTTGCGGAGCGTGCTGGAGGGATATAGGAGCGAAGGAAGTTGGGCAATTAGCCCTCGAACTTACGCGGTTATTTTTAGTTAAAATGCGTTATACCAAACCGATGCTACTTAGTTTTGTGCAGATCCCCGACTTCTTGAAGAAGTCGGGGATCTTGAAAAATTCAAGAACGAGAATCTTCAGCTAAGATCATTTCTCGAATGGCTGTGGCTGTTGCAGGTGCGAGTAAGACACCATTGCGATAGTGTCCAGTAGCCAGCAAAACATTAGTAAAACCGGGTAGTTTATCAATTACTGGTGCTGGTCTGCCTTCGGGACGGGGACGCAATCCTGACCAAGTGCGGAGAACTTTTGCTGCGGCTAAATCTGGAGTAAAAGCGATCGCTTGTTGTCTAACAGCATTCAATAATTCTGGACTTGGTGATACTTGATCTTCATCATCGGGAAATTCTACCGTTGCCCCCACCCAATAATCACCATGACCCATCGGCACAATATTCACATCATTACCAGTAATTACCGGTTGAAAATCAGGATTTCCTAAAGTTCGTCCTAAACTTAAATATAAAGCTTGTCCCAGCACTGGACGGATATGCACCATTTGATCCAATTGGGCAGTTAAAGCCGTTGAACCCAAACCGGCTGACACGATAAACCAATCAGCGCTAACTTTACCTTCTGTAGTTTCAATAAAATTACATTTATGAGCCGCTCCCAATCCTTTTTTGATATGTAAGGGTGTTGGTGGTGGTGGTGGTGGGGTTTCTGTGCCAGTGACAGATACACCAAATCTGAAATTTACACCATTGCGTTGGGCTGCATCTACTAAAGATACAGTTAAAGCTGTGGCATTTAGTTGTAAGTCTTGAGGAGAATAGACAGCACCAATAATTTGCGGATGACTAACTTGGGGACAAAATTTTTGTAATTGTTCTTGATCCCAAACTTGTAATTCCCAACCTTGAGATTGACGAATTTCCCGCAGTTGTTCCCATTCTGACAGAACCTCTACCCCACTTTCCAAGGGGTGATCTAAATCTTCTGACAACAGCATCACAATTCCTTGACGATTACAAGGGATTTTTCGCCCTGTAATTGCTTCTAATTCAGGAATCAAAGTTCCATAACGTTCAATGCTACTTTGTCGCATTCGCCAAGCACTACCCTTAATTTTACTGCTAATTACGCCCATTAATACACCGAGGGCAGCACTGGTAGAACCTTGTGCCGGTTGTTTTTCCTCGAAAACAGTGATATTTAAACCTTTAACTTGGCTGAGTTCATAGGCGATCGCCGCCCCAACTACACCACAGCCGATAATTACTACATTCATGGTTTTTGCGCTTGAGTTAGGGGTGAAGTAATGAAGAGTCTTCCTCTCCACCCTATCACCCTATTACCTCAAGATTTTGTGATTCAAGACTCGAAGCCAAAAAGAAGCAGGGGAAGAAATATATTTCTTCTTCTTTCTTCTTACTCGGTGACTCGGTGACTCGGTGACTCCTTCTTTAACTACTTTTTTCAGGAACTAGTTTTAAGAAGTTGTCAATATCTGCAAAAACTTCTTTGTACTTAGTTACAGCTAGGCTAGTATTACCCGTAGAGGCAGCTTGATCTACTCTTACTAGGTCTTGTAACAAATCTTTGCTGATTTGCCGAGCTTTAGCTTGATTTTGTCGTGCCAAGTTAGGAATGATATAAGTCATATTTAACCTAGCTTCTGTCATCGGTCCGTGGATGAAATTGCCCACTTTAATCCATTCACCTTGAGAAATCAGGTTTTTCAATTCGGTCGAGCGATCGCGCACCATCTGAATTCCGGGAACATATTCCTGAATTTTCGCAACTTCCGCTGCTGTATAAGATGGTGGTACAGTAGCAGCAGTAGGACTGCCACAACTAATCAAAAATGTTGCTAATAATACAAAAATCAGTGAGAAAATAGAACGTTGACGCACCATAAATGGAAATTAATTTTTTGTTTGTTTACAGATTCACAGTGTTATTTTAGATCGCTATGTAATCAACCGTTACAATTAAATCAGGTTTTTCTGTCTTCAACTTCCCCACAGACCAACCGATATATAGGAGTATTATTGAGTGAACGCAGCCGAACAAGCCACAAATCTGGAATTTGCCAGCAAAATTGCGACAGTAGTAAATCTATTTCAATCCGAATTTCCTGATCTCAAATCCGATCTTAAACCTTGGCATAATGACCCAGAAACCAGAGAATTAGTAGATCCAGATTCCATAGATATTGGATTTCATTTTCCTGGTGTTAGCAAATCTTGGCGCAGTCGGAGTATTTTAATTCAAATCCGATTTTATCAAGATCCTATTAATAATCATCGTCGCGCTATTGGTGTGGAAGCTGCTGGATTTGATCATCGTGGTGAAGTTTGGCGACTTTCGACAGTGGAAATATGGAGTTTTGTTGGCGATTCTCTACCCTCTGCTGAAGTTGGAGAAAAGTTAAAACAGGTTTGTCGGCAAATTTTAGAGGTGTTTAATCGGCCAAGTGAGTAAAAATCATGATCTTTTCTGCTCATCTAACGCCCATTCCCACCTACTTAATTCTCCACGCCGATTATTCTCTCGGCAGTTACTTGATTCTAGTCGAGACCACCATCTGATTTTGTAGGAATTGGTTTATCTGCTGGCTCAAATATCAACCGATATGGATGGTCTAAATCGAGTGCTAATTGACCATATCTTGATCACAGGTGATAATATAATGAGATATGAGTAGATTTAGGTAGATATTTTGATTCAGTTACTAGCCCCAGTTTGACAACTACCATCTACACAGTATGCTGATTGATAGGTTTGCGATTCCTGCGGAGCGCTTCGCTATCGCTTACCAAACAATGTATAACGGTTATCTCGGATTTGTTCATAGAACCTATCTCCTGCCCATTTCATCCCCGGTAAAGCCCGATAAGCCTCGACAAATAAGCTTCCCAAAGGTAACAATCGCCCAATTTCCTCAGCCGCATTACTACCTTGCCAACGTCTTTGGGTAGCATTACCATCAATTAAAATCATCCCCTGTTGACAATCTGTAGAGGTAATTTCCCATTGAGATAATCTCTCCTCATCTTGCATAGGAACGTAGCGAAATAGCTTTCCTTGGTCTAAAGTCTCCAACAACTGCACTAAAGTCACACAAAGATTGCAGTTGCCATCATAGATCACATAGTAAATCATAAAATTAGTCACTATAGTCCGTTTTTGGTAAGTATCTGATTTTTGAGTGCGTACTTGTGAATTTATCTATATATACTTTACTATATAAAAAGTTAAAAAACTAATTCTGTATTTGCAATTCTTCAGTGTCACTAACTATTAATAGCGAGGTAAAATCATGACTCAAAATACAATTAACTATGTGATTCACGATAGAAATTCTCGGTTTCATAGTCAAATTGACTGGCTGAATAGTTATCATACATTTTCCTTTAGTAACTTCTATGATCCCAATCGGATGGGATTCCGTTCTTTACGAGTAATTAATGATGATCGCATAGCTGCTGGGGCAGGATTTCCGACTCATGGACATAAAGATATGGAAATTCTCACTTATGTTTTATCAGGTGCAGTAGAACATAAAGATAGTTTAGGCACAGGTTCGGTAATTCTTCCTGGTGAAGCCCAGGTAATGAGTGCAGGAACTGGGATTATGCACAGTGAATTTAATCCTTCTCCAACTGAAGAATTACACTTGTTGCAAATCTGGATTTTACCAAATCAGCAAGGAATCAAACCTAGATATGAACAAAAAGCTTTTCCCATAGCAGAAAAGCAAGGAAAATTACGTTTAATTGCCTCTGAAAATGGAAAAGATGGATCTGTAATTATTTATCAAGATGTCTCTTTATATGTGGGAATTTTATCACAAAGTGACGTAATTAATTATCATCTTCAAGATCATCGTTATGCTTGGTTACAAATAGCTAAAGGTGAAGTAACTTTCAATAATCACGAATTGCAAGCAGGAGATGGAGTAGAAATTACAGGAGAAGAAAAAATCACAATTAGTAGTAATTCAAGCGCAGAAATATTACTGTTTGACTTAGGGTAAAATACTAAATACTTACCAGTCTAAGATTAACTATTTTCTTCCTTCTCCTTCTTCCTTCGTGTTCTTCGTCCCTTCGTGGTTAATTTAATCAATATTCTTCTTAATATATAAGAAGGGATTATAAATTTCATGTTTGCATCTACAATTAGAGACTTTAGCAATGAGTAACATCAATCTTTTCGCACCTTTTCAATTAGGAGATTACACCCTACTAAATCGCATTGTCATGGCACCAATGACTCGATTACGAGCGCTTGATAATATCCCTAATTCCTTAATGGCAACTTATTACGCTCAACGTGCCAGCGCTGGTTTAATCATCACAGAATGTACAATGGTTTCGCCCTTGAGTTTAGGATACCTTAACTGTCCGGGAATTTACACAGAAGAACAGATTACAGGATGGCGGTTAGTCACAGATGCTGTTCATGCAGCAGGAGGAAGAATTTTCATCCAATTATGGCATTGTGGCAGGGTTTCCCATCCATCTTTGTTAGGTGGAGAATTGCCTGTTGCTCCCAGTGCGATCGCTGGAATTGGTTCTCTCCATTCATCTATTGGTAAAGTATCTTTAGAAACACCAAGAGCATTGAAAACCGAGGAAATTCCTGGCATTATTGCTGAATTTGGCCAAGCTGCTAAAAATGCCTTAGAAGCTGGTTTTGATGGTATTGAACTGCATGGTGCTTTTGGTTATTTAATTGATCAATTTTTGCAAGATGGTTCTAATCAAAGAACCGATAAATATGGTGGTTCAATTGCCAATCGCAGTCGCTTTCTTTTAGAAGTAGTCACTGCTGTTACTAATATTTGGGGTAAAAACCGTGTAGGAATTAAACTTTCACCCAGTAATACATTTTATGGGATGCAAGACTCAAATCCTCAAGCAACATTTAGCTATGTTATTAATGAGCTTAACTCTTTTAATTTGGCATATCTGCACCTCATGGAACCCAATGAAGTTGATTTAGCAACCCGTGAAGTTATGCAAAATCTCACACCTTATTACCGCCAAATATTTAAAGGTACTTTAATCACAAATGGTGGACATGATCGCAATACAGGTAATCAAATTTTGAACAATAATGATGCAGATTTAGTATCTTTTGGCAGATTATTTATCTCTAATCCAGATTTACCACAACGCTTAGAAATTGAAGCACCTTTGAATACAATAGATCCTCAAACAATGTATGCAACTGACTCGCAAGGATACACCGATTACCCCAAATTATAATTTGCGCTATTGACATCCTCCCCACCTTACTTCGTTGAAGGTGGGGATTCCAAAGATCACTCTTTGGGCTTCCTCTTTCCACGAGTTGATTTGCTTGAAGGAGTTTCCCCACTCAAGTAATAAATCATAGGATTACAAAAGAGGTTGATAATTATTTTCAAATAAGTAAAAAGGTTTTGGTGGGCATTGCCCACCCTACATAATCTAGAATGATGAGTTTCACAATTACAGAAAAGTTCCCTGTTTCCTCTGAATATTAACTCGAATAACTGTCTGATATCATTGTTCGTTCATTTTCTAAAACAGAAAGTATCTTTGTGCCATTGGTAAAACTGTTGCTGGTTCACAAATTAATAATTCACCATTGGCACGGACTTCGTAGGTTTCAGGATCTACCTCAATATCAGGTAAAGCATCATTTAATTTCATGTCTCGTTTAGTAATTTGACGAGTTCCTGAAACTGAAACAACTGATTTTTTTAAATCTAATTGTTGAGGAATTTCTCTTGCTAAAGCTGCTTGAGAAATAAAAGTTAATGATGTTGCATTTCTCGCACCCGCAAAACTGCCAAACATTGGTCGCATATATACAGGCTGCGGTGTGGGAATACTAGCATTAGCATCACCCATTTGTGACCAAGCTATCATACCTCCTTTAATGACAATTTGCGGTTTGACACCAAAAAACGCAGGTGTCCACAAACACAAATCCGCTAATTTTCCGGCTTCGACAGATCCTACATATTCAGAAATACCATGAGTAATTGCCGGATTAATTGTATATTTAGCGATATATCTTTTTGCTCGTACATTATCCGCATTACTATCTCCAGCAAGGCTTCCCCGTTGTATTTTCATTTTATGTGCTGTTTGCCAAGTGCGAATTATGACTTCACCGACCCGCCCCATTGCTTGTGAGTCAGATGCAATCATACTAAACGCGCCTAAATCGTGAAGAATATCTTCCGCAGCAATCGTTTCTCTCCGAATCCGAGACTCAGCAAAAGATACATCTTCAGGAATACTGGAATCTAAATGATGACATACCATCAACATATCCAAATGTTCATCTAGAGTGTTGACAGTGTAAGGACGGGTGGGATTAGTGGAAGATGGTAAAACGTTACTTTGTCCGCAAACTTTGATAATGTCTGGTGCGTGTCCCCCTCCAGCCCCTTCTGTGTGGTAGGTGTGAATAGTGCGATGTTTAAAAGCGGCAATAGTATCTTCCACAAATCCGGCTTCGTTGAGGGTGTCAGTGTGAATTGCAACTTGTACATCATATTCATCAGCAACGGTTAAACAAGTATCAATTGTGGCGGGATTCGTTCCCCAATCTTCATGGAGTTTTAACCCCATTACTCCAGCTTCAATTTGTTCTATCAGTCCTTGGGGTTGACTTGTATTGCCTTTCCCTAAAAATCCTATGTTGACAGGGAACGCATCTGCGGCTTGCAACATTCGGTAAATATTCCAGGGTCCAGGAGTGCAAGTTGTGGCATTTGTTCCTGTGGCTGGTCCTGTACCACCACCAATCATCGTTGTGATCCCTGATGCGATCGCAACTTCAATCTGTTGGGGACAGATGAAATGGATATGGGTATCAATTCCCCCCGCAGTCAGAATCATTCCTTCCCCTGCTAAAGCTTCAGTTCCCGGACCAATAATGATATCTATATTGTCTTGAATATAGGGATTTCCAGCTTTACCAATTTTGTAAATTTTGCCATCTTTAATGCCAATATCTGCCTTGACAATTCCCCACCAATCGAGGATTAAAGCATTAGTAATCACTAAATCTACAGCACCATCAGCGTTAGAAATGGGGGATTGTCCCATGCCATCTCTAATCACTTTACCACCTCCAAATTTCACCTCATCTCCGTAGGTTGTGAAATCCTGTTCTACTTCAATAAATAATTCTGTGTCTGCTAATCTAATTTTATCACCTACTGTGGGTCCATAGGTTTCAGCATAAGCGCGACGATCCATTCTGTATGACATATTTTATCCTTTTTTTAATCAAATAGAGTTACAGGCAAAATTTTAGAGAATTCCATTAATTTTGCCGTTGAATCCATATATCTGACGAGTACCAACGAGGGGAACTAGAGTAATTTCTTTTTCATCTCCTGGTTCAAATCTCACCGCTGTACCCGCGGGAATATCTAATCTCATTCCTCGCGCTTTTTCTCTGTCAAAATGTAAAGCAGTATTAACTTCAAAAAAATGAAAATGTGAACCTATTTGAATGGGTCTATCTCCTGTATTTGCGACTATTAATTTAGTCATGAGACGACCTGCATTTAATTCAATTTCTCCTGCTGGGGTGATAATTTCACCTGGGATCATAATCTAATTTCTCCTAAGTTACAAATTTTCTAAGAATTGGACAAAGGGCTTGAATGCTTGAGGACATAGTTCGGCAATATCTTGATATCTAGCACTTTCTAATATTCTGCGTGCATCCACAGAACCTTTATATTTTTTACCACATTCTCGAAAGATTTTTTCTACAATATCTTTAGGTGGAATATTATGATTCTGTTCTTCAACTGGTATTGTCCATGTTACAGAAAGAGAATTAACACCAAGTATGCTTATTAGTTGGGATTCAGCAGCTAAAATTAAGGCTTCTAAATCATGTTTAAAACAAAAAACTCGAAAACGCTCTTTTAAGCGATTGTCATTAATTTCTTTAGACTGTAATACCTGATTAAATTTACTTAAAATACCAGTTTCTAGTTCTTGAATTGTTTCATGTTCAAACCCTTTATTTTTGGGATATAGGTCTGGCATGACTACCACAATTGACTCCGACTGATTACAGATAATATTGACTGCTTTGGTTGGAATTTTTGTCAATAAATCTTTCTTAGCATCTCCTCCTTTATCATTATCATTTCCCTTGACTGCAAAAAATTTGATACTAATGCCCTGCTGTAATTTCTGGTCAATTAAAGGTGCTAATAGTGCCTCCATTGCATATTTATCAGATGTACCTTCTACATAAATTTCAACTCTCATGGAAGTCTCTCTAATTCATCACTACGGTGTAATTGTTCTAATTCATCTGCACCAAAATCATCAAGCATATCAATTAATACTGGAGAATTTCCAGGTTTAATAAATTTTGCTTCCCCTTTTTCTTTTCTGAGTACAGCAATTTGCGAAATATCAAATTGTGTGAGAAAGTAAGATGAATGCGTTGCTAATAAAATTTGAGTGCGTTCAGAGGCTTTTTCAAATAAAGCAGCCAAAACAGGTAATGTCCGAGGGTGTACACCTTGATCTGGTTCATCTATACAAATTAAAGATGGTGGATTTGGTTGTACACATAAACAAATCCAACAAATTAACCGCAAAATTCCATCTGATAAGTCAGCAAGACTTAACTCATCATCAACACCTGATTCTTGCCAAAAAGCTATAACTTCTCCTGGTCCACCACGTGCTTTTACTGTTAAACCTTTAAAACCAGGAATTACAGAACGTAAATGTTGTTGCAATTCATCAAACGCTGGTCTATGTTCAGTCATTAAAGAAAAAAGAACTGAACTCAAATTACCTGCATTTTCATGTAAAATTGGTTCTTGTTCAATGGGAACTGATTGACGAATTTTCTGATTTGCTATGTTGAAAGAACTATAAAACCTCCACTCACGAATATATTCACGCAAGTTATATAAAGCTTCTAATGATGGATTTGTCATCGTATTCAAAGTTAGTTGATTAGAACGCTTTAAAGCAATATCTTGTGTTAATTTATCTGATGTTACTGTTGTAAATCCTTTTTCTCCAGGTTCTCTAATCACACCTTTATTACCTTGAATATCCATATATATGTATGGACTACTGTATCTATCACTAAAAGGTTTAGATGATTCTACTCTTTCATAAGAAACTTGAGTTCGACCAACCGGACCCATAAGTTCTCCTAGATATCTAATACCAATTGGACGACCTGTATCAATTTCTATATTCCATTGAAACTTAGCTGGTCCTGGAATATGAAAAATCTGCTGACCAATAGAACCAGAAATAATTTCTGGTGGGATATCTTGATAAAGACTATCTCGCAAAAATTTGAGAAATTCAAACAAACTTGATTTACCAGAACCATTAGCACCAACAATAATTTCTAGTGGTTCTAACTGGGCTTCAAAATTTCTAAAAGGACGATATCCTTGGATATTGACTGATTTTAATCTCATATCGTTTTTACTTGATTTGTACTTTCTCCTATTTTAATATTTTTTAACGAATTGGATTATGTACAGTTACTAACTTTGTACCATCAGGAAATGTGGCTTCTACTTGGACATCATGAATCATTTCGGGGACACCTTCCATGACATCATCACGAGTTAATAATGTTGTGCCATAACTCATTAAATCTGCCACGGTTTGACCATCTCTTGCTCCTTCCAAAATCGCAGCAGAAATAAAAGCAACTGCTTCAGGATAATTTAATTTTAATCCTCTATTTTTTCGTCTTTCCGCTACTAAAGCAGCAGTAAAAATTAATAACTTATCTCTTTCCTGTGGTGTAAGTTGCATTATTTCCTCCTCTGCGTTCTATGCGCCTAAAGCGGTTCGTTTAAATTTGCCACACTCTAGGAATACAATTACCACGATTTAGACAAGATACTCGTAATAGTTGCCAAATATTTGTAAACCAATTTCTGACTTCAGATGTAGAATTACCACGATATCGGCACAAAAATCCATGTTGTAAGCGAGTTACCCCAGCATCAGAGTTTTGAATGATTAAAGAACGCGCTTGGTTAATGATTTCCTGTGATATTGGCAAACCAACACTAATAAAACTACCCACAACGGGGTTTCCTGCTAAACCATGAGGACTATGAAATACTTCTTCGCTACCGGGGACAATTTGCCTATCAATCCATAGGGGAATACCATTTTGCCAGATTTCCGTATGCGATCGCATCTCTCCCTCTAAAAACTTTTCTCCCCTGGCACTTCTCCCAAATCTCGTAATTTCCCAGCCCAAATAACTCGCACCCGCAGCTAATTCTACCCGCAAATCTTGGCGGTAAATTGCCCCATTAAATAAAATTGTTTCTTGGGGTAAATATTCTAAACAAGCATGAGCATCAATTTGAATATCTACGGCTTGTCTTGCTAATAAACCATTACTACGATATATTTTACTTGCGGCTGCGGTAGTAATTAATGCGTTTGTCTGGGGTTGGAGGTGAATTTGGGATGATAGGCGATCGCCCCCCACAACGCCGCCAGCCGTGTGTAAAATCACACTATGACAAACTTCTTTACCTTCTGGGTAAAAGGGGCGTTGTACCTTCAAAGGGGCTTGATGGTGGTTGTAAATCAACTGAGTAGAATCTTGGCGTTGAGCATAGACTAAGTTAAGTTTGCCATGCCAACCTTGTATTTTAGCGGGGTTATCAATCATTTAGAGAGTAAAGTAAAAATTAATCACCTGATTTTTCCACTTAAACATATTATTCAATAATTTATGACAATATTTTGGTTGGCATTAGCTGGCATTATCGGCTGGTTTATCAGTTTACTAGCTGGTGGTGGAAGTTCATTAATTCTCATGCCCATTGTGGGGATGTTCATAGGGGCAGCAGCTATTGCTCCTGTAATTACTATTAGTGGCCTATTTGGTAACAGTGAACGAGTATTTGTGTATTGGCAAAAGATCAATTGGGATGTTGTCAAATGGGAGTTACCCGGAGCAGTTTTTGGCGGAATTTTGGGAGCGTTTACACTCACAAAACTTAAATTAGATTGGTTAAATATTTTAGTTGCCATATTTCTGATTTTTTCGGCTATAAGTTACTTCTTCAAAAATGAGGAGAAATCTTTTACCGTCAAAGCTTGGTACTTCCTCCCAGCAGGTTTTGTTTATGCTTTTTTATCTGGTTTAATAGGTAGTATGGGACCTGTATTAGCTCCACTTTATATTAACTATGGCTTACAAAAAGAGGAATTACTAGCAACTCAGGCAACAAATCGAGTGATTGTTCATCTCGTCAAAATTGTTGTCTATGGTTTTTTTGGAGCTTTTAAATTGCCATACATTGGTTATGGAATTGTCCTTGGTTTGGCTGCATTACCTGGCAACTACTTGGGACATTTAGTTCTGCAAAAAATCAGTGAAAAACAATTCCGTCAACTGGTGATCTCCTTTGTCATGTTCAGTGGAATGCTGATTTTATGGCAGCAAAGAGAATTATTAGCTTTTTGGTGAAAATAATGGTTGTAAATCAATCTCCTGATAATTCTCAAGCAACAGCCGCTAATTATCAACAGGTTCTCCCACGTCCTTCACGAATTAAGGATCGAGATGTACTGCCGCTGTTACAAACATTTATGGAAGACAGCAGCCAAAGATCAGCGATTATATTTGCTAATCCAGAAGATTTACGCCAGTTTGAATTACGTCGCGCATTGGATGGAACAATTGTTGAATGGTCTAGACTATTGCCAACTAATCGCAATCTGTACATTTTTATTTTCCACCAAGATACTGAATGCTTGGGAACAGCAACTCAAAGATGGTGAACGCACCCTTACCACTGAACAAATCAAGCAAATAGGAAAGGAAATTGAAACCTTACAACCTGAATTAGCGGAAATTGCAGAACAGGCTAAATTACAAATTATACTGTCACAAATGCGGGCAGAAATAGCTGATAAAGTAGTTGAACTGCTAGAATCCTACGGTTATCAACTTACCGATCCTGATGGTGATGCAGCCTATGAAGGCTCTGATTATTGTAACGCCTATGTAGTTAAAGTCAAAAATATTGCAGGTGAGGAAATAGTAACTGATAGGAGCAGGGGACTAGGGGAGAGTATTTTATTTCTCTCCTCTTAGCGCAGTATGGTGTTAGCCATATATCTGTCACCTGTCACCTGTCACCTGTCATCTATCTAGGCCATTTGATTTTCAATCGCCCAACGTGCTAATTCAGTTCGGTTGTGGAGATTGGTTTTGCCCAACATATTGGACACATGGCTTTCAACAGTTCGCTGACTGACATTTAATTCTTCAGCGATTTCGCGGTTTGCTAAACCTCTGGCTACGAACTGGACTACTTTCAGTTCAGTGGGAGTTAACTGGACATCGAAAGGAACTTGGATACGAGAACCGTTATCGCCGCCTTTCGTTTGATGTTCTTTCCACCGCACAGTTTGCTTCAGTGAAGATTCTACTTGTGCTACGAGTTCTTCAGGTTCAAAAGGCTTGACCATATATACGTCACCACCTTTATTTAAGCCCTTAACTCGGTCTGCACTTTGACCTTTAGCCGAGAGGAAGAGAACAGGAATCCAACTAGTGCGTTCAGTTTGTCTCACCTGTTCAACAAAAGTGTATCCGTCCATTTCTGGCATCATCACGTCACAGATGATCATATCTGGAACTTCGGTTTCTAGAAGATCCAGAGCTTCTCTGCCATTTGGAGCCGTGATGACTTCGTAGCCCCGGAACTCTAAGTAATCCTTCACCAGCAAGATGAGGTTAGGGTCATCATCAATAAGTAGAAGTCGTTTGTGGTCTTTCATGCTGGGTTCTTTCATAACAGTGGCAGTTCTTGCGCTTCGATCCATTAAGGTATTGATATAGTTATCCCGTATGGTGGATGACTTCGGATGTTGTCTTTTTTTCCCACTTAACTTACTTTAACTCACCGAAGTCTTAAAAGTGGTAGTCACTTTCAACAGACTTGCAAGTGAATGGAAAAAGTCTAGTAAGGATACGTATAGCAGTAGTCTTTATAATGCGTTATTATAGATCCATTTGAAAGGTGCAGGCTCAAAAGCCCTGATTAAACTATCGTCCTTGTGATTCACAAGTCGGTATTTTTCCAGATGACCCTAGCTCAAAACTCACCCGCGCTTTCATTGGCATACTGCTGCTTTACTTATCCTTCGGATGTGAAGCCTCTATCAGAGGTTCAAAATCAACCGGGGAATGTTTTGGCCAAGCATGGGTTAAAAATACAGATTTTTTCACCATACTACTTGCCAATCTACTGGTCTTGGATGACCTACTCTAATGACTTCTGGATTTAATTGGCGATACCAGACCCCATCTAGGTAAACTACCATTATCGTTCTAGAACAACAAACACGCAAGTTTTTGGCTTAATTTGCGAAAATGTCTATGGAATGACTGTGTTGTAACAGATGGGGTTATCGCTCCCCCAGACCTTTTTAACAGCATCCCTCAGTTCTAGATTAGCTGATTTGTAACAGATTGGGGATTGGTAATTGGTGATTGGTAATTGGTTACGACTTTCTATTCCCTGTCACCTGTTCCCTGTTCCCTGTTCCCTAGTAGTTTTAGGGATGAGATGACTGTTCGTGGATCATTATGCTGTTACTCATTGAGTAGATCCCTGATTACAGTTCTATAACAATTTCCCAAGTTTGCAAATAAAGTTGTCCATATCAAAATATTCACTACTTACGCAACAAACCCTGACAACTAAAATAATTGGATATTTGCACTTAAGTATCACCACCCTAGCCTTAGTTCGGAAACCCGTACACAAGCCATGATTGCCATTATGTCCCAGATAAAGCTAGATTAGCACTCATGAGTCGAGAGTGCTAATTTCTAATTTAGAAAAATTTTTGTATGGCAGCCGTATCTTTAAGCGTTTCCACCGTTAAACCCCTAGGCGATCGCGTTTTTATCAAAGTAAGCGCACCCCAAGAAAAAACCGCTGGCGGTTTATTTTTACCCGATAATGCTCAGGAAAAGCCCCAAGTTGGCGAAATCGCCGCTGTTGGACCTGGCAAGCGGAATGATGACGGTACTCGTCAAACAATGGACATTAATGTTGGCGATAAAGTGTTGTACTCCAAGTACGCTGGCACTGATATCAAGCTGGCGACAGAAGAATATGTACTGCTTTCTGAAAAAGACATTTTAGCAATCGTTAGCTAATTGGGCATGGGTGATGGGTAAAGAGTTTTCCTAATTACCTGTTCACCACTCACCAATTGTTAGGAAAAATTAATTAATTTACTACCGGGATTTAGACTTATTATGGCAAAGCGCATTATTTACAACGAAAACGCCCGTCGCGCTCTAGAGCGTGGTATTGATATTCTTGCTGAAGCTGTAGCTGTTACCCTTGGGCCTAAAGGTCGTAACGTAGTTTTAGAAAAGAAATTTGGCGCTCCACAAATCGTGAATGATGGTGTCACCATCGCTAAAGAAATTGAATTAGAAGACCACATCGAAAATACTGGTGTAGCTCTAATTCGTCAAGCTGCTTCCAAAACTAATGATGCTGCTGGTGATGGTACAACCACAGCTACCGTTTTGGCTCACGCTATCGTTAAAGAAGGCTTGAGAAACGTTGCGGCTGGTGCTAATGCAATTTTATTGAAGCGCGGTATTGATAAAGCATCTGCGTTTTTAGTCGAAAAAATTGCTGAACACGCTCGTCCTGTAGAAGATTCTAAAGCGATCGCTCAAGTTGCGGCAATTTCTGCTGGTAACGACGAAGAAGTCGGAGCTATGATTGCTCAAGCTATGGACAAGGTGGGCAAAGAAGGCGTAATTTCCCTAGAAGAAGGGAAGTCTATGACCACCGAATTGGAAATTACCGAAGGGATGCGTTTTGATAAGGGTTATATTTCCCCTTACTTCGCTACCGATGCAGAACGGATGGAAACCGTTTTTGATGAGCCTTACATCTTGTTAACTGACAAGAAAATTGCTTTAGTCCAAGATTTAGTTCCTGTCCTCGAACAAGTAGCTCGTTCCGGTCGTCCTTTGGTAATTATTGCTGAAGACATCGAAAAAGAAGCTTTGGCAACTTTGGTAGTTAACCGTTTACGCGGTGTATTGAACGTGGCTGCTGTGAAAGCTCCTGGTTTTGGCGATCGCCGTAAAGCTATGCTAGACGATATCGCAGTTCTCACCGGTGGTCAAGTAATCACTGAAGATGCTGGTTTGAAACTAGACACCACCAAGCTAGAAAGCTTAGGTAAAGCTCGCCGCATCACCATTACCAAAGACAGCACCACCATTGTTGCTGAAGGTAATGAAGCTGGTGTGAAGGGTCGTTGCGAACAAATCCGTCGTCAGATGGAAGAAACCGAATCTTCTTACGACAAAGAAAAACTGCAAGAGCGTTTGGCTAAATTGTCCGGTGGTGTAGCTGTAGTTAAAGTTGGTGCAGCTACCGAAACCGAAATGAAAGACAAGAAACTGCGCTTGGAAGATGCTATTAACGCTACCAAGGCTGCTGTAGAAGAAGGTATTGTTCCCGGTGGTGGTACAACCTTGGCTCACCTTGCTCCCGTGTTGGAAGCTTGGGCGCACAACAACCTCAAAGATGAAGAGTTGACTGGTGCTTTAATCGTCGTTCGGGCTTTACCTGCTCCTCTAAAGAGAATTGCCGAAAACGCTGGTCAAAACGGCGCGGTTATTGCTGAAAGAGTGAAAGAGAAGGATTTCAACATTGGCTTCAATGCTTCTACCAACGAATTTGTTGATATGTTAGCTGCTGGTATTGTTGACCCTGCTAAAGTAACTCGTTCTGCTCTGCAAAACGCTGCTTCTATCGCTGGTATGGTGTTAACAACTGAATGTATCATTGTTGACAAGCCAGAGCCTAAAGATGGCGCTCCTGCTGGTGCTGGTGGTATGGGTGGCGGAGATTACGACTACTAAAATCTTTTCGTAGTTTTCCTAGTTTGAATAATGGCCGCTTCCGCAAGGGGGCGGCTGTTTTTTGTTGATTCCTACTTTTTCAGGGATATTGTAGCTGTTATAATAGGGTTCAGGTTGTCCAACAACGATATTATTTTGAGGAGGTTTAACTATGACTCAAATTATTAATCATCAATCTAATTATCAAAAATTACCCGAAATTGTCAAAACTTTAATTGACAATAATCCTCTTTATCAAGAAAATTTAGATAGAGAGAAAATGATTGAAGTGATTAATCGTAATTTTGATCCTATTGCTGTCCCTGATGTTAATAATATCTCTCAGGGGGAATTAAGGAAACGGATTAAAAGTATTTTATCTTTACATTTAGTTTCAGGAATGTTAAATGATTTAACTCCAGAGCAAATGCAAATTTTTGATGAATCTGTAAAACGTGGGGGTTAAATGGGTTATTTACTAGATACGAATATTGTTTCAGCCTCACTAAAACAGAATATTGAAGTGGCATTGAAAATTACAGAAATACGTCGTCAAGGTGAATTTATCGGTATTAGTGGCATAACTTATTATGAAGTTCAAAGAGGACTTTTAAGAAGTAATGCTACTAAAAAACTAGCTTGGTTTCAACAATTTTGTCAAGATTATCCTATTTTGTTTTTAGATGATCTGAGAATTTTTCAAAAAGCATCGGAAATTCATGCTGATTTAACAAATAGAGGTAAAATTATTCAGGATGCAGATATTTTGATAGCTGCTACTGCTATTATTCATAATTTAATTTTAGTTTCTCACGATTCTGATTTAACTAGAGTCAAAGATTTACATCTAGAAAACTGGTTAATTTCTTAGTTAATTTTCGCATTTAGAATAGACAATCAAAGACTATGATAATTTATATGCAGAATAAACGGAGATATAAAGATGAAGAATGAAATTGATAACTTGTTTAACGACAAAAATATTTTATTTAGTGAAGATGATATTCAATTATCCATAGCTTCGTTACAAATAGCTTTAAAAGCTTATTTTTCTACTTATCATTGTCTTAAAGGCGATTTTTATAATGTCTGTTATTATAATGATAATCTTCAAAACGATATTTTTAAAGATATACCAAAAGAAGATTTTTTAGTAGAAATTAAGAATAGAGAATATAGTGTGCAATATTAAATCTTTGATAATTTATGAATACGTAGAACCTAAATATGAATATGATGAAAATGGAATGTATCCTGTTGAGGTGAAGTGTGAATGTTGCTCTTTTGGTTTATATCTTAATGATATTGAAGATGTTAGTAAATACGAAATTGAAGGAATTAATTATTGGTAGTTAAAAACTCAAATTAGGGAGCATCCCACTTTGGCAACCTGGTAAATATGATCTAATGTCAAGACCCCATAGAAGTCTTAAATTTCAAGCCTTTACCAAATAAGTATAATTACTCAATGTCCAAACTGGGATGCACCCTCAAATTATCATCGAGATCATAATACCATTCATAAAAAGGACACATAGTTACACAGAACTTCTAGTTTGAATAATGGCCGCTTCCGTAAGGGGATGACTATTTTTTGCACGCAGAGGCGCGGAGAGAATATTGAGTTTTAATTCAAGTCACAGATAAAATTTCATCAAGTTTACTTTTTAAGTCCGGGGATACCATTAATGGATTGTAAACTTCTCCCTCATAAGGTTGCCAAATATAACTAGAACCAAATGCTCGGAAAACTGGTAATGTTTTTACTTCTTCTGCAAGTGCTGTAGATAAAACTAATCCTGGAATAGATAAATTAGGTAAATCTTCAATCAGTTCACTATAGGTTCTAAATTCATCAACTTCTACACCAACTAAAGCATAACGAAACGGAGGAGAAGACAGTAGATCTCTATAGAGTGTTAGACCTAAATTTGTCATTGAGAAAGCACTTTCAGGGTTGTTTATTCCCACTTTACTAAGATGATTTAGGTAAACCCGACACCACCAATTTTTTTCACTATCTTGAAAAGTGTCTGCATAATATGGCCATGGGTTAGAGAACATCCATGGTTTCGCCGTAAAATATTGAGCAAATTCCTTAGCACTGCTTTCATCAGAGCCGCACTCTGCTGATAAACTAAATATCCACGCCATACCTTCCTCCTATTTAGTTCTAATCAATTCTTTCTCAATAATCTTGGGTGTTTGCCAAGGCTAATTCGTATCTTTCTAGTAACATTGTAACTCTTGGCGAAATACTAACGTGGGTTGAGCTATCCTGAACAGCTTGTAAATCTCCAGTGATGTTACTATCATCAATTTGCCACAGGGGATCTTTTCCATATCCACCAAATTTAGCAGGTTTACGAGGTGCTGGTAAAGCTTCAATGGACAAGGAAACGGACATTCCCTTTTTCTCCTCCTTGAGTGCAACAGCAACCAGTTCTCCTCGAACTTCACGATCTAACTTTGGTAACAAATAGCCATTCTCATCTAGATGACCTACGGGCATTTGCTGAACATTTATATCAGTACCCAGTCTAACTCCTAATAGTCTGGCACTTCGACCAATTTTGGGCTTACCATTTTCGTCTGTCATGCCCCGATAGTAGAGTTTTACCATTAACTAAATATTAGTATATTCGGACAGAATGAATATTATCATGTCGTTTCAGAGATTTTTCACCAATTTACTGATCCTAAAACTCAGGTTTTGTTCGGGTTTTTCGAGTTTGAATAATCGCTGTTTCTGGAAAGGGTTGGCTGTTTTTTGTTGTTAATGCTTAATTTTTAACTTAAAAATCCTAATTTAATAATATACTGATAAAGCTTGAATTTTAAGTCTAACAAGTATGGAAGATTACCAGGCAGCTTTTATGGAGCGCCATACTGATACTGAAACACTGCATCCTGTAAGGAAAGTTGGAGCTATGCACTTTGGTGGTGTAACCATTGAATGCTTACTAAAAGCAATTATTTGTAATACTCTACCTGGGGTTGCAAGTCAGAACTTGAGGACACATAGTTACACAGAACTTCTTAAACAACATAATCAACTTAAATCTAGAATTGATAATTTTTCAGAAGTAAGAAAATGGCTTGATCAAGTGGAAAATCCAATGGGTCAACATTTCATAGATATGCGTTATTCTAGTATCGAACCTGATGAATTAAATTACAAACGCTGGTTATACGCATATACAAGTATTAAAAGTTGGTTACTGAAGCAAGCTACTCAACTTTAAAGAGGTGATCAAATGCAGGAAAATTGGCAGGTTTTACTAAAACAGGAAATTACAAACCAGTATGTACAGAAGTCACAGGAATGGGTTGATGTAAATATTTCTACATCTGGTTTATTGAATTTGACTATTGTTAGCGATCGCTTTATAAGTTTATCTATTCCTCAACGTAAAGAACAAATTTCTAATTTACTTAAATCACAAGTTCCTCATTTATCTCCTGGTTTTCTCTCCCTATATACACTTCAAGAAGCTGAATCACTTAATATTTCACCACCACAGATTTTTGATCCAGCATCAATACATACTTGGCAAGATTTAGCTATCCAAGCAGCGAATCCGCAAAATCAATCAACCGCACCCCAGCGTGAACTAAGTTTACCTAGAACAGTGACATTTTATTCCTTTAAGGGAGGAGTAGGACGCACCACTGCATTAACTCATATTGCTTGGATTTTAGCAATGCGAGGACGCAAAGTTGTAGCTGTAGATTTAGATTTAGAAGCACCGGGATTGAGTACAGCATTTAACCTCGACCCACAGCCAGAATATGGTATTGTTGACTATTTTTATGAGCGTTCTTATTTACCAGAAGGAATAGAACCAAGTATTTTAATTCCTGACATATTTGGTGAAGTGAGAATACAAAATGCTAAAGGAAGATTATTTGTTGTTCCTGCTGGTTGTCTGAGTCTTGATTATATTTCCAAGGTTGATGATCTTCATGCTAATACTGTTATTGATGGAGATCAAAATCTTTGGACTGTTTTCAAGCGGGAAATTTACGAACGATTAAAACCTGATGTTATTTTAATTGATTCGAGAACGGGAATTAATCAATGGGGAGCATTATCATTAATTCAAGCTGCTGATGATGCGGTTATTTTTCTTTTTCCTAATGAACAAAATAAAAAGGGAATAAAACTACTTTTACAATCACTTCAAAATCTTAATAAATCATCAATCAATTTTGTATTTTCTCCTGTTCCTGATCTTAGCAAACTTGACAAAGTAAAGGAAATTTATCAATCTTTACTAGATGAAATAAAAATATCTACAGATGAAGAATCTGAAATAGATGATAATGATCAATTAGAAATGCCAGAACCTTTAGTAATCCCTTATCTTCCACACATTGCTTTAGTTGATTATTATCCTGTAGAAGGCTCAGAAGTTTACTATAATAAGATTGCTAACTTAATTGATGAAGAACCTGATAAAATTGAAATAACAAATATTTTAACTAATTCAGAAATACGCTGGAAAATTATCAAAAGCTTGCAATTTCCTGAAGTAAATGCTGCGGATACAGATAAAAAACAGGATTTCACCCTCTTATTCCAGCGTACCAATGATTTTGAGAAATTTTTAGATCATGCAACTTGTTTAATTAGAGGTAGAAAAGGAACAGGTAAAACTGCTCTATATTGGCTTTTTCTCAAATATAGAAGTGATGCTCAAAAACTAGCTCGTGGTAGATTAAATAATACTGTATTTTTGTCTGCACATGGTAGATATCAGGAAAGTCGTCCGACTCGTGGACAATTCCAATTCATTCATGAAAATTTACAGCAACAGGGTGGCACATGGGAGGCTTTCTGGAGAGCTTATTTACTCCTTAGATGTCATCAGGAAAATTTATGTAATTTTCCTAAAAATGGGGAAGGTGAAAAATTTAGTGAACTAAAAAATATTATCAATAATTTACCTAAAGGAAAATGGCAATCTGAGTACAATCAAGTTTTGTTAGAATTATCTACTAATTCTATACTAAGTGAAATAGTTAATGATGCCATTAACATTATTATTCATGAAGACACCAAAAATAAATCTCAGAAAATCTGGTTTCTTTATGATGATTTAAATGAAGATTTTCCTGAAGCAGGAGAAGTAAGACAATCGGCATTATCTGGATTATTTCAATTAGTTCAATCTTGTGATGCGAACAGATTAACAGAAATTAGATTTAAGATTTTCTTGAGAGAAGATATATGGAATCGTTTAATTTTTGACAATAAAAGTCATTTTACTGGACGCGATATTATTTTACAATGGACTAGGGTTGATTTTTTAAGATTAGCTTTGCGTCAATCAATCCAATCTCCAGATTTTAAGGATTTGGTAAATAGATTTTCTCCCATTGCTGAAGATGCGATTGATCAAACTCCTGAAGATGCAATTGATAAAGCTTTAGAATTGCTTTGGGGAATCCGTCGCAGAAAAGGAGACAAAGCTAAATATGTATCCAGATGGGTTTATGAAAGATTAACTGATTCTAGTGGTACTACTTTTCCTCGTAGTTTAAGTATCTTATTAACAGGTGCAAAGGAACAAGAATTAAGCTATCAAGGAAAATCATCAATTCAACCACCAACAGATCGTTTATTACGCAGTAAATCTTTAGAAATTGGATTGAAAAAAGCATCTGAAAAAAGATGTGATGAAATAAAAGAGGAATATCCTCATTTGACTAAATTTTTTGACTCTCTCAAGCAAAAATCAGCCCTTTTACCTAAAGAAGAATTACATAGTATATGGCAAGAATCAGCACAGGATATAGTAGAGTTTGAAGAGTTTGAAAAGTTTTCTTCTTTTTTAACTGAAATCGGTATTATTGAATGGCGCGAAAGAGATAAACGCTATAAATTTGCTGATATCTATGTATATGGTTTTAAAATATATCGTCCAGGTACAGTATAGAAATATTCTGAATACTAACGCTGGTTGGGATATTTTGAAATTATTGTTACCAATGCTTTTGAGAAAAAACAACAAAAATTACCAAAAAACCAGAAAGAAAAAGCTATCAACTATATGAATGATTATATTAAACGTAACCAAGAAGGAGGATATTGTGAAGAAAATTGAACAACTATCAACTCTTGATAGAATGATGCAAAACGCAGATTTTAAAGATAAATTTGCAGCAGGATATCAGGAATTTTTACTATCTGAATTGTTAATCTCTATTATGGATAATGATCATATATCCATTGCTCAATTAGCCGAAGAAGTTAATATTTCTCCTGCTGTTATTCAAGATATTTGTTCTGGTCAGCAAAAAGATATGAACATTAGTAATTTCTTACAGATAGCTCAAGCTTGTGGTTATCGTCTTATTCTCGAAAAAGGTGAGGAGCGTATTTCTTTAGTTGCATAAAATTTAAGTTCGCTATCTTAGTTGGGTAAAACGGAATTAAGGTCATAATTTGCTATTTTACCCAAAATATAATACATTGTAAGGAGGTTTAACTATGACTCAAATTATTAATCATCAATCTAATTATCAAAAATTAACCGAAATTGTCAAAACTTTAATTGACAATAATCCTCTTTATCAAGAAAACTTAGATAGACCCCGAAATGCTCAAAGTAATTAATCGTACTTTTGATCCTGTTGGTGTTCCTGATGTTAATAGTATATTTGAGGAAGAATTAACGAAACGGATTAAAAGTATTTTATCTTTACATTTAGTTTCAGGGATGTTAAATGATTTAACTCCAGAGCAAATGCAAATTTTTGATGAATCTGTAAAACGCGGGGGTTAAATGGGTTATTTATTAGATACGAATATTGTTTTGTGCCTCACTAAAACAAAATGTCCAAAAATACAAAAACAAAAGTATCTATGACCTTAAAAGATTTAGAACCAGAACTTCTGGCATTAAGTCCATCCGAAAAAGCACAAGCTATCCAACTCTTAGTGCGAAGTTTAACCAATGTTTGACAAGGAATTGAAAAAACTCCCGGAGTGTGTGGTGGTGATGCCAGAATCGTCAATACTCGCATCCCCATTTGGTCGCTGGTCAATTATCGCCGATTAGATGCTTCCGATGGTCGAATATTGCAGGATTTTCCCCACTTAAAGGCAGAGGATTTAGTTAATGCTTGGGGTTATGCTGATGCTCATTCAGAGGAAATTGAGGCTGCTATTCGTAGGAATGAGGAAAGTTGAAAAATGGCACGTCTTTATCAAATCGCTGTAATACCCCTGCCTCAACGCTTCCTAGGCAGGGGATGTAAAGCGGTCAAA
>JAKOGY010000064.1 GCA_028658405.1 Dolichospermum sp. ST_sed8 | reverse complement strand
TCCCTCTCAGGTCTAAAGACACGCTCGTTTCCCGCATACCGCGAGGTCTTATGAAGATTTACGTCCGAGTTATGTATTATGGGAAGAGAAAAAGTCCCCAATTTTAGCATTAGAAATAGTATCTAAAACTTATCGAGAAGAACATATAACTAAAGGGGGAATATATGCTCAGGAAATAGGAATTTTATATTATGTAATATATTGTCCCCTAAGAACAATAAAAGAAAAATTAGAGGTTTATAAATTAACAAATGGAGAATATATCTTACAACCAAGAAATCCCGTTTGGCTACCCGAAATAGGTTTAGGAATTGGTAAAGAAATAGGAACTTATCAAGGTATAACTAGGGAATGGTTATATTGGTTTGATGAAACTGGGAAAAGATTTTTAACACCGGAAGAACGGATTCTACAAAGTGAGGAAAAAGCTCATAAATTAACAGAAATATTAAAGAAATTAGGTGTTGATCCTGAAAATTTATAGCGTGTGAATTAAATCTACAAAACCGTAAATGCTAATTCCTAACAAGAGTAACGCTATAACTTGGGTAATGCGTTGTTGAGTTAAAGCCGTGTGGCTGTGGCCATTGGGGGAAATTGCTTCCCGGACTAATATAGAAGTTGATGCCCCAATTACAAAACTTAAACCTAAGATTATATAAGGTCGGTCTGGTAGAATAATGGAGATTGTCAACATAGCGATCGCTAATGTCAACATTAATAATTCCACAAATCGCGGTGGATGATATTGACTAGATAAAATCAAGCTATTTAACCAAAAATTCCAAATTCTCATAATTTGTTATTTGTTAATTAACCGTTGTAGAGACGTTCCATGGAACGTCTCTACATTATCACTAACGAACTCCGGCTTTTATACCTGCGCCGTTTTTCTGTGTAGAATCTTCAGGTAGTTCGACACCAAAAACGCGACAAAAGACTTTTTCCACCTTATAGCCAGTATCAATGGATTCCAAGGGATCTTTCCGTAGACGGTGACGCAGACATAAAGTAATTACTCTGCGGATATCGTCAACTGTAACTTCTGTCCTTCCTTCAAACGCGGTTAAGGCTTTAGCAGCGCGGTTGGTAACGATATCACCCCGCAACCCGTCCACATCTAGTTCTGAACAAACTTCGGAAATTTTTACCCGGAAGTCATAATCTAGATTAACTTGTGGTAATAAGTTTTGAGCATTGACAATTTGCTCTTGTAATGCTATTTGAGGGGCTTGGTGTTTTTCTAGGTACACAGGAGGATTTTGGTCAAATTCTCCTCGTTCTTCCACAATTTGCACCCGTAAAGCTGGTTCTTTCACCGTGCGAATTTCCGCGTGCATTCCGAAACGGTCGAGGAGTTGAGGACGCAATTCCCCTTCTTCTGGGTTTCCTGAACCGACAAGGACAAACTTGGCTGGGTGACGAATAGAAATTCCTTCCCGTTCTACAGTATTCCAACCACTAGCAGCAGAATCGAGGAGTACGTCTACCAAGTGGTCATCTAACAAGTTGACTTCATCAACGTATAAAATCCCTCTGTTGGCTTTGGCGAGCAGTCCAGGTTCAAAAGCTTTCACACCTTCAGATAATGCCTTTTCAATGTCAATTGTGCCGCAAACCCGGTCTTCTGTAGCGCCCAATGGTAAATCTACCATTTGCACCTTTTTGTGTGCAATGGGAATTTCTAACCCTTGGGCCACCTGTTGACGAACTTCATCACTCATCAAGTCTGGGTCGCTGGGGTCACTGTTGAAGGGGTCATTGGCGACAACAGGGATTTCTGGTAAGAGGTCCGCCAAGGCGCGGATAGTTGTAGATTTTCCGGTGCCGCGATCGCCCATAATCATTACACCACCTATTTTGGGGTCTATGACGTTTAGCAGCAATGCCAGTTTCATTTCTTCTTGACCGACGATGGCTGTAAATGGAAAGACCGCACGACGCGCACTTGCATTAATTTGAGCAGTTGAAGTCACTAAATTACCTTAACAATATTTTTTATTACAATTCCTTATTCTGACACATTTGGGCTAAGGAGGTAGATTAGGTCCCCGACTTCTTGAAGAAGTCGGGGATCTGGGTATAATCCTGATAAAATCAGTTAGCGAACCAGGAATTACAAAATTATTAGGAGCATAAGTTAAGGAGAACTTAAATCATGAACAAATTATTAGATGAAACCTTGTCTCAAGAAATTGCTAAAACCATCAAAAGTAAAGCTAAAAAACCTTTTGATAATGCCTATAAAGCTCTTTTAATAACTGAAGGGGCAAAGTATATCCAAGGCTTTTTAGTATTTACTGGTCAACCATATAAACCCATTGAACATGGTTGGATTGAAGTTAATGATGTAATTATCGATCCGACACTTCCTCATTTACAAAAGAATCCCCAAGAACTTTATTATTTTCCTGCTCAAAGTCTGAGTGCTAAAAAGCTTAAAGCTATCATTGAAGAATCTAAAGAAGATTATCCAGAAGATGATCCTTTACCTATTTATGGTGAAGCCCCCTATGATTATTATGGTGATGTTATGTTGGGAGGTTTAGAATATTTGACAGCTTATCAAGCAGCACAGGCAAAATGTCAAGAAATCAATGGCTTAAATTTTGAAAAAAACTAGTCTCCCAGGGCATAATTTAAAATTATTTTCCTTCTAAATCTTCATTTATGAGCATCTCCCCATCTCCAGTTAAATCAGATCCAGAATATCGTCGTCGAGAAAATGACTGGCGGTTATTTTTGCGTTTAGTCCCCTATGGTCGTCGTCATGGCAAACTATTAGCAGTATCCATGTTGCTGCTTGTTCCTATTGCTGTGGCCAGTGCTATCAAACCCCTATTAGTGGGACAGGCAATTTCTTTAATTCGTAAAGAACCTAACACATATCAATTTCTCCAAAATATACCTTTGTGGCAAGGTTTAAATATTCTCATCGGAATGTTGTTAATAGCAACTATTTTTCGTTTAGTCTTGACAGGTGTACAAGGTTATTTAGTTCAGAAACTAGGACAAAAAATGACGGCGGCTATTCGTGAGGATTTATTTCATCACGTTACATCTTTAGCTGTACGTTTTTTTGATCGCACACCTGTAGGGAAGTTGATTACTAGATTAACAAGTGATGTGGAAAGTTTAGGAGATGTTTTTTCCACTGGGGCTGTAGGCATTGTTTCTGATTTACTATCTATGGTAGTCATTGTGGGATTGATGTTTTCAATTCAATGGCAACTTGCTTCTTTATTGATATTCATCCTGTTTCCAGTAACTTGGTTGATAATTTACTTTCAACAGCAATATCGAAGTGCTAATTATAAAACCAGGGAAGAACTTTCTAAACTCAATTCTCAACTGCAAGAAAATATTGTCGGCATTAATGTAGTCCAATTATTCCGCCGCGAAAAATTTAATTCTGAGTTATTTCGGGCTACAAATCAACGTTATATCAAGGAATTAGATACTAGTATTTGGTATGATTCAGCAGTTTCTGCAACTTTAGAATGGGTTGCTTTGATGGCTATTGGTGGAGTTTTATGGTTAGGTGGTTGGTTGTTGTTAAATCAACAAATCTCTTTTGGAATTTTATCAGCATTTATTTTATATGCCCAACAATTTTTTGAACCCTTGCGGAATTTTGCGGAAAAGTTTACGGTAATTCAATCTGGGTTTACGGCTATTGAAAGAGTAGTTGATATTTTAGATGAACCGATAGAAATTAAAGATTCTTCTCGGACTCAATCTGCAAATGTAAATTCTGAATTTGGCTATATAAATCAGATAGTTCCTAAGTTAGAATCTCAAGATTTTACGCCTATTCCGGCTTTAGGAGAAATTAAGTTTGAAAATGTCTCTTTTGCTTATAAGGATAATGATTACGTTATTAAGAATTTAGACTTTACTATTCACCCTGGAGAAAAGGTGGCTTTAGTTGGTCCGACTGGTGCCGGTAAAAGTTCAATTATCCGTCTGTTGTGTCGTCTTTATGAACCAACTCAAGGACGGATTCTGATAGATGGTGTGGATATCCGCGAGATTCCCCAAGTGGAATTACGACATTATATGACGGTAATTTTACAAGAGGCATTTTTGTTTGCTGGTGATGTTAAAAGTAATATTACTTTAGGTGATAATTACAGTTTTGCGGAAATTCAACAAGCAGCAGAAAAAACCAATGTGGCGACATTTATTAACCAATTACCCCAAGGATATGATACTCAATTGCGGGAACGGGCAACAAATCTTTCTAGTGGACAAAAGCAACTTTTAGCTTTTGCGCGGGCGGCTATTCGTAACCCCCAAATTTTGGTGCTAGATGAAGCTACAGCTAGTTTGGATGTGGGGACGGAGGCTTTGGTTCAAGAAGCTTTAAATCAGTTGTTAGTCCAACGAACATCTATTATTATTGCTCACCGTTTGTCTACAATTCGCAATGTAGATCGGATTTTTGTGTTGAAACGGGGGGAATTGATTGAACAGGGAAGTCATGAAGAATTGTTACAACAACAAGGATTTTATGCCACTTTGCACAATTTACAAATGTTAGGAGCTTAATTACAGGCCACAATTCAGGGCGCAGGCCCTGCGCCCCTACGTTGTTGGGGTTGAAAAATGTACCTCGGTAATATAAAAATATTTATATCCTAGTACAGTACGGCGTAAGTTAATGAACCATTCCAAATCTGTGAAAAACTTATGCTTTATTCATTCTAAATTCTCAATTCCCAATTAATCTACTTCTGTTTCTACTTTGTCCCCACGTTCAAGTTCCCAGAGAATTTGATTACCTTCCCGTCTTACCCGTGAAACTATCCAATTTCGCCAACGCCATTCGTCACCCCGGCTGGTAACGGCGCTAGAGTGGACACTCATTAAATCTGCTAATTCTGAACTGGTAATTAAATAGCCTTTTGTGGCTATTTCGTCCGCAATACGCAAAGTTTCCACCAAGTTGCGAAGTTGTAAAACCCTAATCTCAGTGGGTTGTTCGTTGGTTGTAGTCGCAGTTGGTGTAGTAGATGGTTCCATAGTGCTTGTATTTGATGCAGACGGACTGCTTTCCAGTGTATTTTTATTAGTTATTGTAGAGTTTATGGGATCATCTAATACTTTGACTACGCTTGTTTGCTCAATTTTAGGTAAAGTTTCGTGAAGAAATTCGGGTAATGACTGTTTGAGGTGGGGGATTTTGTGGGTTGCGAAGGAACGAGCAATGACATCACAACGTTCATTGCCAACATTACCAGAATGTCCCTTGACGTGTTGCCATTGTACCAGTCGGCTGTTGAGTTCATCTAGGATTTCTAAAAGGTCTTGGTTTTGTACAGGATTTCCATCTGACTTTTTCCAGCCGTTCTTTTTCCAGCCTTTTACCCATTTTGTCACACAATCAATTACATATTTACTATCGGTGTACAGGGTAATAGGTTCATTTTGTTGAGATGATTTGAAAAATTCCAAGGCAGCGATCGCAGCTTGCATTTCCATTTTATTATTGGTGGTGTGATGAGATGAATCACCCATTTCATGCACTGAACCATCATGAAAATAGACGACTGTACCCCAACCACCAGGTCCAGGATTGCCTGTGCAAGCACCATCTGTGTATATACTTTGAATTATGCGTTGATTAGACATGATCAAATTATGAATTTCTCAAGGATTGCTATATTATTGATAACGGTACATTAATTCCAACTTCACAACATCAGTGAAACCCCAACGTTGATAAAATGGAATCATCTCTGGTAAACAGAACAAGGCAATATTTTCAACTTCTTTTAATTGGGGATGATTAACGACTTCATCTAATAACTTAGCACCAAATCCTATTTTTCTATAACTTGGTTTCACAATAACATCATAAATAACTCCGCGATAAACAAAATCTGTCAGAATCCGACAAAAACCAATTAATTCTTTTTGCTCGGTTACTAAAGCGATAATAATATCAGATGCAGCCAACATTTTGATAACACCTTGATATGTGCGGTTATGACTCCAGAATTCATTTTTGTATAATTCCACAAGTTCAGAAATTTGGGTTTCATTTAATTGGTTAATAACTTGGTAATTCATTTTTTTAATTTTATTAAGTGTCTAATTAATCTATAGGCATCGTAAGTGATTTTTGAAAAATATTAAGTTTGGTGGGCATTGCCCACCCTACCTTTTCAAAAATCAAACCGGATTCTGAGCTTTATTCAAAGGAGTAGATAAACCGTCAATACTAATCAGATTTTTCTTTTGTTGATATTCTTTCACTCCTTCTTCCCCTTTTTTACTAGCCCAATTAACTAAAGTTTCTCTTTGTCCTTGATATTCATACAACGGGACACCAAAACCACAAGAAGTTTGCACTCGTTCAATATCTGCAATAATAATTTGTCGAATTCCCGGAAGAGGAGGAAATAACGGATAGAGAGAATTCCACTCAGGAGAATCTGGTAAAATAGTTTGTCCTTGACCATAAAGACGGAGAATACAAGCAGGTTCTTGAAAAGCGCAAAACATTAAGGTTATTCGCCCATTTTCCTGCAAATGAGCAGATGTTTCATTACCACTACCTGTGACATCTAAATAACCGACTCGGTGGGGGGAGAGAATGCGAAAACTTTCTAAACCCTTGGGAGAAAGGTTAACATGGGTTGTCGAACTTAGGGGTGCTGTTCCGACAAAAAATATTTTTTGATTAATAATAAATTTTTGTAGTTCTTCCGTGATTAAATCAAAAAGTTTAGCCATAATTGGTAGATATTTTTTGTAACCTTAGTATTTTATACTATTCTCATAAAACTTAACTTTTTTTGGGAAATGTCTTCAACTTTTTTTCCTCCAATTATTCAACAAATTAATAGTGATACTGGAACTAATGCAGGTGTTGAATTATACGTTTTACGTTTGGATATCATGCACCCGCAAATTAACGGTAATAAATGGTTTAAGCTGAAATATAACCTTGTGGAAGCTAAAGAGAGAAATTTATCCACAATTCTGACTTTTGGTGGTGCTTATTCTAATCATATTTATGCTACCGCAGCCGCAGGAAATCTATTTGGTTTTCGGACTATTGGGGTAATTCGTGGTGAGGAAAATATCCCTCTCAATCCTACTTTACAATTTGCGGTAGCACAGGGTATGGAATTAGTATATATTGATCGGCAAACATATAAAAAACGCCATACAGAAGAATTACAAAATCAATTAAAACAGCGATTTGGGGAAGTATTTATTATTCCTGAAGGGGGTTGTAATTTAAATGGTATGCGTGGCTGTATAGAGATATTACAAACAGTTAAAGGATTTAATACTATCTGTTTAGCTTGCGGTACAGGAACAACATTAGCAGGGATGACATTATCATTAAATCCCGAACAAAAGGTAATTGGTTTTCCTGTTTTGAAAGGTGGTGATTTTCTCAAAGAAGATATCAATAACTTATTAACAAGTTATCTAAATTCTGGTTTACCTGCACCTGTTAATTCTCCTGCACCTTGGCAACTTGTATCTGATTATCATTTTGGTGGTTATGCTCAGGTAAATAATAAATTAAAGTTATTTTGTCAAGATTTTCAAGCACAACATGAGATACCTTTAGATTATATATATACAGGAAAAATGTTTTATGGAGTGATGGATTTAGTCGCTAAAGGTTTTTTTAAGTCAGAATCTTTATTGTTAATACATACTGGAGGTTTACAAGGAAATCAGAATAATAAGATCCCTGATTTATCTCACAAGTCGGGGATCTAAAAATGATACTTTTTCACAAATTAAGCGTGTAAATTGGCTTGTTCTTGTAGCCAAGGATCTACAGGTTGTCCGTCTCTACGTTTTAGTTCTATTTCTATTACCATGACTTCTTTAGAACCAGGAGGTGCAGGTTTTTTATGGAAGATAATCTCAAAATTTAAGGGGTTTTGATTATGTTCTTTTAACCAATCTTGAACTTTGGTAAGGGCAAAAAATGATTGTCCTTGGGCAAACATTTGGGTAATTTGCATTTGTAATGTGTAAGGATTGATGCGACTCATTTTTATTGACTCCTTGGGTATTTATAATTATCATTATCTCACGCAAAGGCACAGAGAGGAAGATTGAGTTTTTTATTCTTCTGTGTTGTAATTTACTTTATCATAAATATCTGATAACATAATTTGGCAGGAAATAGAAGCTAGATTTAAGCTAACATCTGCATCTGTAAATTCAGAAAATATCCATTTGTTATTATCAGTTTTAAAATACTGTTCAACGTGCATTGTATATTGGTCAATTAAAATATATTCTTGTAAGCTGGGAATTGTCCGATAAGCTGCAAATTTCTCATCTCTATCATAGCTTTTGGTAGATTTTGACAATACTTCTGCAATCATCACAGGATTTACTAAGGTGTCTTTTCTTCCTTGTTCATATTCTAAGGGGATTTTCACAACCATAATATCAGGGTAGGTATGAATTTTTGTGGCAGGAATCCAAAGACGTTGATCTGTGACAAAAACTTGATACGGTTGACGTTTAAGAAGATAATTGAGTGTACCACTAAAATTAAGTGCAAGTTGGTTGTGATTGGGTGTTCCGCCTGTCATGGGTATAATTAATCCGTTGATATATTCGTGACGTATTTCTGAGTTTACCTCTAATTCTAGGTATTCTTCAGGGGAATAGTAGCGTGTTTCTTGTGCAAGAGTCATAATTTTAATTTATAGGTTTTATGGGTTGGGTATTGCTTCTACAAATTTCTCAACTAAGTTATAATTATAGTCTAGCAGTTTGTTTGAATTGAAAAAAAATGAGTGATCAAGACAAAAAATTTATGGTGATATTGTTATCCTTAAATTTTGAGACTATAAATCATACAAATCCTTAAACCATTTAACAAATACTTGTGCTTTGGGATGTTGTGGATCTAGAATTTTCTCCTGAATAGCATTATGTAACTGTCTTCCTGGAGGATTTTGCCAAGCTAACCAAGAATAAATATGAGCTTTATCAATATGTTCATCTATAAATTTTGCACCTTTAGTCTTTGCTTCTGTCACTACTTCCTGTGCATATTGCCAAAGAGGTTCACTTTCGTCTTTAATCATGTAAGATAAAAATGTTTCTAACATACCTCTATTTTGATTATCTGGCATCATCCAAATACCAAACTTTTGATTATTAATCATATTAATGATTAGTCCTGTTTCTGGCATTATTTCAGGAAAATTATGCATACTTTCCTTGAGATTTTCGACTTTCAAACAAGCATTTCTGATACTTTGCCAACGGTTTTCAGGATTATTATCCGCATCTATTATTAAACCTAAGTGAGTTAATCCTCTTTCTTTCAATCTTGTAGATATTTTATTATTATCAATAAATTCATCACTTCCATAAGCTTGAATATTCACAGGTTCTTGACCACGTGGCCAAGGAACTCCATTAGCTTCCATGAGTTCTGGAATAACTCTTTTATCTTGCTCACCTTCAACGATTAATCGTTTATTTGCAATAAGAACTTTAGATTTATCATTATTTGCCATCACTACCGCACCTCAATATTTTCTTCCGCAGCAATGACAATTTCAGATTCATTAAAGACAATACTTTTTTGTTGATCTTTCTCAATTCTATGAATCCTAATACCATCATCTGTTACATCTTCTTGTTCTGCAATTTCGGCTAAACTTTGCCAACAATCACTATTATGTGTAGTTGCAAAAACTTGTACATTTAGTCTTTTAGCTGTATCCCAAATCATTTTCCACATACCCGACATTGTGGTAAAATGAAGTCCAGTATCAATTTCATCTACAAATAAATATCCATCTTTAGCTGATACTATAGCTAATGCAAGTCCTAAAATTCGCCAAATACCATCTCCCATACTGCCAATAGGCACACGCTCTTTTTTATCACTAAGACGCACAAAAAAACCAGTATGTGAATCAGCAGCAGAACGTAATCTTGCCATCTGAGTAGATTTTTGAACATTTGCTGTAGCAATACGTTCAATTTTTGGATCAATAATTCTCAGAGCTTCTGTTGCTAGTTCTTCTTCAGGAGTTAATACAACTTCCTCAAATAATTCTTTCATATTTGTGGTATTTAAAGAAGAAGAATTAACAAATACTGTCCTAGACAATTGATTTTTTTTGTCCCGGCTAGAACGTTTAATATATCTTAAAGATAAGCAATTATTATCTAATAAAGGCAGATTTAAAATTTCTTTAGCTTCATCTTCTCTATTCCAAACTACTCTGAAATTTAGGCTTTTGAGATTACTTGATAACTCTTCTAAATCAGCATCAATATGTAAATTTATACTTCCTATATTGACAGAAAATTCTTCTTTCAAATTGTCGTTAATTCCTGAAATAGAAAATTGACTATCTATATCAAATTGATGATCATAAAATAAATGACAAATATCAAGTTCGCGTTCTTCTCTTGGATCATCACTCCAAAAATACTCACCTCGGTTAATCATTATTTCGCCGAGTGGTTCAAGATTAGTTCGTGAACATAAAAGTTGAATAGCTTCTAATATTGATGTTTTTCCGCTATTATTTTCACCAACCAGTAAGTTAATTCTGCCTAATTGCTGAAGTTCAAAAGATTTGAAACCTCGAAAGTTCTCTATTTTTACACTTTTAAGCATAATTTTTAAGATAAAGACAACAGAGAAATAATGACTAATGACCAAGTTTATTATATCAAATTTCACATGACTAAAAATTATACAAATCCTTAAAATAAATTAATAAATAACTACAATTTGCGATATCGGGTATGGCAGAATTTATAAAAGTTGATGTTGTAATATATTGTTAATTATTAGATTCATCAAGTTTTTGTAAATGTGGAGGTAAATCTTTTTCCAAGTAATTATCAACAGGAGCAGTAGGAAGACCACTTAATTCAGATAAATCTCTGATTTTTCTAGTTAATACTTCAATCAAAGAACCATTTTTTGTTAATTCAAGTAAATCTTCTTTGTCTAAAACAACTATTATCTTATTGGTTTTAGCATGAAAAACTACTTGTGTAAGTCTACAATCACTAGCTTTCCTCTTACGTGAATCACCTCTTTTCGGAAAGCCTGAAGCTCCATTTAATGTAACAAAAATTCCCAACCCAGCACCTCTCAAATGATGTTCCATTATGCTACATAATCGAGCAAATTGTTTATGAGGTAAAGGTTCTCTTGTAGCTTTTGCTTCAACTACTATATCTCTCTGTTCCCATTCAAGATATAATGTCTTACATACTCCTTTCCAACTAATATCATCACCACTGACTAATAAATCATATTGAGGTCCGGCTGATTGAAAACTTTTGGTACTTTGTACACCTTTTAGTCCTTTAAATAATAAAAGTACAATTTGTTCGAGAAGCTTACCTGCTTCCTGTGTTTGTGGGCGTGTGGGGGTTTCTAATTCTGTGTATGTTTGAAGTTTATCTAAAAATTCAGGTAGTTGATTATCTGCTTTATACAAATAAGCAGCTAATTTATTTAATGCAGAGTTTCCAGATTCTAGTAAGTCCATAGCATTAATTATAGATTCCACAAGCTCATCTTGACTAAGCATGACTTGACTCAACAAATTCACGTTGTTTCACAAAATGTGCCATGAAATCATAAGATAACTCATTATAATCATGTACACTTTTTTCACAAAGTGGACAAAACCACGGCAAGTTAGGAAAGCCTTGACCAAATGGAATAGCACCAGCGGGTACATCTGGTTCACAATTATGATATATAAGCAGTTTCATTTCACAGAGTCCCTCATCTTCAAGTATCGTTAAGATGGCAAGAGCATCAGAGCGTTTTATACCCAACTGCACAGCAAGCTGGTGCGGCATCATATTATTGGTTGATGCCGTCATAAAATACTTACTGAGTTTAGTCTTTTGATTTTCAGATAAGAAGTCCAAATGACCCTTGTGGATGAAACTAATCATGGCTTTAGCCTTGAAGTTGAAGTTCTTTTAGTAGAAACTTAAGAACAGAGGTACTACCACCATAGCACTTTATGTGCTGAAGAGAATCTTGCGTTTTGTCAGATTTTTCTCCAAAATAGCAGTGTGCTTGGATGACAGACTCCATTTTAAATTTTTTTGACTCGTCTGTCTCCATTTCAATCTCAGTTAATTCCCTGTCTAGTTGAAACTCATAAGATTTAGTACCCCACTCTTTGATCAAGGTTAACACAATTGCATCTTCAGCATCACTCATTTTACCAGGATCACCTACCAAACCCAGTTTCTGTAAAACCGACTCAGCTAGTTTTTCTGACAGTTGGCTATCTCGGTTGCTAATTCAGCCTTTTTCAGCCGACTTGAACCTGATAGAATAGGTTTGAGGCTTTGAATAGTAAATTCAGGACTTAACAGAAGTTGCTCAGAAAATTCTCTACCTGGGGTATATCCATTATCAACAAAAGCGTCAATAGTCATAAAATATTAGTCAGGATGTTGCGTTGATGCACTTGAAAAGGTGTCAAAAAACAGTATAGCAAAATACAGGGTAAGCAAGATGCCTACCCCATAAGGTGTTAACTTAAAGATATTTGCAATTCTGTTTTCGCTGTTTCTAATGCTTCTGGTAACTTACTTGCATCCCTTCCCCCAGCTTGCGCGAGGTTGGGTTTTCCACCACCCCCTCCACCACAAATTTTAGCTATATTACCAACGAATTTTCCAGCTTGAACACCTTTTTTATTCACTTCAGGACTAAATGCTGCAACGATACTCACTTTTCCTGGTTCGGGAATAGAACCCAAAACCACAGCACCATTACCGATTTTTTGCAGCAATCTTTCCGCAGCAGCTTTTAATGATTCTGCGTCAATATCTTCCATTTGGGCGATAATGATTTTGTGTTCTCCTATTGTTTCCGCAGTTTGTAATAAACTGTCAGATTTAACTATTGCTATTTGTGATTTCAGACTTTGAATTTCTTTTTCGTTGTTGCGGAGTTCAGTTTGTAAAGTTGTGATTCTGTCGGGTATTTCTTCTGGTCTTACCTTGAAGCGATCGCACAAATCCTTCACAACTATATCACGGACATTCAAATAATCCAACACCGCAGCCCCGGAAACCGCCTCTATTCTTCTGACTCCAGACGCAACACCAGCTTCAGCAATGATTTTGAAAACGCCAATTTCCGCAGTATTATTAACATGAGTTCCCCCGCATAACTCCATCGAAACTCCAGGGAAATCAATCACGCGCACTTGATCACCGTACTTTTCCCCAAACATTGCTACTGCACCTTTAGCTTTTGCTTGTGCTATGGGCATCTCTTCTATTGTAGCAGGATGAGCTTCAGAAATCCAACTATTAACTAATTCTTCAATTTGGATAACTTCCTCAGCAGTTAAAGCGCGAGGACAGTTAAAATCAAAGCGCAATCTATCAAAAGAAACTAAAGAACCAGCTTGAGAAATTCCTTCATCTACAACTTTCTTTAAAGCAGCTTGTAATAAATGAGTTGCTGTATGATTGGCTTGAGCGCGACGACGACAACCCCGATCTATTTGGGCGGTAATTTCATCACCAATTCTAATTGTTCCCCGTTCAATACGTCCGAAATGAATAAAGAAATCAGATTCTTTTTTCACATCTTCAATTCTGACTAAAATACCATCACCGGAAATATATCCTTTATCGCCGATTTGTCCACCTGATTCAGCGTAAAATGGGGTTTTATCTAAAACAATTTGTACTTCTGTTCCTGCTTCTGCTGCTTCTTCAGAAACACCAGCAACTAATAAAACTTCGATTTTTGCAGTAGTGGTTAATTGGGTATAACCAATAAATTGTGTAGAATGGATATGTTCTGCAAGTTTATCTAAAGAACCTTGTACAGTTAAATCAATGGTTTCGTGTGCAGCTTTTGCACGTTCTACCTGTTTTTGCATTTCTGCATTGAAACCATCAACATCAACAGTAATGTTATTTTCTTCAGCAACTTCTTGGGTTAATTCTAATGGGAAACCATAGGTATCATAGAGAGTAAAAGCACTTTCACCACTAATAAAAGTTTGTCCTTGCTGTTTTACAGTTTGGATAATTTCGGCTAATAGCTTTTCTCCTCTATCGAGAGTTTTCAAAAAGTTACTTTCTTCTCGTTGTAATTCGGCTTTAATTGCAGTTTCCCTATGTCGCACATTGGGGTAAACTGATTCAGAAAGAGAAATTGCGGTTTCTGCAACTTGGTTAATAAATTCCCCAGCAATACCTATTAATCTTCCATGTCTGACAACGCGACGAATTAACCGCCGTAAAACGTAACCTCTTCCCACATTAGAAGCGCGAATTTCATCAGCAATCATGTGAACAACAGAACGGACATGATCACCAATTACCTTTAAAGAAACTTTTGTATTTTCATCACTTTCGTAATAATCAATTTTGGCAATTTTCGCTGCTGTTTCAATAATGGGGAAAATCAAATCTGTTTCATAATTATTCGGCTTCTTTTGCAGGATTTGTGCCATTCTTTCCAAACCCATTCCCGTGTCAATATTCTTGTTTTGTAACGGGGTTAAATTACCAGCAGCATCCCGATTATATTGCATGAATACCAAGTTATAAAACTCGATAAATCGGGTATCATCTTCTAAATCAATATGATCTTCACCGCGTTCTGGGTGAAAATCATAATAAATTTCCGAACAAGGACCACAGGGACCAGTAGCACCAGAAACCCAGAAATTATCATCTGCACCCATGCGTTTGATGCGTTTTTCATTTACACCAATGGTATCGCGCCAAATGGTAAAAGCTTCGTCGTCTTCCTCAAACACGCTGACAACGAGATTCTGGGGGGAGAAACCAAAGACTTGAGTTGATAATTCCCAACCCCATGCGATCGCCTGTGGTTTAAAATAATCACCAAAGCTAAAATTCCCCAACATCTCAAAAAATGTATGATGGCGGTGAGTCCGTCCCACATTTTCGATATCATTGGTACGAATACACTTTTGCGATGTCGTAGCGCGTTTAAATTCCGGTGTCCGTTGTCCCAGAAATATAGGCTTAAATGGTAACATACCTGCGATTGTTAGCAGCACAGTCGGATCTTCTGGAACAAGGGAAGCACTCGGAAGCGGTTGGTGTCCCCGTTGGGTGTAGAAATCGAGGAATAAAGCGCGAATATCGTTACCGCTAAGAAACTGGGGAGTTGAAGACATGAGTGTTTAAGAAATCAAATTTAATTAATTTAGGAAAATCCGCACAAAGCATCATTACTATTTATAACTTATGCCACAAAATAAGAAATAAAGTCAGCTTTCAGGATCTTTTGTCAGAGTTTCCCATTACTGATTGGTATTAAATTAACATCAATTCATATATAGGAATCCTAAATTATTTTTGAACAATATCTAAGTATTGTAGGGTGGGCAATGCCCACAATATCCGGGTTTTGGTGGGCATTGCCCACCCTACGTATATGTTTATCTTAGAACACTTACCTGAAAAAATTAAAATGGCTTTAATTGCCCGTGCGACTGAAATCGAGTATCCTGTTGAGGCTATTATTGAAATGGCCATAGCTAGTTTCCTAGATACAGAAGCATTAAGTTTTGCTGATTACAAACCGGGACATGGACAATAAATCTAAAAAAATGCAGATGGAGAAATATGAAAAAAATCTGCTAATTTGTGAACATAATCAACAGTTAATGGGCGTTCTCTAGTCAATATCTCAGATAAAATAGACTCGGATTCAAAAATAGATAATAAGTCTTTTTTTTGGACACAAAATTCATCTATCAACGCTTTTAGTAACTCCACACCATAAATATCAGGGATGGTATTGTGCTTTTCTTCATATTCGTAAACTAGAGTTCCTAAAATATCTAAATAATCTTCTTCATCAGGTGTTAATTCACCTTTATCAATCAGAAAATTGATAACTTTCTGTGTACTCAAAAATTCTTCCTCGGAAGTTATGGGACGCGGCGGAAAAGATTTCAATAATTCTATATAAGCGTTGTTATTACGTATTCCAAGAGTCATTTTTCCAGTCTTCCTTATCATATTCTGCATGGGTCAGGACATGACGGATAAAAACTTTTTTATAATTGTACTTTACGAGGACAATTAGCCGATAGTTATTACCGCCTATGTTAAAAACTGTGAGATTACCAACTTGATCAGCCGAGGAAAAACTTTGACGCAATTCTACAAAATTCTGCCATTCAGCTTTTAATGTAATCTTATACCATGATTGTAGGCTAGTTTGTGCATTAGGATGTTTTTCCCAAAAGTCGGAAAGTGTCCGACGGGTAATGATGTGCATAAATATTCAGTTCATGATTCCTTAGTTCATGATTCCTACCTCTTCAGTAAGCCATCAATTAAGTATAGCTTACTTATTAACCAATAACTTTTGTACAATCCTCAACACTAACCCCCTTTCTCATTGCTGACACCAAAGCTTGATAACTATCCCAATTTTCCTCAATCAAGTTTTTAGACTGAAGAAGATGAAACCGTTGTTTTTGCTGATAAACTGCTTCTGAAAAACCCAGAACTTGCAAAATCTCAGTTAACTTAAATTTATCATCATTGCCACCTTCAGCCGACTTAAAAACCAAAGTTTCCGCAGCAATTCCCGCCATCCAAATAGTACAATAGCGGTCTAGTAGTTGGGCGCCAATTTGACCTGTTTCTATTTGCGCTGTTAACTCCCTATCTTCTAAAGTTATTCCCCCTTGTCCTGGTTGTCCTTTTTTCCAAGCTTCCCACGCGCTGAGAGTGTAGTCAGTTATCGGAATTCCTAACAGGTGAGCAACGAGAAAATGACCTGCTTCATGATGTAAAATTCGTTCTTTATATTCTGGAGAAAATCGCGCCATGAAGTCTAATACTATTGTTCCACCTTTTCCTTGAAAGCTGAAATTATCTAAAGTCGCAATTCCCAAAAATGTCACCGTAGCTAAAGCTGGAATTGTTGGAGAAAGATGGATCAATGGTCCTAATAGGCTAGAAAAAGTCATCAAGAAGACAAAGATAGCAACAAGATTTATGGCAGTTTGACTCATGGGAAGTTTTTTAATTGTAATTTATTTGAGAACATAGATCCCCGACTTCTTTAAGAAGTCGGGGATCTGAATGAATTGACTATAATAAAAGCATACAATAATTCCTCAAGCAGCAAATCAAAATTATGCAATCTCCATTAAATATTCTTAGTGTAGAAGAATACCTAGAAGCAGAAGAATCAAGCGATATTCGCCATGAATATGTAGCCGGACAAATTTTCGCAATGGCGGGTGCAAGCGAAGAACATAACTTGATAGCAGGTAATATCTACGCCATATTACGTCCTCATTTGCGCGGGAGTTCCTGTCGGGCTTTCGTCTTAGATATGAAAGTAAAAGTTCAAATCAGAAACGCTAATATATTCTACTATCCTGATCTGATTGTCACTTGTGATCCTGAAGATAAAGAAAGGTATTTTAAAACTCGTCCTCACTTAATTATAGAAGTTTTATCTAGTTCTACAGTAAAAACAGACAAACGCGAAAAACGCATCAATTATCAAACTATAGATAGTTTAAAAGAATATATTTTAGTCTACCAAAGCCAAATAAAAGTAGAAGTTTATCGTCAAGATGATCAAGGAAATTGGTTAACAGAAGTTTTAGGAAAAGATGATAAATTACGTTTAGATTCAGTAGATTTAACTTTGACAATGGCAAATATTTATGAAGATGTGGTAATGGGTAATTGGTAATTGGATGCTTTCATCTGTACTACAAAAGAAAAGTATTATTTTCAGCCTTATTTATCCAAAATACTTAAATATTTATTAAGTTACATCTATATCAGTAACCATGATGTTAGATAATTTAATACAGTCTATTGCATACCAGCATTAGATATTGCCTATTAAATTACTGAGATCAACACCCATGAAGCCATTTCTGCCTCAAAATGATCCCAACAAGGCACAACGCCAATCTTCCCTAGAGAAAGGCCGGAAAGAGTATGAATTTAGATATGATTTCTTGCCTCCTCTGGCCATGCTCAAAAGCGTACCTCCTTCAGAGAATTTTTCTACCAAGTATATTGCTGAACGGACATTAGAGACAGCCGAACTTGGTGTCAATATGATGGCGGTTAAAGCTCATGCTATTTGGGACCCTTTAGACGAATTGCAAGACTATGAAGACTTTTTTCCAGTTTTGCCTAAACCCAATGTGATGAAAACCTATGAAACCGATGATTCCTTCGCGGAACAACGGCTTTGTGGGGTAAATCCTGTAGTTTTACGCCAGATTAAGCAAATGCCAGCTAACTTTGCTTTTACTATCGAAGAATTGCAAGCTAAGTTTGGCAACTCTATCAATTTAATAGAAAGACTGGCAACAGGAAATCTATATGTAGCTGATTATAGACCATTGACATTCATTCAAGGTGGCACTTTCGCTAAAGGTAAAAAGTACCTACCAGCCCCCATAGCCTTTTTCTGTTGGCGGAGTTCAGGTTTTCAAGATCGTGGTCAATTGGTCCCTATAGCCATTCAAATCAAGCCAAATTTAGGTAAAGCCAGCCCATTGCTGACCCCTTTTGATGACGCTTTAACCTGGTTTTATGCCAAGTCCTGTGTGCAAATTGCTGATAGTAATCATCATGAAATGAGCAGCCATTTATGCCGGACTCACTTTGTCATGGAACCCTTTGCTGTTGTTACCCCTCGTCAACTAGCTGAAAACCATCCTCTGAGAATTTTACTAAAACCCCATTTCCGGTTCATGTTGGCTAACAATGATTTAGGCCGTAAGGGTTTGGTTAATAGAGGCGGTCCTGTTGATGAATTATTAGCGGGAACTTTACAAGAGTCACTACAAATTGTTGTAGATGCTTATAAAGATTGGAGTTTGGATCAGTTTGCCCTACCCAGAGAACTTAAAAATCGCGGTATGGATGATGTGAAAAATTTGCCACACTATCCTTATCGGGATGATGGAATCTTGTTGTGGAACGCGATTAACAAGTTTGTGTTTAACTATTTGGAACTTTATTACAAGAGTCCAACAGACTTGAAAGCAGATGTGGAACTGCAAGCTTGGGCGCGGGAATTGGTTGCTCAAGATGGTGGTAGAGTTAAGGGGATGAAAAATAGCATTGATACCTTAGAACAATTAGTGGAGATTGTTACTACTATCCTCTACATCTGTGGACCTCTACATTCTGCGGTGAATTTCCCTCAATATGAATACATGGGTTTTATTCCTAATATGCCTTTGGCTGCTTATAAACCAATTCAAGAAAAGGGCGATATTAAAGACCGTCAGGCACTTATAGATTTTCTTCCACCAGCGAAGCCAACAAGTAGCCAATTGACAACTGTATTTACCCTCTCAGCCTATCGTTATGACAGATTGGGATATTATGAAGAGGAAGAATTTGCAGATCCCAATGCTGACGATGTTGTGAATAAATTCCAGCAAGAATTGAATGTGGTACAGAGAAAAATTGAGTTGAATAACAAAGGGCGCTTAGTCAATTACGAATATCTCCAACCAAGACTTGTTCTCAACAGTATCAGCATTTAGAGAACTCCACAAAAAAGATTATCCAATTTTGTGGGATGGGCATCTTGCCCGTCCTTGTATCCCATCTTCCGCACCCTAAACTGTCACACAACGAAAAATGGTCGTTTGGGGATTTGGGATTAGCGATCGCTACCTAAAATTTCGACATTTTTGTATAAAAATTATCCTTTAATGTATTCAAAAATCCGAAATTACCGATTGTGACACCGGGGGGTGCGGAATGTGGGTTGTATTATTAGGGGACCAGATGCCCGCACCACAAGAAATTTTGGGATATTTTTTTAATTGGAAGTCTCTTAACTGACTAGAGAATTTACAAAACCCCATCTTGAAAAAAGTTAAGATGGGGGATTTTATTCTTAATTCAGTTATAAAATGGTAAATGTAGCTTGCCAAAACCTTATAAGGATTTACACCTGTGATCGTCAAAGAGTTAGAACGACAACTTCTTGCCCTCAGACCCAGCGAAAAAGTACAGGTTATCCAGTTACTTGCTCAAAGTCTTGGTAGTAATTGGCAGGGAATTGAAAAAACGCCTAAAGTCTGTGGTGGAAAGGCTTGCATTGCGAATACGCGGATTCCTGTCTGGGTACTTGTGGAGGCTCGCCGTCTTGGATATAGTGATGTTGACCTTTTAACGAGCTATCCAACGATTACAGCTACGGATTTAGCCAATGCTTGGGTATATGCAGAGGCTTATCCCGATGAGATGGAATTGGCGATTGAGCAGAATGAGGCAGCTTAGAGAATGGCGCGTTTTTATGCGGATGAGCAGTTTCCTTTTCAAGTTGTGGAATTGTTGCGGAGTTTGGGGCATAACGTTTTGACGGTTCAAGAGGCTGGAAGTGCTAATCAACGGATACCTGATGATGAGGTATTGACTTTTGCGATAGGTCAAGAGAGAGCAATATTAACTATCAATAGAGGTGATTTTATCCGTTTGCATCGTCAAAATAATAACCATTTCGGCATTGTTGTTTGTACGAATAATCGAAATTGGCAACAATTTTCTGCACGGATTGATGAGGCTGTAAAAACAGAGGAAACGTTACAAGGGAAATTAATTCGCGTGGTACGTCCGGTTGTTTAAATTAATAATCGCCCAATTGTTGCAGTTTTTCGTTGAAGTGATATTTTTACAAGATTACAGCATAGATGATTAACTAAGACTCCATTTCCGCTAATTCCAACCAACGTTCTGTGGCTAAATCAATATTTTTCTTCAGAGTTTCTACCTCTTCATATAGCTTTTGAACTTGACTAAAATTTCCAGCCATAGTGGCTAATTTCTTTTCTACTGCTGTTTTGTCCACTTCTAACTTAGCAATTTTTCCTTCTAATTCCTCAAATTCCCGTCTTTCCCAATTAGATAACCTGCGGACTTTTTTAGTCTCGATAACTGGAGATACAACCTTTTCTGCAATTACAGTTTTTTGCGTTTCCTGTTGTATGGCTACGCCACGCAGGCTATGGGCTTCTTCAGCTTTTTTATAATCTAAATAAATGGAATAATTCCCCGGATATTGACGTAAACCCCCACCTTCTTCTAAAGCAAAAATTCTATCTACTGTCCGATCTAAAAAGTAACGATCATGAGAAACTACAACCACACAACCATTAAAATCCTCTAAATAGTCTTCTAATACTGCTAATGTCTGCACATCTAAATCATTAGTCGGTTCATCTAAAATCAAAACATTGGGCGCACTAATGAGAATACGCAATAGATATAAACGGCGTTTTTCTCCTCCAGAAAGTTTATTAATAGGTGCATATTGTTGATTTCCTGGAAACAAAAATCTTTCCAACATTTGGGAAGCAGTGATTTTTGTACCGTCGGATATTTGGATAAATTCCCCTTCTTCCTTAATATAATCAATCACTCGCTGATCATCATTTACCGCTGTCAATAATTCTTCTGAATGTTGATTAAAATAACCAATATGAATTGTAGTCCCAATTTCTACACTCCCAGAATCTGGTTTAATTCTGGCAGTCATAATATCCATTAAAGTGGATTTTCCGGCACCATTGCCGCCAATAATGCCAATTCGATCTTCTGGACTAAACTCATAAGTAAAATCATGAATTAAAGTCCGGTTATTGTATGCCTTACTAACATTTTTCAGTTCAATAACCTTCTTACCAATCCGACGGCCAACGGTAGAAATATCCACCTTACCATTAATGTCTTTAAACTCAGTATCTCGGAGAGCATGAGCGCGATCAATTCTGGCTTTTTGCTTTGTACTTCTAGCTTTAGGGCCTTTTTTTAACCATTCTAATTCCTTTCGTAAAAGACCTTGATGTTTACGTTGAGTGCTAACAGCCGATTCTTCAGCTAAAGCTTTCTTTTCTAGATAATAGGAATAATTACCCGTATAATTGTAAATATCACCTCGATCAATTTCGATAATTCTATTAGTAACTTTATCTAAAAAATACCGATCATGAGTAATTAATAAAAGTGCGCCACGATAGCGATTTAAATAACTTTGTAACCATTCCACAGACAAAGCATCAAGATGGTTTGTTGGTTCATCCATTAACAACAAATCAGGTTCTGATATCAAGGCTGCTGCTAAAGCAATCCGCTTGCGATATCCCCCTGATAATGTGCCAACTTTCACATCAAAGTCAACAATTCCTAATTTTGTTAAAATGATTTTGGCATTGGTTTCTACTTCCCATGCCCCAGTCGCATCCATGCGCTCCATTACAGTAGAAAGACGGGACATTAATTGACTATCATCAGGGTAATGTGCCAATTTATCAGATAATTCTTCATACTCTTTGACTAGGTTCATTTGTTCACCACTGTCAGCAAATACCTGTTCTAAAACCGTGTGATTTTCGTCCATATCTGGCTGTTGAGGCAAGTAAACAATTTTTGCCCCAGAATTAACTAAAATTTGCCCACTATCAATTGATTCTAGTCTAGCAATCATTTTTAATAAAGTTGATTTACCAGAACCATTAGTGCCAATTAAACCAACTTTATCATTAGGATCAAGACTAAAACTAGCATCTTTTAAAAGTTCTTTAATGCCAAAATCTTTTTTAACTGATTGAAGTGTAACAATGCTCATATTATGCAGTAATTAGTGAGTAATAAAGAGGTGGGCAATGCCCACCCTACAGATGATTGTCAATGCAATTCTAGACAAATAAATCGAGGGGTAAATGTCCATACATTTCGTTAACTCCTCCCTCTTGATAGCACTGGCAAGATACTAACACTCCCCGATGATGTCCAGCATAAGAATCGAGATAACACAAACCATTTTTGCCATTTAACTTAATGTAAACAGGTCCGTCTGGTTCTGGTAAATCAGTTGGTGCTTGATAACCCAAAGCGCGAGAATAGGTTTTCATGGCTAAAATTCCTTCTGCGGCTGTATCAGCACAAATACCTAAAATTTGGTAATCAGTCAGGCTGGTGAGAAAAATTAATGCCTCACTGGTAACAACTTTTTCTGACGGTTTGAGAATGGGAGCAATATCCAGACAGTTAAATTTGTTGAGTATTTTTTTGGCTTCTTGGAGTGTGAGTTGCTGGTGATTGGGAGTAGACATAATATTGATTTGTCTAGTTTTACGGCTGGTTTTAGTTTAGGGAGTGAGATTTGCTCACATTACTAGCATTTTTGAACAAAATCAAGATTGATATGGTATATTCTCGCATTTTTAGCAGGAACATTGCTGTATTGGTCATCTTCACTGAAAATTAGCACATCTGATTTATTGATACGGTTATTATACCCTGCGGTTTGAGGCTGGGAACAATAATTTTAGCGCCAATATTTTCTAATATAATTCCCAAAACAGAAGTTTGCCAAATTACCAGTTACTTCCTTACCCATATAAGATTACCTACCTTCTTCCTTCTTCCTTCGCGTTCTTCGTCCCTTCGTGGTTCATTTAATCCATATTCCTTTAGTGGAAAGGAAGTACCAACTTTTCAAAATTATCTTTTCTGTTCCCAAAGGAAGATAAATGTATCTATTACTTCAATATTGATCACAAATCAACTCAATTATTTGACACTCCCCGGTCTAAAGACACGGGGATTCTTAATCGAATAGTTGTAAAGACAACTGCTCGAATAATATCCG
>JAKOGY010000063.1 GCA_028658405.1 Dolichospermum sp. ST_sed8 | reverse complement strand
CAAGAACCCAAATATTTAAGGCAATGCCTGAAACTGGGATAACTGAGGGATATAGACTGAAACTCTCTATAGAATCTCCGCGTCTTTAGACCGGAGAGTGTCAAAACCTAGATTACTAGTTAATGGTAGCTAGTCATGGGATAATTTATGAGAAATGATCACTTTGTCAAGTGGTCGGTTCTCACAATCTTAGCTTTCACAAGGCTGTTAAGGTTGTAAAAAAACGTTAAATTCTTGATAGCAGATGATATAAATCAGTAAAACACTGCTTAAAAAAACGTTGCAATTTTAGTAAAAAAACGAGGATTTTAGTTAAATGACCATCGCAGTTGGACGCGCTCCTAGTAGAGGGTGGTTTGACGTATTAGACGACTGGTTAAAGCGCGATCGCTTCGTATTCGTAGGCTGGTCAGGAATATTATTATTCCCTTGTGCCTTTCTTGCGTTAGGCGGTTGGTTAACCGGTACAACCTTCGTCACATCCTGGTATACCCACGGACTAGCATCCTCCTACTTAGAAGGAGCTAACTTCCTGACAGTAGCAGTATCCACACCAGCCAACAGCATGGGACATTCCCTGTTGTTCCTGTGGGGTCCTGAAGCTCAAGGTGACTTCACCCGTTGGATTCAACTGGGTGGTTTGTGGCCTTTCGTAGCCCTACATGGTGCTTTCGGTCTAATTGGCTTCATGTTACGCCAATTTGAAGTAGCCCGTCTTGTAGGTCTTCGTCCCTATAATGCCCTTGCTTTCTCCGGTCCTATTGCCGTATTCGTCAGCGTGTTCCTGATGTATCCTTTAGGACAATCTAGCTGGTTCTTTGCCCCCAGCTTTGGAGTAGCCGCAATTTTCCGTTTCCTCCTATTCCTCCAAGGTTTCCATAACTGGACACTTAACCCCTTCCACATGATGGGTGTAGCGGGTATCTTAGGTGGGGCTTTACTTTGTGCCATTCATGGTGCGACAGTAGAAAACACCCTATTCGACGATGGTGAAGGTGCAAACACTTTCCGTGCCTTCAATCCTACCCAATCTGAAGAAACCTACTCCATGGTGACAGCAAACCGTTTCTGGTCACAGATTTTCGGAGTTGCTTTCTCCAACAAACGTTGGTTACACTTCTTCATGTTGTTTGTCCCAGTTACAGGACTGTGGATGAGTTCCATTGGTATCGTTGGTTTAGCATTAAACCTGCGGGCTTATGACTTCGTTTCCCAAGAATTACGGGCAGCAGAAGACCCAGAGTTTGAAACTTTCTATACCAAAAATATTTTGCTGAACGAGGGTATCCGCGCTTGGATGGCTCCTCAAGATCAACCCCACGAACAATTCGTATTCCCAGAGGAGGTACTCCCACGTGGTAACGCTCTCTAATAGTGTAATTAGTGGTGGACGCGACCAAGAATCCAGCGGTTTCGCTTGGTGGTCTGGCAACGCCCGTTTAATCAATTTATCTGGTAAACTACTTGGCGCTCACGTAGCCCATGCTGGTTTAATCGTCTTCTGGGCTGGAGCAATGACTTTATTTGAAGTCTCTCACTTCGTCCCCGAAAAGCCTATGTACGAACAGGGCTTAATTCTGCTTCCTCACCTCGCCACATTGGGTTGGGGCGTTGGTGCAGGTGGTGAAGTTTTTGATACATTCCCTTACTTTGTTGTTGGTGTACTTCACCTGATTTCCTCCGCAGTTCTAGGCTTTGGCGGTATTTATCATGCCGTTCGTGGTCCTGAAACCTTAGAAGAATATTCTGCTTTCTTTGGTTATGACTGGAAAGACAAGAACAAGATGACCAACATCATCGGCTTCCACCTAATCATCCTAGGATGTGGTGCGTTGTTGTTGGTGTTGAAGGCTATGTTCTTCGGTGGAGTTTATGATACATGGGCTCCAGGTGGTGGTGATGTGCGTGTGATTAGTAATCCCACACTCAACCCCGCTGTGATTTTTGGTTATCTGATTAAAGCTCCATTCGGTGGCGAAGGCTGGATTATCAGTGTTGATAACATGGAAGATGTTATCGGTGGTCATATCTGGATTGCTTTAATTTGTATTGCTGGTGGTATTTGGCACATCTTCACCAAGCCTTTTGCTTGGTCACGTCGTGCCTCTATTTGGTCTGGTGAAGCTTACCTATCCTACAGTTTGGGTGCGCTCTCCTTAATGGGATTCATCGCTTGCGTTATGGTGTGGTTTAACAACACCGTTTATCCTAGCGAATTTTACGGGCCTACTGGTCCTGAAGCTTCTCAAGCTCAAGCTTTAACCTTCTTGATTCGTGACCAACGCTTAGGTGCTAACGTTGGTTCTGCACAAGGTCCAACTGGTCTAGGTAAATACTTGATGCGCTCTCCTTCTGGTGAAATCATCTTCGGTGGTGAAACCATGCGCTTCTGGGATTTCCGTGGTCCTTGGTTAGAGCCTCTGCGTGGACCAAACGGTCTGGATTTAGAAAAAATCAAGAATGATATTCAACCTTGGCAAGCACGTCGTGCCGCTGAATACATGACCCACGCGCCTTTGGGTTCTTTGAACTCTGTGGGTGGTGTGGCTACCGAAATCAACTCCTTTAACTATGTGTCTCCTCGCGCTTGGTTGGCGACTTCACACTTCGTTTTAGGATTCTTCTTCCTGATTGGTCACTTGTGGCACGCAGGTCGCGCCCGCGCTGCTGCTGGCGGTTTTGAAAAAGGTATTAACCGTGATACAGAACCAGTCATGTTTATGCCTGATCTTGACTAGGTTTTTCTTAGTTCGATTTCATTACTGACAATATAATGTTTTTTATAGCTCTTGCCTGACAGCAAGGGCTTTTTTTGTAGTTTGCTGTGTAAGTTTACATATTAACTTTTGTAAAAAAAATGCAAAATAAATTTTAAACAGGTAGTTACAATAATTCAATATTACTGCTAATATACAATCTAATAAATAAGTTGTACGAAAAATCAAATAATGAATAAGCTAAAGTTAAGTGCATCAGTATTAACCGTTACCGTTGGTTTGGTAATGGGAACATCAATTAATCAAGTAGTTATGGCTGAGGAAGTTGTAGCAGAGTCAATTACTCAACCAGTAGTTACGAATGAAGTTATTGCCACATCAATCACTGCTGAAAAAAGTGAACCTCATCCTCAACCAGGAACTTTCACTTATAGTGCTGGTGATTTACTTGCGAAAGTACCACTGGATTTAAATATATTTTGCAAAAATTATCCTTTAAATTCTCGCTGTACTAATCGTTCCACTCCAGTAAAACCACAGATAGAAGAATCTCAACCACAGCCAGAAAAATCTCAACCTACAGAAGAAACTAGCCAAAATCCTGTAAAAACTAGTGGTTGGGCAATTACACCTGAAATTAGTACATTAGGTGTTGGTGCAACAGTCACTAAATCTATCACACCTAATATCAATGCTAAAGTTGGCATTAATGGCTTAGGACTAAGTAGAGATATTAGCGTGTCTGATGTTGACTATAAAGCTAACCTCAACCTCTTCAATGTTTCTACCTTAGTTGATTACCTGCCTTGGAAAAATGGTGGTTTTCATTTAACTGGAGGTTTGGTATTTCAAGATAATAATTTTGAAGGAACTGGGAAACCCAAGAATGGTGTGACCATTAGGATCAATGACAAAGACTATAACAGCACAACTGTGCTTACATCATTGAACGCTAAAGTTTCCTTTGAAAATAGTGTCGCACCATATATTGGACTGGGTTGGGGTAATGCCGTGAAACCTGGTAAACGTTGGGGATTTTCCACAAATTTAGGGGTAATGTTTTCTGGCTCCCCAAAGGTATCATTAACACCTGGGTTTGGTCCAGATGCAACGGAGGCTATAAAAGCGGAAATTAATACTAACATCGAAGCAGAAAGGAAAAAACAAGAAAGCGATCTGAATTGGTTGAGTGTTTTTCCTGTTTTTTCTGTTGGTGTTTCTTACCAATTCTAGTTGACAATTTGGGGTGTGTCAGATGTTGAAAATATATTCATTATTACTGAGTTATCGAGTCTGACTCACCCTACAAAAAATATTTAGTATCATATTTGCATAAATCCTAGTTTTAATTTTCCTCTCTACCAGTTGCTATAATTAAATTAACTTGTATTTTATTCTCAGATATACAAATGATCATAACTAAACATCGCGCTGATAGAGTTATGCTTTATAACATCAGTTGGCAACAGTTTGAAAATCTACTGCAAGATTTAGGAGAAAGTCGCGCTGCTAGAGTTGCTTATGATCATGGAACTTTGGAAATTATGACACCTTTACCCGAACACGAATATTATAAAAAAGTTATCAGCACTGCGGTTGAAGATATTGCTGAAGAGTTGAATTTAGAATATGAAAGTCTGGGTTCTACAACATGGAAGCAAGAACCTAAAATGGCAGGGGTTGAACCTGATGATTGCTTTTATTTTCAAAATGAAGCATTAGTTAGAGGTAGGTTAGATTTAGATTTACGGAAAGATCCACCTCCTGATTTAGTTTTGGAAATTGATGTTACTAGTAAGTCGTTAAATCGCTTTTCCATTTATACTCGGTTGGGAGTTCCTGAGATTTGGTGTTATGATTCTGGTGAATTGAAGATTTATCTTTTGCAAGATGAGGAATATATAGAATCTGCAAAAAGTTTGGTATTTCCTAATTTAGAAATTCGGGATTTACCTAAATTAATTGAACAAAATCGGGCAAATGGTAGACGGGCAATTAGAAAAGCAGTACGGGAATGGGTACATCAAGAGAGATGAAAATAGGAAAAATATTCATCCCCCTACATTCATTGCTGCTAAAAATGCTTTTTGACTGACATCTTTATAAATTGTTTGCAAATATTTCATTACCAAATCACCAGCAGGTGAATTAGTTGTATTTTCTTCATCTTTTGTGAAAGGAATTGTTCCTAATGTATCTAAAATTGTTTCACTTACAGCAGGGGAAATTACCACTAAAGAAGATGCTAAAGGTTCTGCATATTGCCAAAAATCAGCTAGTTTAACGGGATATTGATTTTGAGAAACTTCTGGTTTAATTTCCGCTGTTTCCTGAATTATCTCGACATTTTTACTACTGCGTAATTGACGTAAATCGCTGATAATTTGCTCTTTTGTGCGTCCCCGTAATTGAAATAATACAAAAGGATCTTCACTAAAGCGATCGCCTAATTGATAATATACTGCACCTATATGTTTACAAGGAACTACTTGATCAGGACAAGAACATTTACCATGAACATCACCCAGAGTAAATGGAAACAATGATAAACCATTACTGATAAAAACTTCTTCGATATTTTGTGGCATTTCTCCCGCTAATAACTTAGCAGCAAACAGCGCCTTTTGGGACATTGTTTCCACAACATAACCCCATTCTTCTTCAGTAAAAGCATCAAGAGATAGAGAAACTTTATAGGATTCTACTTCACTCCCTTGGACTCTAGCTAATACTTTGGCAGCTTTAAATTTAATACTCAGAACATTTCCTTGTCGAGAATAATTTCTGGCCCGTTCTAATCGTTTTTTAAATCGGTAAGAATCTAGTAAATCTAACCATCTTTGTGACCACCATTCCCGACTCGCTTGTAAGGTTTCGTTGCTCATAATTAATGCGAAAATAAAATGATTTTAGCCTATAAAAAAGTATTGTGGTGGGCAATGCCCACCCTACTTTAAATTTTTTATGTATTATTGAAGATTTGGCTATCAAACATTTGTTTAAGTGCATCTGAAAATATTTGATACACCATAAGCGACTTTTAAAACATCCTCTAAATCCTATCACCAATTGCAGTATATTCAGCATTGCCAAATATCGCCTCTGGGTAGCGATAATACTTAAATTCCATTAAATTATAAAAAGGATCTTCTAGAAAAAAAGTGTCATGTTCTAGAAGAGAGTTAGCAAAGCGGTATTTGGGTTCTTCCCGAAATTTTAAATGTTTGCTTTTTGCCCTTTCTAATAATTCTTGCCAATCTGCTTCTTGGGTAAAAATTAAGCCAAAATGTCGGGGATAAATTGCTTTTTGAGGTGTTAAAGTATCCTCGGTAACGTGGGCTACTAATTGATGTCCATAAAGATTGAGAATCAAAGCATGGGGGCTTTCACGTCCGGGTATACAGCCTAAACCGTCAACATAAAAGGCTTTGGTTTGGGGGATATCAGCGACGGGAAAAGCAAGATGGAATATGGGTTGGTTCATGGTGTGGGTGGGTAAATATAGCTATTATCAGATGCAAATTCTCGTTAGTGACTTTGGGCGTTACCTAAGTTTACTCTGTCCGCAGAATCTCAGCGACTTTAGCCTTAAGAGTGTCAATGTGTAGCTACTATCTTGATTCTCAAGCGATCGCATTCTCAGAAAAACCAACTTGACAGCAATTCTCATTTTGAAAGGAGTTTGCGCCATTTCAGCGAACTGCTTGCAGCAGCGCTTCGGTATCCCCTGATTTGTTAAGAATTATAAACCCATATAAATGTAAGGGTTTAAATGTCATGAAACCTTAAAATGAGAATTGCTGCTATAGGAGTATAATTAATTTTGCTTTATTACTTACTTCTAATAACGCACTTACGAGACTTACCCCCTTTACAAAGCAACGCTAAATGATATTAGACAATGAAAAATATAGAAAAGTTCATGAGTGGATTAAAAAATATACAGAAGAAGGTACTGTAGACATTGTTACAGGTTATTTTACTGTTGGGGCTTTAGCTGATCTTTCTCAGGAAATTAATCATAAAATTGCTAAATTTCGATTAGTGCTTGGGGATATTGTTAATTTAGATCAAGTCGAGAATAGACCGTTAGATTTACTAAATGAAAATATTACCATTGAAGCGGCTCTGAATCTGAGTATTTTGGCACAGGAAGCTGTGATGTTTTTGAAACAGGACAAGGTTAAAGCAAAAACTTTAGAGCCGAATTTTTGTCATGCTAAGTGTTACTTATTTGAGCCATTTAAGGATGACGATCGCAACAAGTATTTTATTTCTGGTAGTTCAAACTTAACTGAAGCAGGAATTGGCTTAAAGCATACAAATAATTTGGAATTGAATATTGCTGAAACGGGAAATAATCATCAATATAAAGAGTTGGAAAAATGGTTTGATTCACTTTGGCATAAACCTCAAGCTCATCAAGAAAAAACTCTCTTATTTAAAGATGGGACAACTAAAAAGGTAGATTTTAAGCAATATCTAATTCAGGAAATTGAAAAAATATTTATTAAATATACTCCCAGAGATATTTACTACAAGATATTATTTGAGTTGTTTGGCAATCAGGTTTTGGAAATTGAGAATGATCCAGACTTTAATCGCCAAGTTGGCAGATTGGAGAATACTTCTATTTTTACTGCACTTTATGACTTTCAAAAAAAAGGTGTTCTTAGTCTGATTCGGATGCTCCAGAAATATGATGGAGCTATTTTAGCGGATGCGGTGGGTTTAGGGAAGACTTGGAGTGCTTTGGCTGTAATGAAGTTTTTTCAAATGCAAGGACGAGAAGTTATATTACTTTGCCCCAAAAAATTAGAGAGTAACTGGAGACGCTACAAGGAAGATCAAGCATCAAAATTTGAAACCGATAAGCTTAAATTTTTCATTCGTTTTCATACCGATATGAACAGCGATCGCCTAAATTCCTATAATGATCGCGCTGATAAGTTTTTTTGTGATGACAAGCCCAAGTTAATTGTAATTGATGAAAGTCATAACCTGAGAAATGATAAATCTAATCGTTATAAATTTTTAGTTGATAATATTTTAAAAAAGAATCAAGATATCAAAGTTCTGCTCATATCAGCAACTCCCATTAATAACTCCCTGAACGATGTCAGAAATCAATTTAAATTAATGGTTCAAGGTGATGTGCATGGCTATGATGCAAAATTAGGTGTAAGAAATATTGATTATTCCTTTAAACAAGCACAGACTATATTTAATGAGTGGCGCAGAGATGCCAAACCTCAAATCGGCAATTTTATTAAAAAGCTCTCAGACAATGATTTTTTTAGGTTAACAGATTCTCTATTAGTTGCCAGAACTCGAAAAATGGTGGAAGGTCAACAGACAAATTTAGTATTTCCTACCAAGACAAAGCCTAAAAATTTATTTGTGACACCACATCAACTTGGTAATTTTGAAACCTTTGAGGAATTGTTTGATCATTTTCCACCGATGCTATCAGGATATCAGCCAGCCTTTTATTGGGATGATGAATCAGATAATAAAAAAGATGCTAAGAAAGATATATTACGGGATGAAAAGTCACGCGATCGCTTTCTAGTTAAGATGATTTATATCTTGATGGTGAAGCGATTGGAGTCTTCTTGGTTTTCTTTTTACTCAACGGTTGAGAAAATCAAAAACCATCATCAAAATGCTTTAGATAAGATTAAATCTTATCAAGCAAACAAGGTAAAAACGGTGTTATTAGAAAATGATGTTGATGATTTAGAAAATGATGAAAATGATGATGATTTTCCTGAAGCAGTTGAACAATATACGTTAGGTAAAAAACGCCAGATTAGTATCGCGGAAATTGATCAGGCTGGTAATTTGGATAAGTTTAAGGAGGATCTAAAAAAAGATTTAGATGCTCTCGATAAGCTTTCTGTCAATTTGCAAAAGTTTCATATCAAAATTGATAAAGAGATCAAGAAACCCAATCAGTTTAAATCCTGTGATGATAAGTTGGAGAAACTAATTGAAGAGATTATCAAAAAGCGCAAGTCAGGAGTAAATAACCATAATCAAAAAGTGGTAATTTTTACAGTCTATCGTGATACAGCGATGTATTTGTTTAATCAGCTTCGAGCTAGAGGTTTTGACAAGATGGCGATCGCATCGGGAACAGATTCATACTCAGATGATAGCCAACATAAACAGAAAATGGAGGCAATTTTAGAGAGATTTGCACCATATACCAAGCTATTTTGTGAAAAAGAATGGTCTTTTAACTCTGAGAAACAAGGGTTAGAAGCTTTTGCAGAATGGCAAGAATGGGTTAGAGATAATCACCCTGAAACGTATCAAAAGCTAAATAATCCTATTGATATCTTGATTGCTACGGATGCTCTCAGTGAGGGACAAAATTTGCAAGATGCTGATATGGTGATTAATTACGATATTCATTGGAATCCTGTACGAATTATCCAACGCATGGGAAGGATTGATCGCTTGGGTAGTCCTAATCAACAAATTTTTGGGATTAACTTCTGGCCATCAGACAATATTAATTCCTATCTCAATTTGCAAGGACGGATTGAGCAGCGGATGGCAGCCATGAAGTTGGCAGGAGCAGAGGTAGATCATCAATTTTCTGATAGCTTTGCCAAGATGGTTCATGATGAAGAATTTGATCAAAAGATGAATGATTTGATGATGCAGCAAATGCAAGTCACTTGGGACGATATTGAAGTAAGCGAGCAAGGGTTAGGCTTTGATAGTTTGTCTTTGGAGCGATATCGTCAGGATTTATTAGCAGAATTTAATCGTGACAAGGATAAATATCGCCAAATGCCAAAGGGTGTATATACGGGATTTGCAGCAGAGCGGAAATCTGGTGCTAGTGATGATTTGAGTGATGGCATCATTGCTTTGTTGGGGTATCCTGCGAAACCAGCTAAGAAATTAGATCATCAATATCAGGTGTTTGATTTAATTTACATTGATAAATCAGGCAAGTTAATTTTAAAAAATCAAAAGGAAGTTTTAGATTTGCTAACCTTGTATAAGGAGAAGGAGCGTTTTGTACCTGATGCAATTGATCATGGTGAAGCGGTGGTAATTGCAGAGTTGGTGAACGCGCTTAAAACTTGGTTAAGCAGTCAAGCAGTGCAAACTGAGGAAATGGAAGATGGTTCTATCAAAGAAACAATGGGTAATGAAACGCTGGGAATTTTGCAAGGCTTAAAAAAAGGTAATAAGGCTTCTATAAGTAGAATTAAGCAAAATGTTACAGTTGATGGTAAATATCAGCTTAATAATTTCGATTTAATCAGTTGGGTTTTAGTAACGGTATAAAATTATGCAACTAACAAGATTTAATGAAATAGATTTTTTACCTGCTTTAAAGGAGTTTTTTGGTAAGTCAAATCTAAATGTACCGATTAATTATGTAGATGATAAGCCGGTTTCGGCAAAAAAAATATTACAGAATACTTATAAAGATAATGAGGCTTTTAGGTTAATTAATGATGTTTATTTTGTTGGGTTAGTAGATGATGCAGCTTTTAGAGGAAATCAAAGTTTAGCGATTGATAAGATTAAATCTGATTATGATGGAATTTTGATTTTTGGGGTGACTTTAAATAATCGTGATCATGGACAATTACCAACGCGATTCCTAGGTCGCGCTTCGCTATCGCATTTAGCAGAAATATCACGGGCGTTTAATCGGGAATTTTACTATACACCTGTGGTGGTGGTGTTTAAGTACACTGATGCAAATAGCGAATATCTAGCGTTTGCAAATACGGAGAGGTTGAAATACAAGGACAATCGAGAAGGTGAAAAAGCGGGGAAGGTGACACTGTTACGGGATATTGATATTCGACAGCCACATTCGGGGCATGAACGTATTTTAGCAGAGTTAGCAATTCCAACAACAGGTAAAGATCGGGTTGATTCTTTTGCTAAGTTATATGCTTATTGGCAGAAGGTACTTGATGTTAGTTTGTTAAATAAACAATTTTATCAAGAGGTTTCAGTCTGGTATTTTTACGCTTGTAAACAAGTGGTTTTCCCAAAAGATGCTAAGAATAATCAAGAAAGTTTAATTAGGTTAATTACCCGGTTAATGTTTGTTTGGTTTCTGAAAGAAAAAGGTTTAGTTCCTAATCAATTATTTAATCAAATTGATATTAAATCTATTCTCAAAAGTGTAGAACCCCAGGAAAGCACCTATTACAAAGCGATTTTACAAAACTTGTTTTTTGCGACATTGAATACTGAAGGTAAACGCAAATTTATTAAAGAGAGTTCCGGCGGTCGTAATTCGCAGCACATGGTACATAATGTATTTCGCTACAAGGATTATTTTCAAGATCCTGATGGGGTAATTGATCGTTATTTTGACGATATTCCTTTTTTAAATGGTGGTTTATTTGAATGTTTAGATGTTCCTTCACAAAAGGATAAACCTGACACAGAAAAAAGAATTGATGGGTTTAGCAATCATTCCTCTAATGTGTTATCTGTGCCAAATGAATTATTTTTTGATGGTTTTCAAGATGTGGATCTTAATGCCGATTTTGGTACAAGTCGCAAGAAATATCGAGTGCGGGGTTTATTAGAAATATTTAAAAGCTATAAGTTTACTATTGCTGAAAATACGCCTTTTGAGGAAGATGTGGCGCTTGATCCTGAATTATTAGGACAAGTATTTGAGAATCTTTTAGCAGCTTACAACCCTGAAACACAAACAACAGCTAGAAAACAAACAGGTTCTTTTTATACGCCCCGTGAAATTGTTAATTACATGATAGATGAAAGTTTAATTGCTTATTTTAAAGAAAAACTAAAAAGTAAACAGAAAAAGTTTACAGAACAGGATTTTGATAAGCGGTTAAGGTTGCTTTTAGATTATCAATCATCGGTTAATTCCTTTGAGGATGATTCAGATGTCACTTTAGCTTTAATTGAGTCCATTGATAATTGCAAGATTCTTGATCCGGCCTGTGGTTCGGGGGCTTTTCCTATGGGAATTTTACAGAAAATGGTGTATGTTTTGAGTAAACTGGATCATGAAAATCTAAAGTGGCAAGAGTTACAACGTTTGAAAGTACAGGAAGAAACGAATCAGGTTTTTTATATCCCGGATAAAGATGAGAGACAAAGACGCTTAATTGAGATTAATGAGGCGTTTGATGACAAAATGAATGACCCAAATTATGGGCGTAAGTTGTTTTTGATAGAGAATTGTATTTATGGAGTGGATATTCAACCTATTGCATTACAGATTACTAAATTACGCTGTTTTATTGCGCTGATAGTTGAACAGGTAGTGGATCGTCATAAAAAGAATAGCGGTATTTTGCCTTTGCCAAATTTGGAAACGAAGTTTGTGGCGGCGAATAGTTTGATTCGGTTTAGTGATCAGAGTTTGCGGAGTGATGAGGTAATAGAAAAAGAGCAAGAGTTAAAAGAGATACGTAAAAAGCATTTCACAGCCCGATCTAAGGCGACTAAGGATAAGTATCGTGAGCGTGATGAGGAGTTACGGAATGAAATTAGGGATTTGTTAAAGGGTATTGGTTTGGATGCGGCGTTGGCTGATAGTTTAGCGCAATGGAATCCTTATAATCAAAATGCTTCCGCAGACTTTTTTGATCCAGAATGGATGTTTGGTATTAAAGACGGTTTTGATATTTGTATTGGTAATCCGCCCTATGTAAGGATGGAGCAAATCAAAGAATTAAAACCTGTTTTGCAAAAACAATATGAGTGCTATACTGGGAGAGCAGATTTATATGTTTATTTCTATGAAAGAGCCTATCAACTCCTTAGAGAAAAAGGCATTTTGACATATATTTCTTCTAACAAGTATTTTCGATCTGCCTATGGCGAAAATTTACGTCAATTTCTTGGCAAAAATACGACAATTAATCAGTTAATTGATTTTGGTGATGCGCCTATTTTTACAGCAATTGCTTATCCTAGTATTATTATTTTGAGTAAAGAAAAACCAAATATAAAAGCTAGAGTAGAAGCTCTTGCTTGGCAAGAAGGAGAATCTTTAAATAATTTTATTAATGTTTTTAATAATCAAAAAATCTTATTAGCTCAATCCGAATTAAAAGCTGATGGTTGGCGATTAGAGGATACAAAGGTTTTAGACTTATTAGCAAAACTTAGAAGTGTTGGTACACCATTAGATAAATATGTAAATGGGAAGTTTTATCGCGGCATTGTAACGGGATTAAATGAGGCTTTTGTTATAAGCAAAAAACAACGAGATGATTTTATAGTTGAAGATCCTAAATCTTTAGAGGTAATCAAGCCATTTTTAAGAGGTAAAGATGTAAAACGATGGAGTGCAGATTTTGCAGAGCGGTATATTATCTTTGCAAAACGTGGATTCCAAATTGATAAGTATCCGTCAATCCGTAAATATCTAGAAAGATATCGTACAGAATTATCAGCCCGTGCAACTATTCATACGCATCCTTGGTATGAACTGCAACAACCACAAGAAGGTATTTATCAAGAATTTGAAAAGCCTAAAATTGTTTATCAAGAAATTGCAACACATCAAGCTTTTGCTTGGGATTCACAAAAGTTATATACAAACAACAAAATATTTTTTATTCCTGATTCTAGTTATTATCTTCTTGCAATTCTTAATTCAAAAATTGTATGGTTTTTCCTAGATCATATAGTTGGTAAAATGGCTGGTGGTACTTATGCACTTCAAAATATATACGTTTCTCAAATCCCTATCCGCACTGCCACCGAAGCAGAACAAAAAGCAATAGAAACCCTTGTAGGCTATGTGATCTACCTTACCACCGCCCTCAAAGACATTCTTAGCAGTGGTGATTCCTCAATGGATAAACTCATGACACGATACTTCGAGCAAATCATTGATGCCGCAGTCATGGAGTTATATTTACCCGAAGAACTGCATGAACATGATACATATTTTATGCGTCATTTATTATCAGAAAATATACAAAATATTGATACAATTAAAGGCGACAAAATTCAAACATTGCGAGAAATATTTAATCGCCTATTTGAAAAAGATCACCCGATTAGAGTAGGAATATTTTTCTTAGATAGCATCCCCATTGTGCGTACCATTCGAGGTTTAAAATGAGAATCACTAAAATTGCCCTTAAAAACTTTCGCGCCTTCTACGCAGATCATGAAATCGACTTGGGGAAAAAAGGCAAAAACTTACTTGTTTATGGTGAAAATGGCAGTGGTAAATCATCCTTACTCAAAGCAATTGAACTTTTTATCGACTCTCATGTACGGGATTATCAGTTTACTAATTATCGTAACTTTCACCGCATAGATACTGATGGCGGTCATGTCAAAATCTCCATGCGGGCTACCAAAAACGATCCTGAAACCACCTATGAATGGTCAGACACAACCCGCGAAACCGATGCCCCATTAATTCTCCAAGCCGCAAAAACGAGAGGTAGCCTAGATTACAAATCACTCTTAAAAGTTTATTTCCTGACACAGGATAACTCCGAAATTGATTTATTCAAACTATTAATAGAAGAAATTCTAAATAATACTCGCAATAATTTTACAGATAGATTGCTAAGTGAGGAATGGGAAGAAATTATTAATTATCCTATTCCCCGCAGTGCTAAACATACAAACAAGATTCAAGAACTGCAAAGCATATTAGATAACTTTAATAATGGTTTAGACAGCATCCTACAACTACTCAAAAACGAAGCTATAGACATCCTTAATCAATTTGACAACTCAATTATTATTGATTTTAACTTTAATAGACTGGAATTTGACTTACCCAATAAGTGTTTAACTGGAGGCAATGTTTATCTACAAGTTCACGTTAACCAAATTAACTTTACTTCGCCCCATCAATTTCTTAACGAAGCCAAACTTTCAGCGATCGCTCTCTCCATTTATCTAGCTGCCCTAAAAACTAATCCCAGTAGTCCCCTCAAAATACTTGTACTTGATGATGTCCTAATTGGCTTGGATATGTCTAACCGTATTCCCATCATTCATATCCTTAAAGAGAAATTCAATGATTATCAAATCTTTTTGATGACCTATGACAAAGAATGGTACGAATTGCTAAAGCGTCACTTTAACGACTGGAAAACCATAGAACTCTATGCAGGACGAGGTATTGATTACGAAATCCCAATTTTAGTTGAAAACAAAAAATATCTGGAGAAAGCCCAAAACTATTTGCAAGCCCACGATCACACAGCCGCCGCTGTTTATTTACGCAAAGCATTTGAGGTAAGAATAAAATCTTTCTGTGAAAAAATGAATCTTCGAGTCAAATATCGAGAAAAAGCTAAAGACCTTGATACTAATGACTTTTGGGAACCAATCATCAACGCTAAAAACTCGGATGGCACTCCCAAAAACTATATCAGCACAGCTTTAATATCATTACTTGGGCAACACCGCACTTTTATCATGAATCCCCTAAGTCATGCCACCCTTGCCTTTGCCCCTGCCAGGGAAATACAAGACGCAATTGACAGCATGAGACAGTTAGAAAATGAGCTTGATGCGATCGTCAATTCACGAAATAGCAACCTCTAGAAATGTTCTCTTTTCATCACCGAATTAGAATGAAAAATACAACAATAGGAGCTAAAGCAATGCAAAGCATACAAATAACTGCCCATGTCAACGATCAAGGCGTACTTCAGATTCCACTACCCAACCACTCAGGCGAAGAACTAGAAATTTTACTCGTTTATCAACCCGTCTCTAAACCCATAAAACGTCAATGGTCACAGCAATTTCTTAGCACCTTTGGCGCGTGGCAAGGCGAACCGCTAATTAGAGAACCTCAAGGAGAACAACCAGAACGAGAAGAACTCCTATGATTTATCTACTCGATACCAACACCTGCATTGGTTATATCAACCGCCGAAATCCTTCAATCTATCAGCATTTTCTAGCCGTTTCCCCCGATGATGTCTGTATTTGTGATGTCGTTAAATTTGAGCTTTATTATGGAGCTTATAAAGGTTCACGAACCACCGAAAACTTACAAATCCTAGATAAATTCTTTGCTGATTTAACTAGCCTTCCCTTTGAGGCAAAAGCCGCCCAAATCTGCGGACAAATACGTGCCGAACTACAAGCTAAAGGGACACCTATCGGAGCTTACGATCTACAAATTGCAGCGATCGCCTTAGCAAACAATCTCACCCTGATCACCCATAACACCAGAGAATTTGAACGAGTTGAAAACCTAGCCCTTGAGGATTGGGAGTAATGAACTATTGGCTAGTAAAATTCGCCCCATTCCGCTACAGTTGGCAAAAAATTCTATTACATGGCAAATTTGAAATTTATTCCGATGTTTGAATGTTGGAAAGACATAAAATAAATGACTACTTTACAAAACTTTACGTCGTGCTAAATTTTGCGGGTATCTTGTCTTTACCCCGGAACGACTAGCAAACGGTCAAGAAAGTCAAGAAACCAGATCAGAATGGCTTCAGGAAAATTCTATTAAATATTAATAGGTGAAAATAAGTTTTTTATCACAATTAAACTTGCTTGGACTTATCCCCTAAACTCATAACCTGATAACCTCTAAATTTTTGAGTGAAATTTGCCAGGGTAAAAGAAGTGGAGGAAGAACCGAAATTAAAAGCTATTCCCCGTCTTTTCAAAATGGGGTTAACTGTAGAACAAATTGCCGAAGCACTAGAATTAAAAATTGAAAAAGTTCAACAAGCTATGGAAAAGCAATGTAGAAAAGAATCTTAATATTAATGTGGTAAAAGAGGATAAAATCGTTTTATTAGCATAAAAACTTGAAAATCCTCATAATTTATCACTGATGTTATCTTTAATAGATTCTATAAATCCCTGGTTAATGGGAGTAGGCTTAAATGCGATTTTACTAGGAATAGTCGCCATTATTCCCAAAAAGTTGCTTACCCCCGCTGGTATACTTAATGCTGGGTTATTGGGAATTATCATTTGGGGAACACTAGGTTGGCAAGGATATCTGGTAGTAGTGTTTTATTTTATTGTCGGTTCTGGGGTAACACGCATTGGTATGGCAGAAAAAGAAGCCGCAGGAATTGCCGAAAAGCGTGCCGGTGCAAGAGGACCTGAAAACGTTTGGGGTTCAGCATTAATAGCGGCTTTGTGTGCCTTGGGAGTCTTGTTTTTCCCTGATTTTAAATATTTGCTATGTTTAGGTTATGTTGCTAGTTTTAGTACCAAACTATCGGATACTACTGCCAGTGAAGTTGGTAAAGCTTATGGTAAAAGCACCTTTTTAATTACGACACTGCAACCAGTTCCTAGAGGTACAGAAGGAGCAGTAAGTTTAGAAGGAACTGTTGCTGGTATGTTAGCATCAATTGCGATCGCTCTGGTTGGTTGGGGAGTAAATTTAATTAATCCCCTAGGTATTATTTGGTGTATCTTAGCCGCATTTATCGCTACCAATTTAGAAAGTGTCATTGGTGCAACTTTGCAATCTAAATATACCTGGCTTACCAATGAAGTTGTGAATATTATTAATACTCTAATTGGGGCAACTGCGGCAATCATACTGGCATTAATTTACCAAAGAATCTTTGTTTGATTTTTTAGATCCTCAACTTCTTAAATAAGTCGGGGATCTTGTTATTTGTTATATTACTTACAGAACTAAAAATTATAATCATCTAATATTGTTTTCAACAAAAATCAGGATATTTTATGATCAAATATTAATTACATATTTAATTTATCGAATCTTTATTATTGCTAAATATAGTTTTCTACTGTTTTCCCTATTATTTAATGGAAAGTCTTATAGATGTTTTAGTATTATCCTGAGAATTACTTCATGGAATCTTCATCTTTTTTAACTGTAAATAACCAAGAAATTGCCTTAGCTGAAGTAGTTAAATACCTACAAATATCGGGTAAACTGGGAAATTTCATTAGTGATGTCCTGCGTCAGCACGTAATTGAACAAGAAATTAATACCAGAACAGATATTGAGATTAGTCCTGCATTAATTGAACAGACAATTATTGATTTTCGTCTCAAAAATCAACTAACTGATGCCCAAAAATTTCAAGAATGGCTCACAAATAATGGTACAGATTATACAACATTTCATACATCTATTACCTTTGGCTTTCAATTAGAAAAACTCAAAGTATTAATCACAGAATCAAAATTACCAGAATACTTTATTGAAAAGAAGCTTTACTTAGATAGAGTTGTCCTTTCGCGGATTCTCGTTGATAGTCAAGAATTAGCAGAAGAACTACAAACTCAAATTGAAGAAGGTAGTAGTTTTGAACAACTAGCAAAAGAGTATTCATTGGCAGATGAACGAGTGTTTAATGGCATGATGGGACCTATTAGCCGGGGAACTATACCGGATATATTGCGTGCGGCTGTAGATGCAGCTACCCCTGGAAAATTGATCAATCCCATAGAAATAGAAGGACGTTTTTCTTTATTTAGATTAGAACAAATTATCCCAGCATCTTTAGAAGATCCTCAATTACAACAATCATTAACAAATGAATTATTTGAGAAATGGCTAGGGGAAAAGATTCAAAATCTCACAGTCAAAATTCAAGTAAATTAATCCATCTAAAAAATCAATTTTAACGAATAAATGTGTTAAACAATTTACCCTGGAATGAACCGCCACTATCCTGGCTAAATGCTGAAGAACAAAGCGAATTAAAACAGCAAGCAGAAATCCAGCATTACAAATTGGGCGAAAAAATTTGGTCACAAAAATTAGGTGGTGACCAGTTTTTTATTGTCACTGGTAAAGTTCGGTTACGAGAAGAAGAAGAAAATCAAACGGTAGCTACTTTAGCAACAGGAGATTGGTTTGGTAACTGTCAACAATTATTTGCTGATTGTAAAGCCGTCGCTGCTAGTAAGGAAGTCGTAGTAGTGTGTTGGAATTCGGCTTTATGGAAAAAATTTTTAAATCCTCAAGTTGATGAATTTTGGACAAATACAACAGAGGTAACGGAGAAAGAACCCATTCTAGCATTAACTAATTCTCCCATTTCTTTACCTGCTTCCACACCTCCTCAAGCAATAATTTCCAATTATCCCTTTGTGGGAAGTGGGAATACAGGTGCAGCTTGTTTAACAATGGTAGCGCAACATTTACAAAATCCTGTGCAATTGGAATGGGTACAACGCCAATTGCGGGGACAAAAACCCAAAAACCTGGTAGAAGCAGCAGAAAAATTAGGGTTAGTATTGCGAAAAATCCAGGTAAATTGGCGTGAATTACGTCAATTATCTTTCCCGGCTTTATTGTTGTGGAATCAGGATAATCAGGAAAGTAAAAATCCTCAATTAAATTGGGTTGTAGCTTATGGAATGAAAGGCAATCTTTTAATTATTGCCAATCCCCAAAATCCTGATTATTCTTGTGAACAATTACCTCAATCTGTGGTAGAAAATTGTTGGGATGGTACATTATGGCAAGCTGAATTAATTTCCCAACAAGAAAAATTTAATTTAGCTTGGTTTATTCCCGCAGTTTGGAAATATCGAGGTTTATTAGGTGAGGTTTTATTAGCTTCATTTACCTTGCAATTATTGGGTTTAGCTTCACCATTAATTACCCAAGTCATCATTGATAAAGTGATGGTACAGGAGAGTTTAGCCACATTAGATGTCATGGCGATCGCTCTCTTGCTAGTTGCGACATTTGAATCTATTCTGGGTATGCTGCGGTTATTTATATTTACCCACACAGCCCGGCGTTTAGATTTGAGTTTATCAGCTCAACTTTTTCGCCATTTAATGCGTTTACCCTTGGCTTATTTTGAATCACGGAGAGTGGGAGATACAGTTGCTAGAGTCCAGGAATTAGAACAAATTCGCCAATTTCTTACAGGGACAGCCTTAACAGTAATTCTGGACAGTATCTTTGCTGTGGTTTACCTGGGATTGATGTTTTATTACAACATTCCTCTGACATTTGTAGCCTTAGCAGTATTACCATTATTTGCCACTTTAACCATTATCGCTACCCCAATTTTGCGAAATTGGTTAAATGAAACCTTTAACCGGAGTGCGGACAGTCAATCATTTTTAGTAGAAACAATTACTGGCATTCACTCAGTCAAAGCTCATGCAGCAGAACCAGTAGCTAGAGAACGTTGGGAAGGCTTATTTGCCCGCTTTATCCGCACCAGTTTTAAAGCCTCAACTACATCTAATATTAGTAGTAATATTGGCGATTTTCTCACTAACTTTTCTACATTAATCATCCTGTGGTTTGGGGCAAAATTAGTAATTGATCATCAACTGACAATTGGTCAATTAATCGCCTTTCAAATGTTATCTGGGAGAGTCACAAGTCCCCTATTACGGCTAGTACAGTTGTGGCAAAATCTCCAACAAGTGCTATTATCAGTAGATAGAATTGGTGACATTCTCAACGCTGCACCAGAAACAGAAGCGGGAACAGGTTTAGTATTACCACCCCTCAAAGGTGAAGTTAACTTTGAGCAAGTTTTCTTCCGATATAATGCCAACACTGAACCAGTATTAAAAGGAATTTCTTTTAATGTTGAACCAGGACAATTTATCGGTATTGTCGGCCGGAGCGGTTCAGGAAAAAGTACCCTTTCTAAAATTATCCAAAGGCTGTATCAAATTGAATCAGGACGCATCTTCATTGATGGATTTGATATTAAAAGTGCTGACTTAGCATCTTTACGCCAACAAATTGCTGTAGTTCTCCAAGAAGACTTTTTATTTAATGGTTCAATCTTGGAAAACATCACTTTAGGAAATCCAGATATTACCTCAGAGCAAGTTGTCGAAGCAGCCAGATTAGCAGTAGCCCATGATTTCATTAGTCAACTACCTTATGGTTATGAAAACAACGTTGGAGAGAGAGGTACAGCATTATCTGGAGGACAAAGACAAAGGATTGCCTTAGCCAGATTATTTCTAGCTTCTGCACCCATTCTCATATTAGATGAAGCCACCAGTGCCTTAGATAGTGAAACCGAACAACAAGTATTACAAAACCTCAAAAATGTTTCCTCTAACCGCACCGTCTTTTTAATTGCCCACCGTTTTGCCCCCCTCAAACGAGCCGATTTAATATTAGTCATGGAAAAAGGCGTAATAGCTGAACAAGGAACCCATTTAGAACTCTTAAAACAAAAAGGTTTGTATTGGTCACTTTATCAAAGACAACAGGCAAATATTTAATAATATCTTGCAGCAGTTGCAATCACCACCTGAAAATGAATTCTCCGTAAATATTAAATATAAGATAGGCGCTCATGTTGCCCACCCCACAAAATTAATATATATTGATTGTGGGGTGGGCTTCTAGCCTGCCCTAATCCCACACATTTAAACCCAGAGCAACAGCCCCCCATAAGGGTGAATCATCACCCAATAATGCTCGCACAACCTCAAAATTCACCTCTGGTAGTGCTGTTTCCCTAGCTACTTTCCGCACCACAGTCCAGAAATTATCCCCAGCTTTGGTGACACCACCACCTAAAATAAACCGTTGGGGATTCATGAGGTTGGCTACATTGCCAATACCTACTCCTAAAGCCCAAGCACCCCGGTATAATACTTCTTGTGCTATTTCATCGCCGTTAGCTGCTGCGGCACTGACGACTTTACCTGTAAGTAAGTTAAGATCATTGCCTGTCAAATACCTAAGTACATCACCTCTGACTCTGGTATTAGTTCCGGGTGGTTCATTCTCCAGCATTTCCCGCGCATTTTGTGCCATGTAGGGACCAGAAGCCAACCGTTCTACACATCCCCTTTTTCCACATAAGCATAACGGACCTCTAGGATCAACTACCATATGGCCGATTTCTCCTGCCATTCCCAACGCACCCCGCCAAAGTTTGTTGTTAAGTATCCAGCCTCCACCCACTCCAGTGCTAATAGTAATGTAAAATAGGCTATCATATCCCTGTCCAGCCCCAAAGCGATGTTCACCAATGGCGGCAACATTGGCATCATTGTCTATACTGACAGGTGCGTCATAATCATCTTCCAGAATTAGTTTAAGGGGAACATTTTCCCAGCCAGGAACGTGATGAGATAGTCTAACTAAGCCAGTTGTGGCATCCACTGGACCACCAAAGCTGACACCAATAGCATCTGGTCTCCTTCCTTTTAACACAGAATCAATGAGCGATCGCATGATTTCTAGATCAGTCAAAGCATCACCATTCGTAGGAGAAAACCGTGATTCATGATCCAACCACTCCTTTGCACCATTCTTGACTGTCGCTGCTGCCAATTTTGTCCCGCCAAAATCCAAAGCTAAGATTAATGTCATATAATTAAAAATAAGGAATTTACGAAACAACTATCAAGCATTCACCATTATTACTTAACAAGTATTTTACTGTAGTTCATGATGAAACCGTCTTCACTATTTGGATATAAAATATTTCTGTATTAATTATCCTTATGTCATATATATAGCCTAATCTATCACATTTGTGAATCTTATGATAATCATCATAACTTTTGGTTAAATAATGGAGATCGTTAAGTTTCATGAACAATAAATTAATACAAAGATGTATTTTTGGAGAATTTACCTAAATTATAGAAATAGTTGCTTTAATAATTATAGGCTCTACCGGACTTAGTATGCTAAACTGGAGGGAACAGGGAACTCTTAACTGGGAACAGGAAGAATGTCAGATATTAATGACTTTAAAGACTTAATAATTTGGCAAAAAGGAATGGATATTGCTCAAAGATGCTATTTCCTCACTAAACTTTTTCCCAAAGATGAGTTATAAGGGAAAATCTACAAATTGATGAAAATACCTATGCTATTTACACCGTCATTAAACAAGCAATAGATAATGTGGAAGTGAAGCAAGCGGAAACTATCAACGCTATTTATAATAACTTCCTTGATTATCGTTGGGATGCCCGTCACGAAGTTGATTTAAGAACAGAACTTTACGTTAACCTGTACAAAATGACAAACTCTGTTGAGCAAACTATTGAAATTACTAATAACCTACTAAAACTAGAACGGGTGGAATCATGAATACAACCACTGTCCAAACCTACTGGAAGGATACAGAAGAACTCAAAGATACTGTACAACAATGGAGCGATCGCATTCAATTCAGAGGGAACAGGGAATAGGCACAGGGAACAGGAAAAACTCAATTTATTCTCTCAAACAAGAACGGCTCTCATTTTCCATCTCCAAACCAGCCGAAACAATCTGATAAACCCCTTTGGGAAATTGCGGATGATATTATTGCCACTATTCCCGAAAAATCTTTTGATCTTCTCCCTAATAATGCGGCGGCTAATCTTGATCACTACCTCTATGGTACTCCACAAAAATAATGCAAACTCTCTTCGCTGATACAACCAAAACTTAATCAAAAATCGCTAAACTCAATAGCGATTCCTATTCCCCCACTTCCCGAACAAAAGCGAATTGTGGCGATCGCAGATGAGGCGTTTGAGGGGATTAATAGAGCGATTCGTAACACGGAAAAAAACCTCTCTAATGCCCGCAAATTATTTGAAAGTTATCTAAATTCAATCTTTACCCAAAAAGGCGACAGGTGGGAAGAGAAGAAGTTAGGAGATATAGCAACTTTGAGAAATGGTCTTAACTTCACAAAAAGCAATAAAGGAATCGCCGCATTAAAAGAACTGAAACAATCCATCCTACAAAAAGCATTTACAGGGGAATTAACAGCAGATAAAGGGGAAAAATAGGAAAGATGATAAAAATATTTTGTCTGAATCAGGATGCTCAGGATTTAAGGATGTACAGGATGTTTATTGATATAATCAAATAGTATTTATTTCTAACAGAAAACGAGGAAATCAATCCTAAAAATCCTCAAATCCTGGAAATCCTGATTCAGACAAAATATTTACAGGCTGTTTATTGATATAATCAAATAGTATTTATTTCCGACAGAAAACGAAGAAATCAATCCTGAAAATCCTCAAATCCTGGAAATCCTGATTCAGACAAAAAATGTATAGGCTGTTTATTGATATAA
>JAKOGY010000062.1 GCA_028658405.1 Dolichospermum sp. ST_sed8 | reverse complement strand
GGAAGTATTATCAACAGGGTGAGAGAGCTATGAGGCTTATTCTGTCTGCATCTTAACCATTTTTGTCATCCCGTCAGGGACATTTGGGACAATTCGACTCAGTTTTTCTTCTATTAGTTGAAATTTGTCTGGAGCTTCATCACGCAAAAAATCTAAAGTTGGTGCTAATAATGAACCATCAAGCTCAACTCTCGGTGTAATTTCTTCACTGTAAGCTGCTTTGGCGAGATTAGAGGCTATTAATTTTAGGTAAACAGTAGGTTGAAAAAAATTGGATGGTAAAGGTGGATTCGGTGAGTATGAATATGTTCCATATAGTTTTTCATTTGTCCAACTACTTTTATTACCATCTATATTCCATGATAATTTTGCAATCCAATTATTAGTATTTTTGTGATCCCAAATATAGGACACTTGGCAATTTTTTTGATTTTCCCAATAACCACTTGCAGTAACAGACATATATTTTTCCCCAATTGTTGTAATGAATTGAGGTGATCTATTATGCTCAAATATTTTTTCAAAGGATGTATCAGTAATCATGCTTAGATAATGCAATGCTTGTAAAATGCTTGTTTTACCAGCACTGTTTTTTCCTACAATTCCATGTAATCGGGAATTATCGAAATTGAGTTCTGTAGATTTATGGCTTTTGAAATTATGAAGTATTAGTTTTTCTAGCATATTTTTATAGATCACAATAACTCAGAAATATGTTCATTTTCATAGTTTTCAATTAATGCACCAAGAACTTCCATAAGAGATGCGAGAGGATGGGTTTCATCTTCACCAATTTGATCAATAAGAGAATCAAGTATATTAACCAAGTATTCATATTCTACTTCTGTGTGAGGGATATCAGGAACACCAAAGGTATTATAGTCCTCTACAAAGGAAAATTTTGGAGGTTTAGCCATTATACTTTTTTTAGTCCGCTTCTAGTAGTTGGGCAAGCTGATGTGCTGCTGCATGGGAATTAAGCGGTGATAAAATAGAATAGGTTGCTCCCTGTTCTAATGATGGTTCTTCATCCCTAGATAATTCGGAAACAAGAAACTGCATTACTTTTAGTTTGTCTGCACGATTTAAATTTCGCAGGGTAGGAAATATTTCTATGGCGTTCATAATTGTCATAGTAGAGAGAATTTTATATTTCTATTTTTCCACAAGTTTCATGATTGTGCGATCGCTCTTGGGGATTTGGAAGAGTGCGAGTACCCATTGTGATCATAGTTGACGATAATGAATAATATATATTATTCTTAGTATATCCTGACTGTACTATAGTGAAACCCTACCAATTTAGAAAAATTGAGGAATTAATGACAAGAGCCAGAGTACCTAACACACAAGTTTTTTAAAAAAAAGAAGAAAAAATTTTGAGAACCCTGAAAGACTTAGATGCAAACCATTTTGATTCAGACTTTATCCTGAAGTTTAAGGAGTTATACCCAGATGATTGGCAGAAAATCGTCGATCGCTACGAAGCCCACGAAAGACTTACTCCCAAAGGTAAAAGCCATCCAATGCCCCTACCAGAAAAATATTTGCTGAATATCTCTAGAAAGCTCAGAACAGTCCACGCGCAAGGTGAAAACTTAGGTTCGTCGCCGAAAGAATCAGACGATGAAGCCTAACTAGTCGTTTACTTAATAAACTTGAATAAGTTATGAATATTTCAGTTTGTAGGTTGGGTTGAGCAACGAAACCCAACATTAACTTATCTATTCCCAATCTTCATATTTTAAACCCTCAATACGGTTAAATTCGCGTGTATTGTGAGTAACAAGAGTGAGATCATTTGCTAATGCGATCGCCGCAATTAACAAATCATTGGGACCAATGGGAGTACCCAAAGAATCAAGATGAGCGCGAACTTGTCCAGCAATTTTAGCGGCTTTACGATCTAGTGGTAAATCGGTAAATTCAGCCAATAAATTTTCTAAATGAGATAAGTTTCTATTAGTATTTGAACTTTTGTAAGCTCCATAATACAATTCACTATACACAACTGTACAAATATAAATTTCTTTAACAGGAATTGATAAAAGCCGTTGGGTAACAGGTGAATTTTTTGAATTGAGAATTTGAATACAGGCATTTGTATCTAAGAGATAGGCCATTGAATTTCCTCCCGTTCTTCAAAAGGAAGCTGTTCTGGACGTTCAAGTGGCTCACCTTCCCAACTACCTATCACTTCTTCCAAAAACCTACGAGAATATCCTAATTCTTCCGGCGTTTTAGTTGCAGATTGTAATGATTTTCCGGCAATACGTTGAAATACAATTACTATTTCTAATTCTTCATTAGCAAATTCATCAGGAAGTTCGATTTTTAGAATTTTATCATTACCAATGTGTGTTTTAATTTTCATACTTTCCATAGACTGATCTCCTGGTTGATTATGTTATCATTTAACTAAATATATTTTAACAATTCTTTGCCTAAAACGAGGTAGTTGATAGGAGAAGTATCGGAAACAATAATCATTTATTACCTAACAGATTACGAATTGCTTGGACATCTTCTTCTAAATCTTCTTCAGTATAGGGTAAGTAAGCTTTTTGATCTTTGAGAAATTGATATGTTTCCCATCGAGAAGAAAAATTTAACATTTTGTGAACTTCTCCCGCTCCAATCAGACATTGACGATAATTATCAGCTACAATAAGCTCCAATACCTTTTGAGAAATTTGACTCGGTTGTAGTTGTAATTGATTGGCAATATTGTCCGGGAGTTCAATCATAATTTACATGGTTTATATTTCTTGATAAATTTGAAACTGTATTTATATTTTATCAGCATAAGCACTCAAAAACATCAACTGATTTATCATGTCTTCTGCTGACTTATCTGCCATTAAATTGAGAACTCTTCGCATTTGTTCACCAATAGAATAATCCTGAGATAAAATTATAATTCCTGCATGACTTCGTTTTTCTTCGATGTAAATACTGTGTAACTGGCAAAAGTCACCAACATTAAATGTGTAAAAAACTCTTTGCAGTTCAGTCGCTAAAATCAGTTGTTCCTTATCACTAGAACTGATAGTTTCAACCTCAGCAACAGTAATAACATCTACACCCCTAGCTTTCAAGGCTTTAATAAATCTTTGATCCATTGAATCTTCATCAATGAATAATCTAATTGAACTCATATTGCTTGCCCCATTTCTGTTGCTAACCGTTGATAATTAGCTTTTTCAGCAGCAATATAACCCTCAATTTCTTCTCGATTAGCATGATAATAAGTTAATGCAGCATAAACTTGAACAAGAGTTACATTCCCCATGCGTTCAGTAATTTCTTCCGCATTTAATCCCATTTTGTACCAAGCTGTAATGCGTTGCACAGAAACTCTAGTACCAGCAATCCGAGGACGACCCCCTAAAGTGTCTGATGATTTAATAATAAGTGTCCCAATATCAGTAGCTTGCATAAAGATTTTGATTATTGTTGACAACCTAATTATACCACATCACACAAAAATCATATTCTTGATTAACCAAACTTAACTCCGTTTATAAACCACTTCCATTCTCAACTTCTCCATCTCAATCTTCAATCTTTCATTCTCCATCTTCAAAACCAAATTCTCATCCTTAATTACCTCAACCTCATTCCGCTTACTCAAAGCCTGATTTATTGCCAACTTCCGCATATCTAAAGAAAACCACCGTTGATAAGTTTTCGTATGAATCTGCACACTATGACCCAAATTATCCGCCGCAGCCTTAATAGGAATCCCTAAAATATGCGCTCGAATTGCCCAACCATGACGCAAATCATAGGGTTTAAAATCTAAACCAATTTTTCTAAACCACCAACTAACTCTTTGAATTAAAGCCGTGATTTCCGCATGATTATTTTTATCTTTCTTACTAATTGCGATCGCCAACATTTCTAAATACTTCGGATTTCTTAAATCAAATTCATCAATCCATTCCTTATATAAAGGTAAAGCTTCCCTTTCACCAGTTTTACAGTCTTTGTCAACCTTCCAAATTAAATCTAAATTTTCATCACTTAACCACCAATCAACATCAGGATTAACAAAAAGTTCACGGGGACGTAAACCATAAACCGCCAACATTCCATAAGTCCAACGCCAAAGTTGCCAACTATCTTTGACATCTTGATTAACTTGCTTACCTCGATTATGCAGATATTCATCAAACTTGTAAAAACCTGTAACTATTTCCTTATCTGTAGGCACATTTCGAGAATTACTTTCTGGTGTTTTAGAATAGTTAGTTAAATTAATCTCAATTTTAAAAAGTTGACAAAATACAGAAATAGCCCTAACTGCATTATATTTAGCCCATTCCTTATCTATTTTCTCAATAGCATTAATTAAAACTTCCCCAATTGCCAAATCATCAGCATTGGTATAACGCTTAATTCGGGTAAAATAATAAAAGAAAGTATGTTCACTTTTAGTGGTGCGTTTATGAGTTTTAAAATATTCATCCTCAAACCTTGCCAATAACTCACCAATAGTTACTAAATCCTGTTTAATCGCCTCATTTCCTAAATATTTCTCATTCCAAACAAAACTTTTTCTAGCAATTAACTTTCCTAACTCATAAGCCTCCTCCTCAGCCGTTTTTAATCCCTGTAAATTTGCAGGAATATTCAAACTGAGATTATATTGTTTTTTACCTATCTGCTTTATGTCTGCATCTCCGGGTTTAATGGGTAAGGTTGCCCGCAATTGCAGACATCCATTAGATTCTCGAATTGTTACCCGCGTCTTTGCAGACTTCAAACGCAGATTTACTTGCTGTATTTCCTGTACTAAGTTTGTTTGCATCGTGGGTTTCTGTGGCGATCGCTATTCGCTAAAAATAAACAAGAAAAAGTAAAATTCAAAACCAATTTTCTTGATTTTGAATCTTGAATTGTTTATTAGAATATACTTAAACCCAAAATAAATATGTTAATTGTGAACAACAAGATCCCCGACTTCTTCAAGAAGTCGGGGATCTAAACATCTAAAGAATATCACAAATTATAAATTTGACTAGCATTAATTACATCTTCGACTGTAATATTTAATTCCGGAAAAGTAGGAGAAATAATTTTATCTGTACCTGTAAATGCTTTTATTTGATATTTACCATCAACCAATTCATAAACAAACACCGTTGGTAATTTGGGATTTCCTAAATAACTCCGAGAAGCTATAGCTAAATAATCCACTATCCAATATTCTTTAATTCCCAGATTTTCATATTCTTCTAATTTATCAATATAGTCATCTTCCCAATTCGTTGATGTTACTTCTACTGCTAATTGAATTGGTTCAATTAAAGCACCATAAGTTGTTACATTAGAATTCCATGAAGATGCACTAACTACGCTAACATCAGGATTTCTTCCTCTTTGGTCTCCTCTATTGGTAACTGTTCTAATCACTATATCTTTATCTACAATATAATCAAGTTGTAAACGCCGAATTTCATCATTAAAGCCAAACACTAAATATCTGGCTACATTTTTATGCGCTCTAATTGCTTCCACTTGAATAATTTCTCCATTTACTAATTCATAAATACCATCATCAGGACGTTGTTGAAGGAATTGTCCGAAGTCTATTTTTGTCAAGATTGTGATGGTCATAATGTCCTCACTAAGCTATTCTAAAATATTATTATAGCATTTGTTCTATATGCTTTTTCAATTCTCTCTCAAAATAACAAGCGATTCGCTATCGCTAATAAACTACTCCAACCAATTCTCTAACATTCCACACTCTGCATATTAAAAAACATTACCAATTATTTTAAGATTGGGTTAGGTTGAGTAACAACCCAACCTACTTTTAGAGTTATTTTTGATTAAATAGTATCTGGATCAATATTTAACTCCCTCAATTTTGCTGCTAAACGTTTGGATTTTTCAGATTCAATCGTTGCTTTTGCGGCTTCAAAAGCGGCTCTTTTAGATTCAATCTCTGCCCTTTTAGCTTCAATATCTGCTCTTTCCGCTTGCATTTCTGCCCTTTCCGCTTCCATTTCTGCACTTTCTTCAGGTGTAGGAATTAAAGTTCCATCTGCTGTAAAATACCTTAATAAACCATCTTCAATTCCTAAATATAAACCTAATTCTTGACTCCATAAATATCCTTTTTCATTAGGTTCTACTGGTTGATATTTTCCATGTATTAAATAAAAACCTACAAATTCTAAGGTATAAGGATCAAACCAAAAATATTCAGGTGTGCGGAAAGTATCTTGATAAAGTATTTTTTTAGTTTCTCTGTCAGTTTTAGCTGTAGTTGGTGAAAGTATTTCTATAATTAGGTTAGGATATTTGCCATTTTCGTCCCACACTACCCAACTTTTTCTAATTTTGCGTTCTGTTCCTAAAACCACAAAAAAATCTGGACCTCTAACGTCTTCTGATTTTTTTTGTTGGGGACTATAGTAAATACTCAGATTTCCTACAGCATAAAAATCAGTTCTCTCTTTCCATAACCATTTGAGAGATTTTATTAAGAGCATGATTTGTTCGAGATGCAGTTCTGTTTCCACTTGAGGTTCATCACTATATAGGTCACTGGGTGGGAAAATAATATCTTCTGAGATTTTATGTTGTGATTCTAGGGCTTGAGTAATCATCATGATATGATACCAAGTAGTTATTTGCTTATTTTAGCACTTGTCAGAAAAAGAATATCCAGTATTTGAGGACTTACTCCGATTTTATTATCACCAATGTTAAGAATTAATAACATGATCGGAGTTATAAAAAATCACTGTACTTAACGTATGCTAAAATTCTTTCATTATTCAAAATATTTGGTAGTAACATCTACTTTTCTACTAGGCTCTTAACAGCAATCCTATGAATCTATCTGGTGCTGAGTTAAAAAAATTAGTAAATGCCATTATTCGTGCTTATCCCACACAAGAGGATTTAGCAATGATGGTTCAGTTTGAATTAGGGGAAAATTTAGAGGCGATCGCTGGTGGTGGCAACCTCACTCAATTAGTGTTTAATTTAGTAACAAAATGGGCAATTCCTAGAGGCAAAATCTCACCTCTAATTATAGCAGCCTATGAAACTAATCCTGGTAATCCAGAACTCAAACAATTTTATGAGTCTATGGTTATCAAGAAACAGTTTATTGTGGATTATACCATCAAAAAACCAGATTTTGGACCCGATATTAATTGGTGTGGGGAAACCGATGAAATTCAACTCCAAAGTTTTTTAAAGCCTGAGCCTGATTATTGGGATGTAGGATTTTTAAAACGAGCGATCGCCCAATCTGCTTCAGTTTGTCGTATTGAAGTTCCCTCTCGTAATATTATGGGAACAGGAGTTTTAATTACTCCTAATAAAGTCTTAACTAACTATCATGTCTTCAAATATAATGATGAAGATAATTTAGAAAATAATGCTTTGAATGCGATATTAAAATTTGGGTGTTTGACCTCAGATAATGGTTTGGAAACACAAGGCAAATCTTTTCAATTGGATAGACAAAACCCAATTTTATGCTTTAGTAAAACAGAAGATTTAGATTATGTCTTATTACAAGTGGAGGCAAAAATTACTCAAGCAGCAGACATTAAACCTGCTCGTTGGGATAGTCAAAAATTACCTATAGAAAAGATGGGAATTAGTGTCCTACAACATCCTGAAGGAAACTCAATGAAATTATCAATTAGTCAAGATGGTATTACGGGAGTTTATCAAAATAGTGGTTTAGTTCAATATGTGAATAAAACGGCTGTGGGATCAAGTGGTTCACCTTGTTTTGATGAAAATTGGTATTTAGTAGCATTACATCATGCCCAAAAAGCGAAAACTTTTGGCTCAATTAGAGAGGGCATTTTATTTGCTGCTATTTATCAAGAAATTAAACAGTTTTTAAATTAATTTAAGGAGTTACTATGGGACGCAGAATTATTATCAGTCAACTAGAAGCTAAGAGCAAAGAAGCAAAATTAGACGGCTACTTTGATAAATTAATTAAATATATTCCTACTGAAATTGTCGGTGGTTGGGTTGCAATTACAGGACTAATTAAAGGTGCTAGTAATATACCCACAAATACTACACTATGGATTTTATTTATTATCTTTACCGGACTGACCGCTGTTTATATTCTCAAGCAAACTTTTGAACCAAAAAAGCCCTTAGCAATTAAACAAACGAGCATTTCTACCATTGCTTTTATTGTTTGGGTATTTGCTTTAGGAGAACCTTTTAATACTTTGAGTTTTTACAACCCTGTTTATGGATCAATTTTGTTGATTGTGTATAATTTAATTATACCTTTAATTAATCCTGTTGAAGAGAGCAAGAAAAATTAGTTTAATCAGGAGATTGAGTTATGAAATTATCATCAAATGAGCGTAAACAATTATTAAAAGTAATTATTGATAGTTATCCAGACATAACTGATATAGAGATATTTATAAAACTTGAATTAGGGGAAAATTTAGATAATATTGCAGGTGGAAGCAACAATACACAAAAAGTTTTTAAGCTGATTAAATGGGCGGAAACTACCGGAAAATTAATAGATTTACTAAATGCCGTTTCTCAAGATCGTCCTGATAATTCAGATTTACAAAATACGATTAAAAATTTGCAAAAAAAATATGCTCAAGATAATAAAATAAATCCAGACTATTATCAAGATGATCAACAAAATCGAAAGAAAAAGAAATTATTTTCATTTATTAAGTTGTTTTTAGGTATATTAATCATCCCCATTGGTATTATTGTGTATAAAAATTTTAATCAGCTTGGTTTATCTTGTGATGATACACAATTACAAAAACAAGATGATAGTATAAAAATTATAATTACTAATTTTAATAGTAGTATTTCACCAAGATTAGAAAATTATTTATATCAAAAATTTGATGATCAACTTACATCTAAAGCATCAAAAATTGTCGTTTGCTTAACTACTAATACAAAACAAAAAATTACTAATAATATAGAAGCTAGAGAACTTGGTAAACAACTATTTTCTGAAAAAAATAGAGATTTAGTATTAATAATTTGGCTAAATGAATCGTTGACAGGTGGAATAGAATTTATTAATGATAATATGCCAGATATTCCTCTTTCTTTTGATTTAGATGTACAAAACAATACTCGTAATATTTTAGATAATAAATTTGCTAACAAAGTTTACTTATTTACCAGTTATGGACTAAGCAAAATTTTTTATTACAAACTTGATAAGTTGGTACTATCTCAAGAATATCTTGATAATGCTTTAGATAAAACTATTAGTTGTAATATAGAAAAATCAAAGGAAATTGCTAAAAATCAGGAAATTGCTACGCTATATTTTGAATTAGGATTATTTTACGAAGATCAAAAATTTACCAATATAGAAGCAGCATTAAAATCTTATGAATGTGGATTAAAGATTGATAATAATGCCAGCAACATCCGTTTTCAAATGGCAAATCTTTATAATAAAATAGGAGAGAAATTAAAAGCCAAACTAATATATACAGAATTAACTAATTCTGACAGAGTTCCTAATGAAATTAAATCTTTATCTTTTGCTCAAATTGGTATCTTCTTAGCCAAAGAAAGCAAATGTGATAAAGCTGAACAAGAGTTCAAGAAATCTGTTACATCTGACTTATCTCTTGGATTAGAATTAAGAGCATCTACTAGGTTTTTTGACTGTCAAAATTTTCATGGTGCCATTGAAGATTTAGACAAACTTTGTCGAGAAATGGATAAAAATTGCCAAAATATTCTTATGTTCTATCATGAACAATTACTTCAGCTTGAAAGATCCCAAAAGTTGCATATAGTAGAAAAAATAAACACAATAAAACAATCTCAGCCAAAATGGAAACGAATTATTAATGGAATATTAGAAAATTCATAGGCATTACTGACTGAAGATATAAAAATTATTGTTAATAAATTTTTCAGCATTTGCATTCTCCATTGATTCGCAAATGAGGTTTACCATCATTACATACTTTACCACAACTAGGATCGTAATTAACTGATAACTCAAAATTCAGTGTATTTGTGTTTGTAATTTCTTTATTTATCAAATTACCAATAAATTCTCTCCTTCGCAAATTATCTGATTCTGTTACTGAAGGTTGAGGATAACTAAAATTAATTAATAACCTAAGATATAAATTTTTTCTGGGATAAACAGATAAAAGCTGCCAAGTTAGGTATTCATATAATCTTTCTACTAATAAATCTCTAACGTCTGTTTCTAAACTATTTGATATGTTTTCTAAGTTAGCAGAATTGATTAATTCTTTACCTATCGCCACACTATATAATTTTGCTTCTTCATATAAGCGTTGAGATTCTTCCTCAGTAACAGTATCAGGAATTTCTACAGCTTTATATTCTAATTGTAATCCTGTAAGTTTATTTGAACTATTTAAACGCTCTAATTCTCCCAATATCGCTAATTCCGCCATTCTTAAAGCACGATATAAAGCAAATTCAGGAATAGGACCATCACTGGGAGGATTAAGAAGTTCCTGTTCTTGTCCAATCAAACTTTGTTCTAAATCAACTTTTCTTTCAGTCATAATACCCACTCCTCTTAATATATCTCCGCTACTATTCAATCAAAGGTTGATAGACAATCTCCATCAAACCATTGTGTGAACAACATTGTATTAAAATATACAAATTACACGGCTTACTATAACATTTATTTGTATCAAAATTTTTAAACTTTAAAAATCTTTAAAGTTGCGACGAAAAATAAGAAATATCCTGTTAATCTTAAAATCCTGGACATCCTGATTCAGACAAAATTAAAACCTATTAAACCATCAACATAAATACTCCGGTCCTTACCACGGTTACGACGGATTCGCAATCTTCGCACGTGACATGGATTTGGCTCTCAACAGCCCAACCTGGGGATTAATCGGCGCTCCTTGGAACAAGTCTGCAAAGAAAGCACTAAGAGCTAAAGCAGCAGTCTAGAAAAACACAGTAGGAAGCTAACCCTGCGCGTACAGGTATAGTCTGGGGTTTTACCCCAGGAGAGTTGGGAATTCAAGATTCAAAATTAAAAATTCTGATTTTTGGATTTTGCATTCTGAATTTTGAGGTACATTCCCCACTCTCCACCAAACGCAAACATATTATACAGCAAGCTTGGAGATATAGAAATGCCTCAAGATCCAAAGAATATTCAGGACCACGTTGAGCTATTCCACCAGCCAGAATACCAACAACTGTTTGAAAACAAGAAACAGTTTGAAAATGCTCACACTGACGCAGAAGTACAACGAGTTTCCGAATGGACAAAAAGCTGGGAATATCGGGAAAAGAACTTCGCTCGTGAAGCTTTGACCGTTAACCCAGCTAAAGGTTGTCAACCTTTAGGCGCTATGTTTGCGGCTGTAGGTTTTGAAGGTACTCTTCCCTTCGTTCAAGGTTCTCAAGGTTGTGTGGCTTACTTCCGTACCCACTTAACCCGTCACTACAAAGAACCATTTGCTGGTGTTTCTTCTTCCATGACAGAAGACGCTGCTGTATTCGGTGGTTTGCAAAACATGATTGATGGTTTAGCTAACTCTTACAGCCTTTACAAGCCTAAGATGATTGCTGTTTGCACCACCTGTATGGCAGAAGTTATCGGTGATGACTTACAGTCATTCATTGGTAATGCGAAAGAAGCTGGTTCAGTTCCTCAAGATTTCCCAGTTCCTTTTGCTCACACACCTAGCTTCGTTGGTTCTCACATCACTGGTTACGACAACATGATGAAGGGAATTCTTTCTACCTTGACCGCAGGTAAGAAGACAGCCAAGAGCAACGGTAAAATTAACTTTATTCCTGGTTTTGATACCTACGTAGAAAACAACCGCGAAGTTAAGCGGATGGCTTCTTTGATGGGTATTGACTACACTGTTTTATCTGACAACAGCGATTATGTTGATTCACCTTGTGATGGTGAATACAATATGTACCCAGGTGGTACTAAGTTAGAAGACGCAGCAGATTCCATCAACGCTAAGGCTACTATTGCTCTTCAAGCTTACTCCACAACCAAAACCCGTGAATACATCACTAAGGAATGGAAGCAAGACGTTTCTGTTGCTCGTCCTTGGGGGATCAAAGGAACTGACGAGTTCTTGATGAAACTCAGTGAATTGACTGGTAAAGCAATTCCTGAAGAGTTAGAAATCGAACGTGGTCGTGCAGTTGACGCAATGACCGACTCCCACGCTTGGTTACATGGTAAGCGTTTTGCTATCTACGGTGATCCTGACTTAGTATACAGCGTAGTTGGTTTCATGTTAGAAATGGGTGCTGAACCAGTACACATCTTAGTTCACAACACCAATGAAGTATTCGAGAAAGAATTACAAGCACTGTTAGATTCTAGCGTCTTCGGTAAGTCTGCTAAAATCTGGGGTGGTAAAGACTTGTGGCACTTACGCTCCTTGTTGTTCACCGAACCCGTAGACCTATTGATTGGTAACTCCTATGGTAAGTACCTGTGGCGTGATTGTGGTGTACCTTTGGTAAGAATTGGTTATCCTATCATGGATCGTCACCACTACCACCGTTACGCAACTGTTGGTTACAAAGGTATAATCAACCTGTTAAGCTGGATTGTTAACACAGTATTTGAAGAAATTGACCGCAACACTAACGTTGCTGGTAAAACCGATATTTCCTACGACTTAATTCGTTAAGAATATCTGTCAGGATGGGGAAACCCCATCCTCGAAGATCAACAAAGGGGATTGGGACTTAGGCAATTTAGCTAAAATTCCATCCCCTATCTTAAGTTCTAATTTCAATTCTAGACTAGGCTTTTTGTTCCGTTCATCTACCTGAAGGATGAATTTTGAAATAAGTTCCAGTAAAATTTATTCCTTAGCTGGTGCTTTATCCTACCTTCAATACAATAAATTTTCTATTTTCTCTTGCAAAAGTAAATGTTATGAAAATCCCACCCCTAGAAAATACAGATAAATACATATCTTTTTTGAAATTTTATCTGTGTAAATATTAAGTTAATTAGATTTTGCAGAAAATCTAGAAATCAATCCAAACTAAGTATAAAAACTTGGTTATTTTCGGGGAATTAGAATTATTATATTTAATATATCCTGTGGTAATCCTAAATTATTTGTGAGATATTTCTCACTTATTCTCTATTACAGCAAGTTTCTATCTATTATCTTTTCTGTAGAGACATAAACCCAGAAATAAATAATGCTGTAAAGAGTTCCACAAATAATTTTTATTAATTTGCAATATTTCTATCAGAATCATCATCTTGATGATTAACTTTAAGCAAGATTTGTCAAGTTAACAAATTCTATCTAGCGCGAGCATAAAAATGAAAGTCACCCAAAGCAAAATTAACGAACTTCTGAGTGAATCAGGATGCGAACATAATCAGAAAAAACAGGGAGAAAAGAAAAATAAATCTTGTACCCAACAAGCCCAACCAGGTGCGGCTCAAGGAGGTTGTGCTTTTGATGGAGCAATGATTTCTTTAGTTCCAATTACTGATGCTGCTCATTTAGTACATGGACCCATTGCTTGCGCTGGAAATTCATGGGGAAGTCGTGGAAGTCTGTCTTCTGGACCCATGCTTTATAAGACAGGTTTTACTACCGACGTGGGTGAAAATGATGTAATTTTTGGTGGAGAAAAAAAGCTTTATCAGGCGATTTTAGAAGTTAATAAGAATTACAAACCTGCGGCTGTTTTTGTTTATGCTACTTGCGTTACAGCCTTAATTGGTGATGATATTGATGCAGTTTGTAAGGTAGCAACCGAAAAAACTGGAACTCCTATTATTCCTGTGATTGCTCCCGGATTTATTGGGAGTAAAAACTTAGGTAATCGCTTTGGTGGTGAAGCTTTACTAGAATATGTAGTCGGAACTGCTGAACCTGAATATACGACACCTTATGATATTAACTTAATAGGTGAATACAATATTGCTGGGGAAATGTGGGGGGTTTTATCTTTATTTGAAAAGTTAGGAATTCGGGTTTTATCGAAAATTACTGGTGATGCTAGATTTGCAGAAGTGCGTTATGCTCACCGGGCTAAATTAAATGTAATGATCTGCTCACGGGCGTTATTAAATATGGCGCGAAAAATGGAGGAACGTTATGGAATTCCTTACATTGAAGAGTCATTTTATGGAATTAAAGATATTAACCGTTGTCTGCGAACTGTGGCTGCTAAATTAGGTGATGCTGATTTGCAGGAACGGACAGAAAAACTCATTGCTGAAGAAACTGCGGCTTTAGATATTGCTCTTGCACCCTATCGAGAAAAGTTAAAAGGTAAGCGCGTTGTTCTCTATACTGGTGGTGTGAAAAGTTGGTCAATTATTTCTGCTGCAAAAGATTTGGGAATTGAAGTTGTGGCGACAAGTACGCGCAAAAGTACAGAAGAAGATAAAGCAAAAATCAAAAATTTGTTAGGTAATGATGGCATTATGTTGGAGAAGGGTAACGCTACAGAACTCCTAAAATTGATTGAAGAAACTAACGCAGATATGCTTATCGCTGGGGGCAGAAATCAATATACTGCTTTGAAAGCGAGAATTCCTTTTTTAGATATTAACCAAGAACGTCATCATCCCTATGCCGGTTATGTGGGCATGGTGGAAATGGCACGGGAGTTGACTGAGGCTTTATATAGCCCCGTTTGGGAGCAAATTCGTAAGCCGGCTCCTTGGGAGTAATTTTTTTACCTAGAGAGTGAAAACGGAGAAATATCTTGTTAATTATTGTGGGGTAGGCATCCTGCCTGCCCATAAGCCGGACGGGCTAGAAGCCCATCCCACAAGATTCTTAGATGTTCAGAAGTTTATAATTTATCAAAGATTAATTTATGGCGATCGCAATTATTCCAGAAAAGTCTGTAACTGTAAATCCCCTCAAACAAAGTCAGGCTTTAGGCGCTTCTTTGGCTTTTTTGGGGTTGAAGGGAACTATGCCTTTATTTCATGGTTCTCAGGGTTGTACAGCGTTTGCAAAAGTGGTTTTGGTTCGACATTTTCGGGAAGCAATTCCCCTCGCTACTACCGCAATGACGGAAGTAACTACTATTTTAGGTGGTGAGGAAAATGTCGAGCAAGCTATTCTCACTTTAGTAGAAAAGGTACAACCGGAAATTATTGGTTTGTGTACCACGGGGTTAACAGAAACTAGAGGTGATGATATTGAAATGTTCTTGAAAGATATTCGAGAACGTCATCCTGAACTTAATAATCTAGCCATTATTTTTGCTCCTACTCCCGATTTTAAAGGTGCATTACAAGACGGTTTTGCAGTTGCAGTAGAAAGTATTGTTAAAGAAATTCCGAAAGCGGGGGGAATTAAACCAGAACAAATAACCATTTTAGCTGGTTCTGCTCTCACTCCTGGAGATGTTCAAGAAGTTCGAGAAATGGTCACAGCTTTTGGTTTAGAACCAATTTTTGTTCCAGATTTGGGTGCTTCTTTAGATGGACATTTGGAAGATGGTTATACTCCTATAACTGCTAGTGGTACAACTCTCAAAGAATTGCGTTCTTTAGGTAGTTCAGCTTTCACTTTAGCATTAGGTGAAAGTATGTTAGGTGCGGCGAAAATTTTAGAGGAAAAGTTTGGAACTAGCTATCAAGTATTCAGAGATTTAACAGGTTTAGAACCTGGAGATGAATTTCTGCAAAAGCTATCCTTACTCAGTGGAAATCCTGTTCCTGAAAAATATCGCCGTCAACGTCGTCAATTACAAGACGCAATGTTAGATACTCACTTTTATTTTAGTGCTAAACGGGTATCTTTAGCTTTAGAACCAGATTTGTTGTGGACAATGGTTGGGTTTTTGCAATCAATGGGGGCGGAAATTCATAACGCTGTCACTACAACTCGTTCTCCTTTACTTGAACTACTTCCTATCAAGAATGTCACCATTGGGGATTTAGAAGATTTTGAAAAGTTAGCAATAGATTCTGATTTGCTAATTGGTAATTCAAATGTAAATACCATCTCTAAACGTCTTTCTATTCCTCTCTATCGTTTAGGTATTCCTATCTATGACCGTTTAGGAAATGGTCTATTTACCAAAGTAGGCTATCGCGGTACTATTGAGCTTCTTTTTGGTATGGGAAACCTATTTATAGAACAAGAAGAATCATCAATGATGAATCAATGGTCATCAGTAATTAATAAATAACAACTGACCACTGACCACTGACCACTGACAAAGAACAAAGGACAAATGAAAGTGAAAATTGCTTTTACGACAACTGACCGAATTCATGTTAATGCTCACTTTGGTTGGGCTAAGGAAATTGACGTTTATGAAATTTCCGATAGCGGATATGAATTCTTGGAAACTCTCACATTTGAGGGTGATCTTAAAGAAGATGGTAATGAAGATAAAATTAACCCCAAACTTCAAGCCCTAAATGATTGCACAATTGTTTATGTTCTTGCTATTGGTGGTAGTGCAGCCGCTCGGTTAATTAAGAAGAGTGTAACTCCAGTTAAGGCTAAGTCTGAAGAGGAAAAGATTGAAGAAATTCTCGAAAAATTAGTCAAAACTCTCAAGGGTAATCCTCCACCTTGGTTACGGAAAGCTTTGGTACAGAAAAAACCTAGTTTTGCAGAAGAACTCGAAAACGAAGCAAAATTATGAGTACAAATGATATGAATGGAACGGGTAATAATTCCGAGGTAGTTTTAACTGCTTTTCACAAATCATTGGTTCAACAAATCCGGGCGCAAGATACCTATGGTGTTTACCGGAATTGGGCTAATGAATTAATTCTTAAACCCTATATTGTTACTAAACAAAAGAAACGGGAAATTTCCGTAGAAGGTGAAATTGATCCTGCCACAATCTCCCGAATTAATGCCTTTTTTCGGGCTGTAGCTGCCAGTATTGAAAAAGAAACTGGACTTATTTCTAATGTGGTTGTTGAATTAGGACATGAGGGTTTTGGTTGGGCTTTAGTCTTTTCTGGACGCTTATTATTAGCTGTCAAAACCTTACGTGATGCTCATCGTTTTGGTTTTGATTCTTTCGAGAAATTGGACGAAGAAGGAGCAAAGTTTGTAGAAAAAGGTATTGATTTAGCCAAGCGTTTCCCCGAAGTTGGCAATCTTTAATATAGCATTGCCCACCGTAAAAAAATCATGGTGGGCATTGCCCACCCTACCAATGACTATAGAAGAAATCACAACCAAAATTAAAAAGCTAAATAGCAAAGCAGGTCAAATGAAAATGGATCTGCATGATTTAGCTGAAGGATTGCCAACAGACTACCACAAACTTATGGATGTTGCTGCGGAAACTTACGAAATTTACTGTCAGTTAGATGGACTCAAGCAACAACTCAAAAAAATGGAGAATTCTAAATGAGTACCAATATTGATGAATTCAAGAAGCTCGTAGATGCAGAAGAGTTTTTTATCTTTTTTAATCTGTCCTACGACCAAAAATTTGTGAACGTAAATCGTTTACATATTTTGAAAAAGTTTTCTCAGTTTATGAGTCAAATTGATGATACTTATCCCCAGATAAGTGATGAAGAAAGATTAGAGAAATATTGTGTTGCTTTGGAACAAGCTTATCAGGTGTTTATAGAATCAACACCCCATGAACAAAAGCTGTTCAAGGTATTTAATGATAAGCGGAAAAATGTAGTCACCCTGACAGAAATTACCTCAGATTAGGAGTTAAAAAGTGATCAACCTAACGCCTAATGAATTGGAACGCTATAGTCGCCAAATGATGCTGCCTAATTTTGGCGAAGTAGCTCAAAAGCGCCTAAAATCAGCGACTGTTTTGGTATCAGGTGTGGGTGGATTAGGTGGTACGGCGGCGCTTTACTTAGCAGTAGCGGGCGTTGGGCGGCTAATCCTCGTCAGGGGTGGTGATTTACGGCTGGATGATATGAATCGTCAGGTTTTGATGACTGATGACTGGGTGGGTAAACCTAGAGTATTTAAGGCCCAGGAAACACTTAAAGCCATCAACCCTGATGTCCAAGTGGATGTAATTCACGATTACATTACCGCAGAAAATGTGGATGAGTTGGTGCAGTCGGCAGATATGGCTTTGGATTGCGCTCACAATTTCACTGAACGCAATTTGTTAAATGCAGCCTGTGTCCGCTGGCGTAAGCCGATGGTAGAGGCGGCTATGGATGGAATGGAGGCTTATCTCACCACGATTATTCCCGGTGTTACGCCTTGTTTATCCTGTCTGTTTCCAGAAAAGCCTGATTGGGATCGACGCGGGTTTTCTGTGCTGGGGGCAGTTTCTGGGACTTTAGCCTGTTTGACGGCGTTGGAAGCGGTAAAACTCATTACTGGTTTTAGTCAACCGCTGTTGTCAGAGTTACTGACGATTGACTTGAACCGAATGGAATTTGCTAAACGGCGTTCTCACCGCGATCGCAATTGTCCAGTCTGCGGTAATACAGCCCCTTGGAGATATTCCCAATCTCAAACTGCAACGGTGTAAAGTATCACTTTTTGCAAAATCCACATCCCAAATCAGAATATTCGCTACAGAATAGGAAACAAAATGACTGTTACTTTAACAGAAAAGGCTGAATTTCGTCTGCGGGCATTTTTAAAAGGTTCTGCAACCGAAGACGCTAAAAAAGGTGTCCGCATCTCCGTGAAAGATGGTGGTTGCAGTGGCTACGAGTATGGCATCGAAATTACCAGTAAGCCCCAACCTGATGATGTAGTATCTCAACAAGGAAATGTGTTGATTTACGTTGATGCTAAAAGTGCGCCGTTATTAGCAGGTGTGGTAGTTGATTTTGTTGAGGGAGTAATGGATAGCGGTTTCAAGTTTTCCAATCCCAATGCAACTGATACCTGCGGTTGTGGCAAGTCTTTTAAAACAGATGATGGTACTCCTAATGGTGTACCTTGCGGACAATAAGTTGAATATTTCTTGGGCAAAATTCAAAAGTTTAGATCCTTCATTTTGAATTTTGCCAAGGAAACTTTACAAAGTCTCAAAAACTCACTTCATTCACTTTTGAGGAGAACTGGAAAATGGCGACCTACCAAGTAAGATTGATCAGCAAAAAAGAAGATTTTGACACCACTGTTGAAATTGATGAAGACACCACAATTCTCGAAGGTGCAGAAGAAGCGGGAATTGAATTACCTTTCTCCTGTCACTCTGGTGCTTGCTCTAGCTGTGTTGGTAAGGTTGTTGAAGGTGAAATCAATCAAGACGATCAATCCTTCCTAGATGATGAGCAAATAGCCAAAGGATTCGCTTTATTGTGTGTTACCTACCCTCGTTCTAACTGCACAATCAAAACCCACCAAGAACCTTATCTTGCTTAATACAATATCTGTAGGGGTTTAGCATTGCTAAACCCTCTAATTTTAACAATGATGGAGGATGTTTATCATCTTTCATCATTTCAATTTTCACCTTTTATTTTTATACTGCGATGTTTACTCCTTTTAGTATTATGGGTTGCTCTTTGGAATTGCTTAAATTAGGAGACTGTGGCATCATTACTGCTTGTAAAAGTCAAGATGAAACAATTAGAAAAAAACTGATATCAATGGGAATTAAAACAGGAACTACGATTACTGTAGAACAGCAATTTCCTACCTTTATGATTAAATGTGGTGGCTTATCTATGACTATAGATAGGGAAATAGCACGGGCTATTTATGTGCGGGTGATTGAGGGGTGAAAAGATTGATTATTAACTTTTGTTTAAATTGTGATTTAAAATACGAAAATACTGTATTGTCTAAATAGGTATTACTAATTAATTTAAATCCAAAATTATGTGTTTGAGTAGATGCGGTTTTTAGTAGATGAGCAGTAATATAGATATCGTCGGTACTAGATAAACGACAGCTATGAACCCTATTTTGCAACAAATTCAACACCATGCTGCCGCTCTACCGATATCATCGCAAGCGGAGTTACTGAATTATGCTGTTTACTTAGAACAAAAAGCACGAGAAAAAATGTCTATCACTTCAAACCAAGCAAGGCGCAAAGGTTTGGCGCAAGCATTGGCGCAGGCGGTGGCGTTAAATCCTTTTGCGGAAATTGCTGATCCAGTTGTTTGGCAGCGTGAACAACGCCAAGATCGCAATTTATTCGGGAGAGACGATGCTGATTGATAGCAATTTGATTATTTATGCCACTCAGCCGCCATATACACAGTTGCGTAGCTGGTTGGTGAATTATGCCACGCATTATTCTGCGATTAGTCGTTTGGAAACATTGGGCTACCATCGTTTAGGTGAGGCTGAAAAACAGGCCATCATGGCGATTTTAGATAACTTGGATATTTTGATGATCAATAAAGTTACGCTTGAAATTGCGGTTGCTTTGCGCCAACAGCGAAAAATGTCCGTAGGTGATGCCCTAATTGCTGCAACCTGTTTAGATTCTGATCTACCGTTAGCAACGGCAAATACAAAAGATTTTGAGTGGATAGAGGGTTTGGTGATCCACAATCCGTTGGAGCTAGGGAGTTAGCATTTTATGGGTGATTTGATGGCGCAGGGGCGGGACATTTCGGGGTTGGGGGCGTATGAGCAGTAAAAGAGCAAATTAATCGCGTGGATGTGATTTAGAAAATTATTTAATTTTTGACTTGTTGGAAAGTTTTATAATTTCTACAAACAACCTCTAAACAAATATCTCCTTCCAAATGAAAATAAATTAGCGATTGTAAATTGGTGTTAATTATTCCAGTTTGATTGATAAATGGATAGGATGATAAAAATTCCTGGATATCATTTTCAATTTTTTTGAGTTCAACTTCTCCTACCCAAAAACAGATATCTTCATCATTTGCATTTAGAGGTTGAGAAAAAACCAGGTGAATAATTTGGTAAAATTCAATGGCTACATCATCGGCTTCAGGACCGAAAGTAAAGTCAAGACGTAATCCCAGGTTTTGAGGATTTAAAGAAATACCAACTAAGTCAGCACTTTTTAAATCTTCGAGAAAATCTGATAACATAAGTTCATTTTTTATAAACATCTTTAGGGTGTTAACTGAATAACAAGATCCCCGACTTCTCTAAGAAGTCAGGGATCTGACTCTTGCGAAAACTCGCTCATTTATGGTTGGTGGTAAATTTTTCAGTTGTTTCTGCACTGGTTTGGGGATAATAACTTCATAGCTCATGAGATTTGAGGAGTCTGATTAGCAATATATTCTTGAATTGTTTGATAGTCGCCATTTTGATAAGCTTGACGAGCTTCTGCAATTTCGGAGATAATTTGAGGATTTTGTTCCATTAAATCTTCTTCATCTTCTAAAAGTTGTTCTTCTAGAAATTCCAAAAGTTTATGCTTTTCTTGTAAGTCGAGAGATGAAATTGCCGCAATTAATGATTCAAAGGGAATTTGTAAGTTAACTATGGTCATTATTAATAATCCTTGTTAGCTTAATTATATTTTCAATTATGTCATATTTTCAGCTATTTTACATCCAGAGATAGCAATTATAACTGTAGGATGGGTTAGTAATGTTGTAACCCAGCATCATTAGTTAATGGTAGGTTACAATAAATTCACATTATTCTACTTTTTCATTAGCTGTTGTACCTAAAAATCCTTTCTATTACTACATTGAATCATCTCAAATGCTAAAGTGAGCATTCCTTGAAACGTTTAGGTCCAGCATTTACATCCCCACTACCATTCAACCCAGTCCATGCTGGAAAGTGACCAGGGGTAGTATTATTTTCTATAATATCTTGAGGATAATTTAACCAATTTTCTCCCTGTCTCCAACCAACGTTATTTGGAAAATTATCTTTGTTCTTTTCCCAAATCTCCCTCTGTTTTTTGAAACCAAACTGGTCATTACTAGTTTCCCAGTAGTTATTGATTTTTTTTAAAACTGAACAATCAATATTTACCCAGCTTTGTTTATCAAATTTTTGCTCTTTTTCAGCTTCAGCTGCTTGAAGTAAAATCTTTGTGGTTTCTTGTTCAGCTTGTTTCCATTCTTGCTGTCCTTTCTTCAAATATTTTTCTAAGTGAGAATAATCTAATCGACATTTACGCTCTAAACGTAATAAACATCTTCCCTCTGGGAAAGCAGCTATCGCTGCAACTGTACCAAACAACGCTATAATAGTACCAACCCACCATTTTACATCTACTTTCATAGCTATTTCTGAGTTATATTTTGTGAATACTGAACTCTAATATCTCTACACCACTTACTCAACTCTGAAAAGCGGAAAAAAGCGGATTGCAAAAAAAAATTACAAACAGACGGAAAAAGTCTGAAAAATACGGATAAAGTCTGCTATCATTACTTGTGTCGCGTTACATTTCTAACTATGCAGGTTCAGGAACTACTACAACTTGTGGATGAGGCTGTTTATCTCAACACAGGCAATCATCTCAATGACTTGCAACGTGGAGTTATTGAGGGGACACTAAAGTATCAAAAGTATGCTGATATTGCCGAAAATTGTGGCTGTAGCGCGGGTCATGCAAAGGATGTAGGTTACGAACTTTTAAAAATGTTATCTGATATTTTTGATGAACCAGTTGATAAAAGTAATCTGAAATCTGTTCTAGAACGACAGGGAAATGTGAATATTTCTTTGGGTGATAATCATAGTAATAATATATTTGGAAAAGGCAATATAAAAGTTAGTTGTAAACAACCTAAAACTAAATTAGATAAAAATAATTCTAGTAATTCTAAATTGAAGCAACGTAAAAATAATAAAACTCAGATAGAAAAAATTGATAAATTACGGTATTTTGGCTTAAATGATGAGCAAATTGCAGAGGTGCTAGAGTTACCTTTAGAAGTAATTAAACAGGTAGAATCGGACATTATTTAATTAGAACAATGCTAAACTCAATCTTCTAAATCATCCACAGTCATAGGTGATTGAGCAGCATGACGAACATATAAAACAGATACTATCGTGTCTCGAATTGTAAATAGAACTCTGTAAATATTCTTAGATTTGCCATAAAGCAATTGACGAACCTCTTCTGGAAAAATCTCATGTTCAACTGCCAAAACACAACGCTGGGGCTTTTCTTGCAAAGTAGCAATAGTATTCATCAATCCCCGAAACCAAATATCGGCAAATTCAGGATTACGTTCTTGATACCAGCGATAGGCTTGCTCAATCTGATTTTCAGCAATTGGAGTAATCTCAACTTGAAATGTCATATTTCTCTTGCATTTTTTGGATAAAATCTCCAATAGGGCGAGTTTTACCAGCGTTAAGTTCTTCAAAACCCTGCTGAATCCCAGCAATTGTTTCCAAATGCTCAATTAATTGGCGTAGTTTGAGAGGATCGATTTGATTAGGATCGAGAAAAGTAATGAGAACTTGGGTGCTATTGTTAACATCTTCAGGGAGTTCGGTAAATTCAATTTGCCCGTTTCGATAAATACCTTCGACCGTTTTTAGCATAAGTCTTATGGTGTGAATTATCATTCACGATTATACCATGATGATTGTCAGTTATACCTCTTTATCTCTTAATTTAATGGAAATTCGCATATTAAATCGTTAATAATTTCCACCGTGATTTTTTCTTTGGCTTTTTCCGCTGTACGCAATCAATGTTATAATAACATTAATTCTTGAGTATCCTATTATGAGCCAAATTCTAACTCTGGAACTAAGTGATAAAATAGCGATACCTTCGGTCAGCTTCGCTAACGCTATTCAGCAACAAGCTAATAATTTGACACTCCCCGGTCTAAAGACACGGGGATTCTTAATCGAATAGTTGTAAAGACAACTGCTCGAATAATATCCGCT
>JAKOGY010000061.1 GCA_028658405.1 Dolichospermum sp. ST_sed8 | reverse complement strand
AACGACCTCGTGGCGTATGAAGATTTGATGGTGCGGAATATGGTCAAGAATCGTCGCTTGGCAAAATCAATTAATGATGCGTCATGGTCGTTGTTCCGTGAATGGGTTGAGTATTTTGGTAAAGTGTTTGGCGTGGTAACTGTTGCCGTGCCGCCCCACTTCACCTCACAAAACTGCTCAAATTGTGGGCAAGTGGTTCAGAAAACCCTTAGCACTAGAACCCATATATGCCCCCATTGTGGACATACACAAGATCGCGATGGGAACGCAGCGCGGAACATACTAGAAAAAGGTCTAAGTACGGTGGGTCACACCGGAACTAACGCCTCGGGAGAGACTGACCAATACTTGAGTGAGGTAACTCCTTCAAGCAAGTCAACTCGTGGAAAGAGGAAACCCAAAGAGCGATCTTTGGAATCCCCACCCTCTACGGAGTAGGGTGGGGAGGATGTCAACTAATCGTAGGTTGGGTTGACGTGAGGAAACCCAACATTTATCAGAGCATCCGGTAATGTCAATAGCTAAGTTTGTCTAGTAATGGATAGAAAAATCAGCAACCTCTCACAGAATTTGTAAATAAATTAAGCGCGAAAATAGAGTATTAGGGGGTTGACAATTGCTTAGAAATTTGTTATAATGAAACCGATAAGGAAGAACTAGGTAATAATAATATAGAATTTTCTCTGCAACCGCTTACAAGGAAAGTAGACGGTTATTTGTTTTCAGGAAAGAAATTATGCTTTTGTGTCTGGGTACTAAGATAAAATTCTGATTACAAGCATTTATTTGAGAACGAGGGGAAATTATGGCTGTTAAAAAAGGAAATATGGTGCGGGCTATTCGGGAGAAGTTGGAAAATAGTCTAGAAGCTAAAGCTAGTGATTCCCGTTTTCCTAGTTATTTGTTTGAAACTCAAGGGGAAATTGTGGATATCAAGGGTGATTATGCTTTGGTCAAGTTTGGACAAGTGCCAACGCCAAATATTTGGTTAAAGTTAGAACAGTTGGAAGCGTTTGCTTAATTGCTAGTTGTGCTTTAAACAACATGGTGGGTTAAATTGTCACTAACCCACCGGACTATGATTGAAGAATCGCAATTATAGAAAAATTATGTCGTATTCCCCAATTGTTTATAATTCTCCCCGTGTGACTATTGTGGGTGCGGGTAGAGTTGGTAGCACTTTAGCCCAACGCATTGCGGAGAAAAATCTGGCTGATGTGGTATTGTTGGATATTGTTGCCGGGATGCCTCAAGGTTTGGCTTTAGATTTGCTGGAAGCGCGGGGAATTGAGTCCCATAATCGGCAAATTAGCGGGACTATTAATTATGCAGATACGGCTAATTCAAATATTGTGGTGATTACGGCAGGTTTTCCCCGCAAACCAGGTATGAGTCGGGATGATTTGCTGAAAGTCAATGCCAATATTGTGGTAAATGCGGTAAAAAATGCGATCGCTCATTCTCCCAATGCTATTTTTATAGTAGTGACAAATCCTTTGGATGTGATGACTTATTTAACTTGGCAAACTACGGGTTTACCAAAAAGTCGAGTTATGGGTATGGCTGGGGTTTTAGATTCTGCTAGATTTGAAACTTTTGTGGCTTTAGAATTAGGAGTTTTACCAGCAGATGTCAAAGCGATGGTGTTAGGAAGTCATGGTGATTTGATGGTTCCTTTATCGCGCTATGCCACAGTAAATGGGATTCCGATTACAGAATTATTAAGTCAAGAAACTATTGATAATTTAGTCGCTAGAACTCGCAATGGTGGCGCAGAAATTGTGGAGTTAATGCAAACTGGGGGGGCGTTTTTTGCTCCGGCTTCAGCAACTTGTATGATGGTGCAGTCAATATTATTAAATGAATCGCGGTTGTTACCAATGGCGGCTTATCTGCAAGGGGAATATGGTTTAAATGATGTGGTAATTGGTGTTCCTTGTTTCTTAGGAAATGAGGGCATTAAAAAAATTGTGGAAGTGAGTATTAATGACCAAGAAAGAGCAGCTTTGCAGACTTCAGCGGAGTCGGTGAGAGAAAATATTACTAGGGCGTTGGAAATTTTGGAGACTTCCAAATAAAAAAATATCCCAAAATTTCTTGTGGTGCAGGCATCTGGCCCTGCTAATAATATCAGGACGGGCAGGATGCCCATCCCACAAGATTGGATAGCGTCTCTACATTCTTTCCCACCAAATGTCAAAAGTTAATTTTCTTCGTCAGCGGGGTCGCCATAGGGGTCTTCACTAGCGGGACGAACATTGCCAAAGTTCCCTTGGTTGCCGGCTTCACCGAAGGAGTCTTCCGTAGCTGGATGTATCACTTCTTCATCTCGTTTATCGCCCAACCCTACCAAAAAATCTTTCGCTTTTTGCAAAAATTCGTTAACCATGATCTGTCTCCTTATTGTCGTGCATCTGGTACTTGAGTGAGATCCCGACCTGTGGTGCGTCCGTTATAGCCTTGAAAGTCACTATACCGTTGTGCTTCTGATTCAGGAACACGAATACCACCAGGAGGGGGAGTTACCCAGTGAGCGCGTTTTTGCTCGTCGCGGTAATACACGCGCCCATTTTTAGAGAGGTAATATTTGCCTTTCTCTCCTGTCCCTTGAGCGTTTTTTTGTTTGTTATAGAGATAGTAAAGCGCTGCTGCTCCTCCTAAAAGTGCAAACTTCTGACCTGTGGATAAGCCTTTTTTAGCTTCAGGTTGATTAACTAAAGAGCGATCGCTCATGTTTCTTCCTGCTGTATCATCAACAGGTGGTGGTACTGATGCGTTTCGAGAACCACCACCACAGCCCGTTAATAAAAGAACTGAGAGTAATGTTGACAACAGTATTGCTTGCACGCGTAATCCGAATTTACGCTCTTTATATATAGTCTGCATTTTTTATTCCCATTATTTACGACTTTTTAATCTCCGTACTAATGCAAAGATAGAGTTGGGCTTTTGGTTGTTTTTTTGTACCTAGAAAAATATGGGTCTAGTATTTGTATGTAATCATGAACTATTTTTGTTAGTCTTCCATCTTGCTGCTGATATAAGCGAAGATTACTTATTTACCTCTGAGGAAATATGCAATTCAGTTTTTTGGCTCAGGGTATTTGCGGTATAAATTATGAATATTGATTTATTTTTGTTATCAGTAGTTTTCTGTTAAGTAAAAATATAAAAATCTGATAATTGTCTCTAAAAAAATATTGATTTTTGTCTTATTTATATCAAAATAGTCAATATTGTTGAAACTTTGTCCAAGTAACAAATAAAATACTTATAATATCTTTTAGTTAATTAGGATACTGAATATGAACGCCGAACAAAAGAATTTACATATTTTATACGCTCAAACTCGCTTGCTGCTTGCGTTGTGGGATTTGGCAGGAAGTGAGCAGAAGGCCGCTAAGGGTAAATTGACGAAGCGGGTAGTATCCAAGGGTCAGAAGAAGGGCGATTATGAGGAGATTATAGAGAATTTGGTCGCACAGGGAGCGATCGCTCTATCCAAGAAGGGTAAAAACATTAGTTATACTCTCACGTCACCAATAGGTTTAGATGTGCTGGGTGAGGGTTTGCGGAGTAGTGAGTTTAAGTTTGAGGGAACTATTGTTGGCACTTGGGCGGCTAATGCGTTGTTGCGGTGGATAAGTCAGATTAATATTGTGATAGCTGCGCCGGTTGTTTCTAGTGGTGAGGTGATTGGTTCTTATGAGAAGTTTAAGTCTGTCGCGTTGGCTGTGTATGACAAGTTGAATAGGGACTATAACCTAGATGATTTAGTGCCTATTTATCGTATTAGAAGGGAAATAGGTGAACAAGTCAGCCGTGAAAAATTCAATACATGGCTAGTAGAAATGCAAGCTGATGATATTTTGCAACTAATTGCTGGAGAAATACCGGACTTTACCACTGATAAACGGGAAGATTCAATTTCCATCCCAGGTACACAACTGCGTTCTTATGCAAAACGCTTGGTTTAATCAGATTATCTACAACCTTTTTCGTTCCTTACACCTGAAAAATTACCATGACAAATAGCCCTATTTCTCCCATAGAAGCAGTTAACACCGCCATTAATAGTCATAATCCATTTACTAACGCGGGGATTGTTAAAGAACAGGATGTTTGGGGAAAAGGAGTCCCCGACGTACCCACATTAAATGCTCATGCTTCTAATAAAGTTTTTCAAGCCATTGAATTTGTCAAAAAAAGTAAATCTAGTCAAGATAAAGTGACTTCAATTGCTATTACTGCACAACAAGGAGTTGGTAAAACCCATCTTTTGAGTCGCATTCGTCATGAACTAGAAAAAGTGGGTGGTGCTTTATTTGTTTATGCAGGTGGTAATAACTATACAGACTTAAATTTTGTTAAGTACCAATTCCAGCAAACTTTAGCAGATAGTCTGAGTAAAACTGGTAGTCAAGAAGTCATGCAATGGCAAGAAATTGCCGCAGCTATGGCAAATGAAGGCAGAGAAAAAGCTTTTACTCCAGCAGAGTTAGTCAAGAAATTTGACAAAGCTTATAAAAAAAATAAAGACGTAATAAATAATCTGCAAAAACAGGTTATTAAACATAAATCTGATGCAGATCCTTATGTTCTTCGTGCTATTCTGTGGACACTTTCAGAAACTCAAGTCCCTTATGCAATTAAATGGCTATCTGGAGAAGAATTAGCCCAATCGAATGCTGATGAGTTGGGATTACCTAATCCTAGTAAAACAAATCAAGATAGAGAAGCAGAAGCTCTTAAAAATATTCAACAAATTTTGAATTTAGTTGGTTATTACAATTCAATTGTTATTTGTTTTGATGAAATAGATGTTAAAAATAACTCTACTGACGATGGGTTTCCCACAGAAAGTATAATTGCTAATTTCGTGAAAATTCTCCATGATACTTTGGAGAATTCAGCCCTTAGTCAAGGTGTGGTTATTCTGACAGTTATGTTACCAGAAACATGGAGAGATAAAGTAAATTCCATTCAAGGTGGTACGCCTGATAGAATTTCTAAATTTACACAACGAAAACCGATAGATTTAAAACCTGTTAGTGCTGATTATATGGTACAGTTGGCAACTGTTTGGCTAAGAGACTATTACACTTTAAAAAACTTCATTCCTCCCCATCCACTTTACCCATTTGAAGAAAGTAATCTGAGAGAATACGGTAAAAACAAACCAACTGTTAGAGAAGCTTTGCGATGGTGTGCAGATAATTTCAAGGTTGAAGAGGAGCAACTTTCTAATGACCCATTTGAGAGGTTTGAACTAGCATTTACAAGGGAAAGTGAAGTCAAGATTGAAGAATATATAGAGGATGGTTGTCTCATAGCTGAAGCTCTTTATTTTGGCTTTAACACTTTAAAAGGACAGACAATAGAATGCGTAATGATTGAAGAAATTACCAACGATATCAAACCTAAAGCAAAAAATAGCAACTTTATCAATTTTAAAATTATTGGTAATGAAAATGGTAAAGAAGTAAAAATTGGTGTAGCAGTTGTCCAAGATTCTCAATTTACATTAAATGCTTGTTTAAAACGGTTAAATGACTATCATACTTTTGATTTAACACGTGGTTGTTTAGTGCGTTCTCAATTCAAAATAAAACAAATGAAAAAAACAGCAGCAACATATAGTTTGCTGAATGAGTTGATTTTACATAAAGGGGGAGAAAATGTAGATTTAATAGAAGATCAAATTCGCCCACTTGTAGCTATATTAGCTATTTATCAAAAGCGACAAAATTATAAACTAACAGAAGAACAGATTTTTGATTTTATCTCGAAGAATAAGATTACATTTGATAATCTGTTATTAAGAGAAATTTTAAGTGATCCATCTGGTAATATGCCTGATGTTGATGATGGTCTGGGAGGATTATTTGATGATGAAGATGATACTATACCTGATGTTAATGATGAAGATAATTTGAGTGATTTATTTGGTTAATTAATTATGAATAAATCGGTTTCAATTTATAACGCATTATGTCTACCCGCCTCCGATCTTGAAGCTTTAATACAAGGGCGTATTATTGCCGCAATTCCTCATAAATTGCTGACTCCTGGGCAAAAATTTGCTCTTTATCCTGTTGAAACTTCAGTAAATGTGCTTTCAATTAAAGCTTGGGCTAAATGTGAACTTTGCCAAATTCTAGATAAAAATAAACCATTAGATATTTTATCTCAATTAACAATTTGGAAACCAGAACGATTTGAGGAAATATTACAAAAACATCCGCATTTTTTCCTGGCTTATTTGCGAGTCTATCATTTAGAAAAACCTTTAGAAATTCCAGCAATTCCTAATATTCAAGATAAATTAGGTAAATTTGTAAGTTTACCTAATATTTCCGCTTCTGAAGATAAACCTGTATTAAGTAATCAGATATTTATTCAACGTAAATATCAATTAGAAAACCTCCAACCTCCCTTACATCCTGAATTGGAAGAATTACAAAGTGCATTATCACAAATAGCAAATAATAACCCAGCAGCACAACAATTAGAAAATGAAATCAAAATATTTTTAGGTTGGAGTAATGAACCAACTACAAATACAATAGATGCTGATTTAGCTTGGATAAAAACAATTACAACTTTAGGAGATAGAAGCATAGAACTAGAAGAGAAAAAAAGCAACTATCAAGCCGGTACAGACTTTGAAAATATCTCCCGTCAAAGTCTGGAATTTTTAGGATTTAAAGTTGAAACTGCTTATAAAGGAGGTGCAGGAGGTTTAGATTTATATTGTTCACAACCTTATCCTTTAGTGTGTGAATGTAAAGCAGGTAAAAGTATTCCTAGTGGTACGGTTGAGGAATTAATTAAATTAGGTGGAATGCACTTAGGTGCAGATAAATTTCTGAATTCACCAAAATTAGTAATAGGACCAGGTAACGCTACCTCAGATAATCTAAAATCATCAAAAGAATGGAAAGTAAGTATTATTAAAGCCATGACATTACAAAAATTAGTTGAACTCAAAGCAAAATATCCAGGTGCAATAAATTTAATTGAATTAAAACAATATTTAGAACCGGGACAAATAGATGATAAAATTAATGAATATATTGATAAAATAGAAAAAGAGATAAAATTGCGATCGCACATTATCCAAGTTTTGAAAAATTACTTACAAGTTTCAAAAAATGAACGGATTGGAGTAGAAGCTCTTCATGCCGTATATGTAACTTCTAACCCACCTCAAAACTTAGAAGATAGAGAATTATACGATATTCTCATAGAACTATCATCACCATTAACAGGATACTTGGGAAGAATTAAAGAAGATTATTGGAAAAAAGATCGCTTTTACTACCTGCGCGACTTACCAATAAATTAAAAATAACTCTTTTCTCTCTTCTTTTCTTCCCTTCGCGCTCTTCGTGCCTTCGTGGTTTATTTCCCCAAAATCATTCATCTCAAAAAACACCAACAGAAAAACCATCCTTATGAACCTTTGCTCATCTAATTTAGATAAATATAATCTCTTTTATAGTCTGTGGCAACAGGTTAGAGCAGCAAGTAATGACAACAGGATTTGTAAAAATAAATACTGTAGGTATCTGAATTTTGCAAAATTTAAGTTACTCTAGCTAATAAAATAGCGATCTGCTTGCAGCAGCGCTTCGCTATCGCTATAACTCCTAATTGTATAATCATACTAGATTCCAATTTACAAATTTTTAACGTAGGTAATTCTATGAACAGAACAATTAATTTTCAAACTATTTCTTGGTTTTGGGATCTCCATACCAGAAAACTCATTGAACTTGATCCACCTTATCAAAGACGTAGTGTTTGGAATCAAGACTATAAAGACTACTTTATTGATACTGTACTTAACGGTTATCCAGCACCTGCTATATTTATCTATCAAGAGATTACACCTGAAGGAGTATCTAAAATTAGTATAGTAGATGGTAAACAAAGATTATCTACTTTGTTTGAATTCGCTAATAATGAATTTCCTGTATATGAAAATGCTACGATTTCAAGATTGCGTGGTAAATACTTTAAAGATTTAGATGTTGATGATAAACAGAATTTCTGGAAATATCAGTTCGCTATTGAATATTTACCATCATCTGATGAAAAAATTATTGGTAATATCTTTGATCGGATTAATCGCAATGTAATTAAGCTGACCCTTCAAGAACTTCGTCATGCCAAATTTAATGGAGTTTTTATTACTGCTGTAGAAGATTTGACTATATGGATGTTTGAATATTTAGGGGGCAATTTTCCGACTATTGATCAAAGAACAAAAAAGCAAATGAAAGATGTGGAAATGGTTGCACAACTATTACTTTTTGTAGAAGAAGGTGTGAGGGCTTATAGTCAAGAATATCTTGATAAATCATTTAGTGATAGAGATATTGATTGGGAAGATAAAGATAATATTGAAAATGAATTTCGTCATACCATCGAATCTATTAAAAAGATATTAGAATTATCACAAGATATAAATTTATCTAAAACCAGATTAAAAAATCAAGCTGATTTTTATTCTTTATTTGGTGCTGTTGCTGAGTTAAATCGTGAAAATGAACTCAATATAACTAAAGAAATTGGTGAAAGAATTAAGAGTTTTTTAGAAGTAGTTGAAGATAAAGAATTAGAAAATGTGTCTAGAGATTCACTAGACGATTATAACAGAAATGCACTAGATTACTACAAAGCAGTTAAACAGTCATTTACAGATTCAGGTACTAGAAAAACTAGAATTAGAATTATGAAATCTGTAATTCAGGGAAGTTTTAATTAATTTACAAAATTAAATATATGATCTATCCCTCTATATTAGAGCGCAAATATAATGAATATCTGCCTTTTGTGAAAGTAGTTGCTGAAAGGGTAAAATCCACCTTAATAAACCTCTGTGAAAACAAAGGATATGCTTTTTCGTCACGGATAAAAAGTATTGAATCTCTAGCGGAGAAAATTGAAACAGGCAGATTTAAAAGCTGGTCAGATTTAGATGATTTATTTGCTTGCACAATTATTATACCAACCTTATCGCATGAAGAAGAAGTGATAAAATTTTGTCAAGATGTTTTTGAAATTAAACCTAAACCACGCATAATTAAACGAGGACAACATAAAAAATCTCCTGATACTTTTAAATTTGACTCAACAAGAATTTATACTCAACTAAAAAAAGAAGATAGCATAGATTTAAATAATGAATTAAATATTTATAATATCACCTTTGAAATTCAGGTTAAAAGTTCTTTTGAACACGCTTGGGCAGTTTCAACTCATGATTTAGTATATAAAAGTCCTGAGATTGATTGGAAAAGATTACGTTTAGCAGCACAAATTAAAGCTAATGTTGAACAACTGGATACCCTAATTCTGGCTTTTGAACAAACCTCTGCTATTATCCAAGAAAATGATTATCCTGAAATAAAAATCAAAAATAAATTAGCGCGTGAGATTAAAAATCTGTTTGAAATAGGTAAACTTCCTAATGAACTAAAACCAAAAGACATGAACCGTTTTTGTGATAACTTATATCGGCTTGTAATTACTACAAATAAGGAAATAAATAACCAAGAAATTCAAAAAATTATTAATGTTATTAAAACAGAAGTTCAAGCAACATCATTTGCACAAATTCCCCGGAGTCTTTCATTGTTTCAATATTTCTTGACTATTTTAATACGCCATAAAATTGTTGAATTTCCTATAGATAAATATTATTACCATATAACAGACGAACTGACTACTCACTACCCTGATTTAAACATAGGCAATAATTCTATTTTTTCGTATAATGACGACTCTTGAGTTTTGTCAATTAAGGGTTTAGCAAAAATTGAATTTGAATATTCATTATTTTGTTTTTTACGAATATTTTTATTTTATCAAAAAAATCATCCCCAGTTCAAAACACCAGCAGAAAAACCATCTTTATGAACCTTTCATTATCAGGACTGATAGAAGCTGCAAAAACTGGAAAACTCATCAGTTTTCCCACAGATACCGTCCCCGCATTAGCTACCATACCCGCACAAGCAGAATTAATTTATGCTGCAAAACAACGCAGTTTCGATAAACCCTTGATTTTAATGGCAGCCAAAGCCGAAGATTTATGGGATTATGTTCAAGGTAGCGAAATAGAATATCAAATTTGGCAAAAAATTGTTAATCAATACTGGCCAGGTGCATTAACCTTAGTATTACCAGCTAGTGATAAAATTCCTCAAGTCATGAATCCCCATAATCCTAACACTATTGGTATTAGAGTCCCAAATAATCCAATTGCTCAAACTATTTTAGCGCAAACAGGTCCAATGGCTACAACCAGCGCTAATTTATCAGGTCAACCAGCATTAGAAACCAAAGCAGCAATAAAAGCTCAATTTCCAGAGGTTTTAACATTAGAATCAACAGAATACCAGGGTTTGGGAATACCTTCCACCGTTGCTAAATGGACAGGAAATAACTGGCATATTTTAAGACAAGGTAGTATTAAATTAGATAATGATGAACTTTAGTAACTGGCTATATTTAGGAGCAGGAGTAGGATTAGGAATAGGTTTTTGTAAATTATTCCTACAGTCCGTTAAATCTCCATCCATTTCCATCGAAAATGTGCCACAACAGCAAGAAAACCTACTTTTACAAGAATTGCAGCAAACTCAACTCGCATATCATCAAGCGCGAGAAATGAGCCAGTTTCAAGCGGGTTTTTTAGCTAGAATTAGTCATGAATTGCGATCGCCATTAAGTAGTATCATAGGATTACATCAATTGATTTTGGCAGATTTATGTGAAAATCCCGAAGAAGAGCGAGAATTTGTCGAACAAGCTCACCAAAAATCACTAAAATTATTAAAACTAATTGATGAAATTCTGAATGTTTCTAAAATCGAATCTGGTAGAAATAAATTAGATATTCAGACTTTACAATTAAGTGAATTTATCCAAGAAATTTATAACTTAACTTATCTATTAGCAGTCAACCGTAATTATCCTTTCATTCTCTCACCGTCAGATTCACAAATTCACATTTTAGCGGATTACCATTGGCTCAAACAAGTATTAATAAATTTGATAAATACCACAATTGATAAAATGGAAGAAGGCAATATTTATCTTTCTAGCAATTTATCATTAACAGGTAATTATGCAAATATTTGGTTAGACGTACCGACTGAGACAGTAATTATAAGTGAACCTATAGATTTGATGAAATCGGAACATCAAACAAATCAGAAAAATATAGTTTTGTCAGCAGAAATGAAACTGGCAATTAATCAAAGTTTAGTAGAATTAATGGGAGGAAAGTTAGAAATTTTGCCTTTCCCCACTAACAAAGAAGACACACCACAGTTAACTAGACTGCAAATATCCATGCCTATAGAGACTGTTGCAAACAAATCTCCTCAGTCATAAAAGCATCAAAATTAGACTGATTGTTTAAAACCATTGTCGTCGTGTTATTTGCTTGAAAACCAATCTTTCCATAAAATTCCTGTTGGTGAGTTGTCATCAAATATACACGCTCTACCTTTTGCATCCGGGGATGACTTAAAACCGTTTCTACCAACTTGCTGCCCAGTCCCTTACCTTGATATTCTGGATGAATGACAACATCCCAAATTGTAGCGCGATAGATGCCATCAGAAGTTGCTCTGGCAAAACCAATTAATAACTCCCTATCCCAGATAGAAATTACAGGTTCACTGTTAGCAATCGCTATACTCCAATCCTTAATACTGCGTCCTTTTGCCCAAAAAGCAACCCGATTAAACAGTTCTTGGACTTGGTAAAGATCAATATCCGCAAGGCTGTGGCTAAATTGAATCTGAGAATATTTCATCTATAAACACCCAATTATCGGAGTATCTTCGTTTCTGTTATGGCATATTTTCCCCAAAAATAGTAATTATGTATATAGATATGCAACAGTCAAGATCCTATTTTAAAATTCTAGTATTTGGAGGGTGCGTTAGAGGATGTTTTAAAAGTTTTCAAGGTATAAATTAACCCCTCTTGTAAACCTCTTCCCTATAAGGAGAGAGGCTTTAAAATCCCCCTTCCCTACTATAAGGAAAGTTACATTTTATGCGTAAACTACTAATTGATACAGATACTGCTTCTGATGATGCGGTGGCAATTATGATGGCTCATTCGTGGACAGATGTGGAAGTTGTTGGCATCACAATTGTTAATGGAAATGTCCCTGTTGAACAGGGGTTGAAAAATGCACTTTACACTTTAGAAACTTGTAAAGCTAGTACACCTGTGTATGTTGGATGCAAAAAACCAATTCTCAGAGAAAGTAATTATGCTGAATGGTTTCATGGTAAAGATGGCATGGGAAATATGTATTATCCTGATTCACATCTCAAACCTCAACTGTCAGATGCAACTGATGCAATCATAGATTTACTAAAAACTTATCCTGGTGAAATTACCCTCGTCACTTTAGGACCTCTGACAAATATCGCTATCGCATTAAGTCGCGCTCCTGAAATAGCTTCTCTCGTTCATCGCTGTGTAGTCATGGGTGGGGCTGCCAATACGGTGGGCAATGTTACACCTGCTGCCGAGTACAATATTTGGGTAGATCCAGAAGCAGCAAAGGTAGTTTTTCATAGCGGAATGCCGATGGAAATGGTTGGTTGGGAACTTAGCCGATATGCTGCTGCGTTAACCTCAACTGAAATTGATATGATTGCGGCTTTCGGAACACAGAAGTCACTTTTAGCAGTGAATAGCAATCGAGTTGCTATTGAAGCTTCTATCAATCTGCAAGGAGCTATGGGATTAACACTAGCAGATCCAGTAGCAATGGCAGTTGCTCTTGATCCAGCCATTGTTACCCGTCAAGGAAAATATTTTGTGGATGTAGAAACAATAAGTGATTTAACTCGTGGGATGACAGTGGTTGATCAATTAGGTGTTCTTGACAAACAACCAAATATAACTGTGGTTTGGGAAATTGATATACCAAGATGGAAAGAGATTTTATATAGTTGTTTAAAAGCATAAAATCCTGGCGATTAAAACAAATTTAAAAACTCTGTAACAACATCCATAGGACGATTATATCACTCACTAGCATCAAACCTAACAGTACGAATACCATCACGCAATAAAACCCTATCTCTCCTTAGTTAGCGATCGCTCATTACGGTAGTAATAGTTTGAGTATCACTTTGTTTAGCTAATTCCAAAGCATTTTATGCAGTCATAATTAGTTATCCCTAAGAGTAGATTACCCTGGCATTCTTGGTGGGGAGGGAGTTTGGAGGTTGGGTTTCTCAGTTTTTTTCAAAACCACACAAGTAACAGAAATATTTCTAAATAACCATAAACTATAGCGTAACGAATTTAGCCATCGTAGTGGTTGATACATGGGTAATAGTAACCTTATAATCATCAGCATTACATATAAAATAGGTGGAATAGATGTGCATTTATATAATTTTCCCCCAGAAATAATTTCTGCATTGACTATTTCTAAATCAGGGAAAAGTTCACACAATTGCTCAATATTGGGACGAAATAAAGTATCAATGGGATCTAAATGTAAAGGAAATTGATAAGGAACTGTGAGAAATAAATAACCATTGACAGGAATAATAGAACTAATATTTTGACAAATTTCTGCTTTATTAAGAATATGTTCTAGTAAATTAGAACAAATAACTGATTTAATATTTAATTCAGAAATAGTTTGTAAAAACTGTGGATCGTTTAAATCTCCTATTAAGTTAATACCAGTATCCTGTTTTAAATCAGCATGAATTACTAAATTACCATTAATTTTAGCAGGTTTAAATAGAAATTCATGTATCCATGGTTGCTCCTGTTCTCGAAATTTCTCGCTAGAACTACCAAGGTTTAACAAAGGAAATACGGTATTTTCATCTAGGGAATAAATCATTTTTCCCAGCCATTGTGCTTCTGATTTTAACATAGGGTTTGCTAAATAAGTCTTTTCGTGAAGGATAGGAGTCACAGAGTCAGTAGGGGCGTATTGCTATACGCCCGTACTGAACCACGAAGGGACGAAGAACACGAAGAAAGAAGAGAAGGGTTCACTAATAGTTATTAATCACGGTAATTGATTATTTTGGTGGGTTATTTTCACATACCCACTTCCATAGAGGGTGAGAAGATCCTTGTTGACGAATTCGATAAACTTGCTTTTTTAAATTTTCCTGTTCTTCTAATGGTAATCCCCAAAGAATATTGCGACTTTGCCACACTAAAACAGAAGTTGTCATGGCAATACATAAACTTAAAGCAAGAGTGGATAGAGAATGAAAAATTAGTGCATATCGTAATCCTACCCAAGTAAAATATTGTTGCAGTAAAGAAATTTCAACTCGTAAATCCCACAAGCACAAAGGGGCAATTATTAACCATAAACAGATAGAAAATAACCACCTTCCGTATACTGTCAGTCTATGTAATTTTTGTATTTGTTCAACAAAAATAGGATCTAATACTAATGAGTCCGACTCAATTTGTGATTCTTCGGGGTTATCCATAGATAAGAAATTAATTCCAAATTCAGAAACCTTTCTGGGATTTTCAACTTTTTTAAATTCTGGGAATTGGGTAGTAATTAATAATTACCAATCACCAATCACCCATTCATGAATTTAAATTTCTGGGGAACTTATAGGGGTTTCAACTGGATAATTCTCACTCCGTTCTCTCCACCAAATAAGGAGTGTACTAGCGATGAAAATACTAGAATAAGCCCCCATTAGAAAGCCGACAATTAAGGCTAGAGAGAAATAATGGAGAGTTTCTCCACCAAAAAAGAAAATAGCAGATAATGTCAATAGAACTGTTAAAGTTGTGTTGATTGACCTAGATAAAGTTTGGTTAACGGCATCATCAACAACCTCAGCAATCGGTTGTTCGGGATGAAGTTTAATAGTTTCCCGAATCCGGTCATAAATCACAACAGTATCATTAACTGAAAAACCTGTGATAGTTAGCAAAGCCACAATAAAAAGGCTATCTACTTCAACACCAAAAACTAAGCCTAAAATTGAAAAAACCCCAATGGTGATCAGAATATCGTGAAACAACGCCACAATAGCTAACAAAGCATAGTCCCACTGAAACCGGAAAGCCATGTAGATAGTAATCCCAATAAAGGAAACTATTAAAGCTAAAACCCCAGAAGTAAATAACTCTTTTCCTAATGTCGCACCAACAGAGTCATCTAGATTTTTTTTCGGGTCAAAAGCCCCAATTTTTTCACTTAACGCATTTTGCAAATTTGATTTTTGTTCGGCTTCGAGTTTTTTGCTGCGAATAGTGATGCCATTTTCTTGGCCATTTTCAGAAATTAACTGAATGCTACTATCTCCCAGTCCCTGAGATTTAGCCACTTCTCGCACAACATTGATATCTATAGGCTGATCACAGTTACCAGGTTTACCACAGTCTCGGACAAGTTGCAACCTTGTTCCCCCAATAAAGTCTAAGCTGGGACGCAGAGGTGCTTTGATATTGGGATTCAATGAAGATATCACCATGGAGATGATACCGACCAGAATAATAGTAGCGGAAATAGTCCACCAAGTACCCCTGGCTTTGTTAATATCTAATCTCATTGTGCCACTCCTGTTTTATTCACTGTTGGCACATTAGGAGCATAAAATTCTGTTTTCCGCAAAGAGGGAATGGAAATAACTAAAAACATCAAAGTGCGACTACAAGTAATTGCGGTAAACATACTCACCCCTACCCCTAAAGCTAATGTAAGGGCAAAGCCTTTTACTAACCCTGAACCTAACCAAAATAATGCAGCACAAGCAATCCAGGTAGTGACGTTACTATCTAAAATACTAGAAAATGCCCGGTAAAAACCAGATTCTACAGCACGATACAAAGATTTACCTGCTTGTAATTCTTCCCTGGTGCGTTCAAAAATCAAGACGTTAGCATCAACAGCCATACCAATACTGAGAATAAAACCAGCAATTCCCGGTAAGGTGAGGGTTACACTCAGTAAACAAAATGCAGCCCAAGTCAGTAAAGAGTAAATCAATAGTGACACATTCGCTATCATTCCTGGTAGGCGATAGTACCACACCATAAATATTAATACTAAAGTCAGACCACCAATACCAGCATATATGCTTCTTTGAATACTATCTTTGCCTAAAGTAGCTCCTACTGTTCTTCTTTCGACAATTTCCACAGGAACAGGTAATGCACCCCCGCGTAGTTGTACTCCTAAATCATTGGCTTCTTGGGCTTTAAAATTACCTGTAATGATAGCAGCACCGCCAGTAATCCCAGTAGCAGCGTGTTCTGGACCTACGTTGGGTGAACTGATGATTTCATTATCTAGGAAAATACCGATGCTCCGACCAGTTCCAGCAAGGTCTTTTGTCATTCCAGCAAAGAGTTCACCACCCTTTTGATCAAAACGGATAGCCACATTCCAGTTTGTCCCTTGATTGGGTTCACCATATGCATCCTTGAGATATTTACCCGTTAGGGGTGGGTTGGTACTTTCAAACAATTCAGCAACTGCTTGATTACTTTTTTGTAACTCTTCCTTATTTTTATCAATTCCACCTTGATCTTGCGTCTTTTTCAACTCTTCTCGCTTGGTTTTCAGGTCGTTGCGTGTCACCTGAAAAGCAAAAAGTTGAGTTTCTGTATTCGGTTTTTGGATCCGGAACTCTAACTGCGCTGTACCGCCTAATACCCGTTCGGCTTGTTCTGGGTCATTGACACCAGGTAATTGCACGGAAATCTTATCTGTACCTATAGTTTGGATTAATGGTTCGGAAACACCAAGACCATTAATCCGCCCTTCGACTACTTTTTTCACAGCTTCTAATTCTCTTTCGGTGATTTGCGGAATTTCCGCCGTTGGTTTCACCTGAATAGTAAGCTGTGAACCCCCCCGTAAGTCTAATCCCAAGGGGACAGGAATTGTCACAATCACCGTAATAGCGGCGATTACCAAAACTATAATTAATGCTAATAGCGATCGCTGTTTTTGCATACCATCACTCACAACTGACAAAGGTTATAATAACGTTCTTTTTGCCAGTTGTGAGAGAAGTTTCGGCTGGTAATAGGTAATAGGTGATTGGTAATTGGAAAAACTATTACCCATTACCCATTACCCATTACCCATTACCTAAACTCGCAAAGCCACCATTTTTTGAACCGCTTCCACGATTTGTTCTGGTTGGATAATAGTTAAGCGCTCAAGATTACCGTTGTAAGGTGTGGGAATATCTTGAGAAGAAAGCCGCAGAACAGGTGCATCTAATTCATCAAATAAGCGGTCATTAATAGATGCGACTAATTCTGCACCAATACCCCCAGTTCTCATGCACTCTTCAACAACAATAACTCGGTGAGTTTTGCGAATTGATGCGCCAATAGTCTCAAAATCAAGAGGTTTCAGGGAAATTAAGTCAATAACTTCTGGATCATAACCTTCTTTTTCCAAAGATTTCACAGCTTGCAGGACATGATACCGCATCCGCGAATAAGTGAGAATTGTCACATCTTTACCTTGACGGACAACCTCAGCCTTATCTAACGGCAGAACATATTCTGTTTCTGGTAGGTCTTCTTTTAAGTTATAAAGTAAAACGTGTTCAAAAAATAACACTGGGTTATTATCGCGGATAGCTGCTTTGAGCAATCCTTTAGCGTTATAAGGTGTGGAACAAGCCACAATTTTTAAACCAGGAACAGCTTGGAAATAAGCTTCTAGACGTTGGGAATGTTCCGCACCTAGTTGTCTGCCCACACCCCCAGGACCACGAATCACCATAGGGATTGTAAAGTTACCACCGGAAGTGTAGCGTAACATACCCGCATTATTAGAAATTTGGTTGAAGGCCAGGAGCAGAAAGCCCATATTCATCCCTTCAATGATTGGTCTTAACCCCGTCATAGCCGCGCCTACAGCCATCCCAGTAAAGCTATTTTCGGCAATGGGGGTATCTAAAACTCGCAGATCACCATATTTTTTGTGTAGATCTTTAGTAACCTTATAAGAACCGCCGTAGTGTCCTACGTCCTCACCCATAATGAATACGCTGGAATCGCGTGCCATTTCTTCGTCAATAGCTTCCCGCAGGGCGTTGAAAAATAGTGTTTCTGCCATTTAGACCTTTATTGCAATTTATCGTTATAGAATTTTATCGTGCCATTGCCCCTAATACCGTCAAGCCTAGCACTCTTGTTAAGATTCTCAGGTCTAAAGACACTGAGATTTTTGACTAGACCAGAAACTGATCTTCAAAGGCGCAATTAAAGCACCTCTACTCACTCCACCCAAACAAAGTCCGAGTTTTGTGGCTACTTTTCTTATTATGTTGGCTGCACCATTGCAGTCACTATTAACATAAACATTTAATCCAGAGCGAAATAATCCTCTCTTTACCCGTCTGCCAGAACTCTTCCATCCTTCGGGTTTTTCACCGGATACGGGAAGAGAATCGGCATCTAAAAAGCTGGCTTTAGATGTGTAAGATTCCTCTGTTTCAACAAAGACAATTCCGTTTATTTTGCAGAGTTGTTCTATCCTGTCCTTTAGTTTTGCAGTAGGGATTTGAACAAACTTTTGGTTGGTTTTCTTCCCCATATTTGCGCCATCCTTTTGACCGATATTCCAGCCAAAAACTAAAGTGCCAATATTGTTATCAATGCAATGAGAAACTACTATCCGTGCGGCTTTATTAACAGCATCGCGGACACGTCTGTTTCTTTTTTCTGTCAGACCTTGCAACCGGTTAGACCAAAAACCATTAAGTCTATCAGACGTTAGTTTGGCGACGCGCTTGTTGTAGCCTTGGTTAAAAGATTTTAATTTTAGCCCATCAACAATAAAGGACGTACCAATATTAGTGACGCAGGTTAACCAATTATTCAGCCCGTGGTCAATACCAAGAACCCTGGACTTATCTAATTTGTTAGGTACAGAACTCAACCCATAAACATATTCGGCGTAGAAACAACCATTTCTAGGGATAATTCTGACTTGTCTAATATCCGCAAAATTCAAATTAGCGGGCATCGGGATAAAAAACTCTTTAAGCCCAAACCAGACGTGACAAAGTGTCCCCATCGGCAATCTAATTAGATTATTTTCCAGTTTAAAGTCTGCACAAAAAGCAATTTTATTCATTCCTCCAGATGTCCTGTAACCAGGGAATCTGGGTTTTTGGCTAAGTTCTCCGTTCTTAGATTTAGCTATTAACTCCTTATAGCTATTAATAGCTTCACCTACTTGATGAGTTACAGCCTGAGCCGCACGATTAGGGATAGCTTGAAAGTGTTTGTTCTCTTTTAGCCGATTTTGACAGTCCACTTTAGTTAGTAGTTTTCCACATTCAAAGAAGACTCTACGAGCTTGGAACATCGTACTGTTATAGAGATTATTAGACTCAGAACAAAGATATTCCAGTATTGCCAAATCTAACCCTTTTGGATGGAGTAAGTTTTGCTGTACTCCCATAAATTCTACTTTTTCTTTAGCCACTTAAATTTTTCTTAGTGTTCGCTTGACCTCTACATCCTATCAGAGGTTGTTAAAATGTATATCGAAGATCCACACCACGCGGTAAACTAAGAAGGAAGGGGACTAAAGTCCCTCGTGTCGCTTCCCTCTCAGGGCTAAAGCCGCGCTACGCTCTGAGATTCCCACTTACCGCGCGTTTCTTTTTGGGATAATAAAAAAATACCAGAAAAATCAGGTTGTTCTTCTGGCTTTTTTAATCGTTTTGGCTTCAGTCCCAAACACAAAAATACTCAAAATACTCTTCGCGTCTCTGCGCCTGGAGCGTGAGATTATATCTTAATTGCCACCACCTATCCGCATCTTTAGCATGGTAAGTCAAAATCAGACCAGTATTAGTTCACCAAAAATTGTTTAACTCTGTTCCTTTTTATCAGATTTTTATATTTTCAGTCAGGATTTTCTAGATTAGAGGATGAACATTATGGAAAATTCCTAAAAAATGTCAAATCCATGACTAAAAATAATTTATTTAGCCGCAAAAAACCACGGTTATTATTAGCATTGCTGAGTTTTACAACTTCTTACCTTTTACCTATTCTCCCATCAAAAGCGGAAAACATTTTTCTACCTTCTGATGCACCTTTGCAGTTAGATATACTCACTCATGTAACAGATAATATCATTACGGCTAAAACTATTCATCCCCAAAAATTAACAGTTCCCAGTTTATGGTGGGCTAAGGAAAACTCAGAAAATAACCTTTTAGAGAATTGGATAGTTTATCCAGCTTCACAAACAGAAACACCACGAGCAGATTTAATTGTGAATCAGCAAATTTGGAGTTTATTAGACTATGTGCAAAAGTATGTTTTTGTAAATCGTTTAGGTAGCCTAGCCAGTCAATCTGGTTACAATATCCGAATTTTTAATTACGAAAAAGAACCTTTAGCAACTTATACCTGTAATTTTCCCCAAAGCCCTTCTTCCTGTCGGCTTCAGATGAATAGTCAAAGCAAAGTTAGTTTCAGTTATTCCTTATAAAATCATGATTTTTTTATCTTGATAAATAAATCTTCGTACTCTTTCATAACTGCTGGAGGTAAGGGGAGTAAAAATTCACTTTTGGCGAAAATTTCTGGATCAGTTAATAATAAGTTCTGTAACCGCTTATTAATATCCCCCGCGACTATAGTATTCTCAATAGGAGAATTGCTTTTAGTTAGTAAGGCAATTTGTTTAGATGTCTTGGGTTGTAAACAAAAGTCTAGCCATTGATATGCTAAACTATTACTACTAACACCTGTGGGATTTACCCATAAATTAGCCCAAATTGCTGTTCCTGATTGGGGAACAACTGCGGCAAATTTTTGATAACGACTGATTACTGGGATAATCTCACCAGACCAACCAACTGCTAACCAAGTATCTCCAGTAATTAATGGTTCTAGATAGTTTTTAGAGTCATAGAATTTTACTTGTTGATTTAATGTTTTTAATTCTGATTCTAAAGAAGAGATTTGATTAAGATTTTCTGTATTATAAGATTTTCCTAATTTCTTCAGAACCAAACCAATTACTTCTCTAGGATGATTCAGTAAAGAAATCCGATTTTGCAATTCACTTCGCCATAAATCACTCCAATCTGTTGGTTTCCAACCCAACTGTTGAAACTTTTCTTGATTATAAATAATTACTGTATTCCCCCAACTATAAGGAACAGCCCAAATTTTACCTTGGGCATCACGCTTAATTATTTGTTGCCATTTTTCATTTAAGTTAACTAAATTTTTAATATTTGCTGTTTCCAATGGTTGAATTAATTTTTGATTAATTGCTGCTTGTAACCAATGATCTCCCAATGTGACTAAATTGGCAGTTGGTGATTTTTCATTTTGACTAAATGGGATATAACGAGTCCATACTTGCTGATTATTGATTTGCGGTTTTTGCCAAGTTTGTAATAATTTAAATAAATCCTGAAGCTGATTAATGGGGGTAAATTTCAACTTTCCCCCTTCAGTTACAGTTTTCCGAAACTGATTAACTACCTGTCCGGGTATAGAGTCTTTTAATAACTGTACATTTAAAGGCGGTTTCTGGTTTGTTCCGCATCCTGTGATGACTTGAGCAATTGCTAAGGTACTTGTACCCAATAGAAAAGATCGTCGGTTCATTGATTTTGCAGTGGGTGAATATAGCTATTCTAAATCATTTTTACCGTAAACTATCTCGATAGGCTTTTACAGCTTGAGTTTGATGGGGCAATTGGACATATTGAGCTAAAATAGTTAAATCTAATTCAGGGAGAAATTCACTGCGGTTAATTAATTCATAGCCTTCCTGACGCAAATGATATACAGCAAATTGATTATTTTGCCAAAACCAAACTTCGGGAATTGCTAAACCTTGATAAACAGATAATTTATCAATTCCTCCACTAGATAAAACAACTTCTATGGCAATATCGGGAACTTCTTTGATTTGTCCAAAACAGTAACATTCATCTGGTTCTAATCCTCTGGCTTTGATTTGTTTGCGAAATGTGGTAGAACCATAGCCTGTTAAATCAATATCCATCTCTAAGACGTAGATTTCGACTAAACGCGCAATTGTTTTTTTGTCTAATTCGTGTTTTTTAGATGGATTCATTAGTTCTAAAGTGCCTTCTAGATAAGTCATGCGTAACCCTGGAATATCATCTAGGGTAGCTCTGAGGGTTTCATATTGTTGCCAAGTCACATTATTGATAATGATCCGTTGTTCTTCAATGCTATCATCCAGTTGTGGGATAAGGTTGGTAATCATGGCATTAATCCATAAGATAGGGAATAAGGATAGAGGGTCAGATATTTTTAAGCGTAGCTCACTTTCTAGTCAAACTTATAGATTATCGCTATATTAATTGGAAGAACAGTTACTCTGATTGATTGGTGCTAAGTTGCTCAAGTTGGGCTTCAATAGCTGCTAATAGTTGATTTTGTTGCCAATTTTGACTTAAAGAAGCAGCGATACAAGCCGCACCAGCACCAACACCTTCTTTGACAAAACCCCGTTCATAAGCTTGAAGTTGGGGGTATTGAGAATTAGCAAAACTTAATTGTGTAGCTAACAAGGGAGGAATACTATCTTTGTTTAAACTCTGGGCTAAATCAACTGTCGCACCGGTGGGATCTTCTGCTACCCAACGGGTTGTACCGATAACAATTTCTGTGGGTTGCCAAAATAAAGAATATTTGTGGGCGATCGCTTGAATTAAAGCATAAACTGCTAACATTTGTGTACCTCCACCCAATAATACCCCACAACTCCGACTAGCAGCGATCGCCATTCCGGCTACTACCACCTGCATAGGATCACCTACTGCCGCCACCAGTTCTAAAGGATCAACTGAAGGGGGTATTTTTGCCAATCCAGCTTGCATTAAATCCCATTTTTGCCCATGATTACAGACAGGATGGCTACTGTTAACTTTACCAACAGCATCAATTCCCAAACCAGTTAAAAGTGCCAAAGCGGTTGTTGTGCCACCGACAACGCACTCGCTGAGAATTAAATACCCATGAGAACTTAATTGAGAACCCCAAAGCAAACCTTGTGCCAGTAAATGTTTAACAATATGTATATCCATAGCCGCACCTTGACTTAAACACCTAGCCGGCGCACCACCCAAATCAATTAATGGTACAGGTGGAGTATGTAATAATCCCGCATTAAACAAGTAAACAGGGATATTTAAATTAGCCACCACCGCCCGCGAAATCAGCACAGGAGAAGCCCCTGAAGTCAAAGGTGGCAGAGGGTACTTGGGTTGATGTTCAGCACCGTAATAGAGAAATTCCGCATCAGCACAAGCCGTATATTGACGATCATCTGGAGTCAACCCAGCCGCAGAAATACCAGGAATTAAACCAGTGTCTGTAAATCCTAAAATACAAGCAAATAGCGGTAATTTACCCCGATAACGATTGAGCCATGCTTCCCCTTGGGGAACTTGTGTGTAAATATTAATCATTCTGAACTATGATTTGTATGATTTGTATGATTTGTATGATGAATCATCTAAATCAAGTTAATCACAAAAATCATAGTTCAGACAATCATCATTCTGAACTGTGATTTGTATGATTTGTATGATTTGTATGATGAATCATCTAAATCAAATGAATCACAAAAATCATAGTTCAGACAATCATCTAAATCAAATGAATCACAAAAATCATAGTTCAGACAATCATCTAAATCAAATGAATCACAAAAATCATAGTTCAGACAATCATCTAAATCAAATGAATCTC
>JAKOGY010000532.1 GCA_028658405.1 Dolichospermum sp. ST_sed8 | reverse complement strand
GCTAACGCCGGACAAAATGACCTTTTCGATGGTGGCATAGGCACAGATACCTTAGTAATATCTGAAGGAACAGCATCAACTGCTTTAATATTGAATGTTGCCAATGCTAGCAATCAATTAAGCGGTATTTCAGGACTGGTAGTTCAAAACTTTGAGAGCTTCAATTTTGCTAACTTCTTGGGAAATCTCAACGCTACTGGTAGCACAGGCAATGACACTATTACTGCTGGTGCTGGTAACGATACCCTTGATGGTGGTGCAGGAACAAATATTCTACGAGGTGGTGTTGGTGATGATACTTATATCATTAGTACCTCAACCAATACCATTACTGAAGCTGCTAATGCGGGAATAGATACTGTTCTATCATCTGTAACTTACACACTGACAACCAATGGAGAAAACCTAGTCCTCACAGGGACTACCGACCTCAACGGAACTGGTAATACCCTCAATAACACCCTAACTGGTAACAGTGGTAATAACATCCTCAATGGTGGTACTGGTGCAGATACCCTAGTTGGTGGTTCAGGTAA
>JAKOGY010000060.1 GCA_028658405.1 Dolichospermum sp. ST_sed8 | reverse complement strand
TAATTATAGCCGCAGCCAAGCCCTGACTACAGGTAATGATGGCTCTATCTATGTCAGTGGCGATACTGGAGGCATACTAGACGGACAAACTTACAATGGGGGCAATTATGATGCCTTTATCACTAAATACAACCCCGATGGCACTAAAGTCTGGACAAGGCTGTTGGGAAGCAGTAGTTTTGAGTCTGCCAGCGCCTTAACCACTGGTAGTGATGGGTCAATCTATGTCAGTGGCTATACTGGAGGCAACCTTGATGGGCAAACCAATAGCGGCGACTGGGATGCTTTCATCACTAAATACACTAGCGATGGTACTAAGGTCTGGACAAAACTTTTGGGAACCAGTGGTAGAGACGAAGCCAATACCCTAAGCACTGGGGGTGATGGATCAATCTATGTCAGTGGCTATACTATAGGCAACCTTGATGGGAAAACTAATAGCGGCAGCTTTGATGCCTTTATCACCAAATACAATGCCGATGGCACTAAGGTCTGGACTAAGTTGTTAGGAAGTCGTGGTTATGACAAAGCCCATGACATGACTACTGATAGCAATGGCTCCATATATATCGCTGGCTATGCTGAGGGCAGCCTAGATGGGCAAACCTATAGCGGCAACGGTGATGCCTTTATCACTAAGTTAATCGTTAATAATTCTACCTTCACTGGCACTGCCAACGCTGATACCTTAATCGGCACAACTGGGGCAGATACCCTGATCGGACTTGCCGGCAACGATACTTATACCGTTAATAATGCTGGTGACATTGTTACCGAAGCTCTCAACGCAGGAACGGATTTAGTCAACGCATCTATTTCCTACACCTTACCTAATAATGTGGAAAACCTGACCTTGACAGGAACCACCAACCTTAACGGCACAGGGAACGCAGGTAATAACACTATCACAGTTAACAGTGGTAATAATACCCTCAACGGTGGTGCTGGTGCAGACACCCTCACAGGTGGAATAGGAAGCGATACCTTTGTTTTCCAATTTGGACAATCCCCAGTATCAGGAGCAGACCGAATTACCGACTTTGCCATTGGCTCTGATAAAATTGACCTGTTGACCTCCTTGGGTGTAGCTATGAATGCTCCCACTGCCTTGATTCGCGCTGCTAATAGTACAGCCACTACCTTAACAAATGTGGTCAATAGTGTATTTACTGATGCTAATGGAGCATTAACTGGTAATCAGGCTTTAGGGGTAAATAGTGCAGCTTTAGTTGAGGTAACAACCGCCAGTATTGCGGGGACTTATTTAGTGATTAATGATGGTGTGGCTGGTTTCCAATCTAGTAATGACCTATTGGTGAATATCACAGGATACAGTGGTACATTACCAGCTTTGGGTACTATTGCTGTTAGTAGCTTCTTTATCTAAGTGCCTAAGCTCTCCTTCTGTAATTGGGGAGCTATTTTAACCCAAATCACCCTAATAAGTAGGTTGGCGTTAAAAATTGTCGTTATGACAAGGGAACAGGGAACAGGGAACTCTTAACTGGAAATAAGAAACACTCATTTGCACCAGTTTAGAGCTTCTGTCAAAAAAAAGATGTTTTTACAAGATGCGTAGCCCGAAAAAAACAGTGTCATTATTTCAATCTCATGTTTTTAAACATGAGTTTTTCCTGTTAGAAAGTTGCCCGTTCCCTGTTCCCTCTGAAATAAAAACGTAGTATAATATGAGCGATGTTCAGAAAATGTTAAGCACAATAACATCAATAATTGAAACAACCTCTTAAAGAGACTTCATATTCGACTTTTAGATTCTATTATTCAGTGTCAGCAACCTAATTATTAGTATGCGATCGCTAGTAGTATAGCACCTGTGGGGTGGGCATATCTCGACAACTGTTGAACTATTTTTAATGCGATCGCCGATATTATAAACTACAATAAAAATACTTAAAGAAAGGGCTAAAAATGGTCAAATCAACTTTGTATACGACGGCAAAAGTCCTGCCAGGAAATAGAATTGAAATTCAAGCTCCAGATCTGAATGTAGGACAAACTGTTGAGGTCGTTATTTTGGTTGAAGAAGTTAGTTCTCATTCTTGTACCACCGAAGATATCTCTCCGTCCTTAAAACAGCGTCTTGCTTTTCTGAAGTTACCAATGACTGAACGTAGGAATATTCTCAAAAGTCAAGCCGATATAATGCTCTCCCACTATCAACAAGATTCTGAATGGCAGGAGTTAATGGCAGGTGACATCATTGAGTATTAACCCTGATCTGCCAAAACGTGGAGAAATTTGGTTAGTCAACTTCGATCCTACTGTTGGTGCAGAAATCAAAAAAGTGCGCCCTGCCGTCGTCATCAGTTCAGATTCAGTAGGAAAGCTTCCTATAAAGCTTATTGCTCCTATTACAGACTGGAAAACATATTTTTCATCAAATTTCTGGCACGTTAAAATTGAACCTAACAGTATCAATAGATTGAATAAAGATTCTGCAATTGATACTCTCCAACTAAGGGGGGCGGATTTACAAAGGTTTATTCGTAAATTAGGAAGCGTTTCTGAAATTACAATGGTGGAAATTATAGCTTCCATTGCTACTGTAATCGAATTTGAGGTCTAGCACATCATTGCACCCGACCGTGTGTTAGATAACTCGTAATCATCTAAATTTATTGGAGGCGGGTGAGTTCGACATTAGCAACCCCGCAAACCCAATTCTCAAAGGGAATTACAATACATCTGGCTATGCTTATGGTGTACAAGTAGTGGGCAACTATGCTTATGTTGCTGATGATTCTAAAGGACTGCAAATCATCGACATTAGCAACCCCACAAACCCAATTCTCAAAGGGAATTACGATACTTCTGGTTCGGCTTATGGTGTACAAGTAGTAGACAATTACACTTATGTTGCTGATGGTGTTTCAGGACTGCAAATCATCGATATTAGCAACCCCACAACTCCCACTCTCAAGGGGAATTATGACACATCAGGCAGCGCTCAAGGTGTGCAAGTAGTGGGCAACTACGCTTACGTAGCTGATTATGGAGGTGGCTTAAAGATTATTGATGTGAGTGAATTTAACAAACTAGACCTTGTCTTTCCCGTAATTCAAATCGGTAGCAGTAGTAATGATTCCCTTACCGGAACAACAAGAAATGACTACATAAATGGAGGTGGAGGTGCAGATACTCTAACTGGTCTTGCGGGTGCAGATACCTTTATCTTCCAATTTGGAGAATCTTCTTTATCTGCGAGCGATCGCATTACCGACTTTGCCATTGGCACTGATAAAATTGACCTATTGAGTCAAGCTGGAATAGCTGTAAATGCCCCCACTGACTTTAGTCGTGCAGCAGATAGCAACGCAACCACTTTACAAAATGTTGTCAATAGCGTATTTACCGATGCTAATGGAGCCTTAACTGGAAATCAAGTTTTAGGAGTAAATAGTGCCGCATTAGTTCAAGTCACAACTTCTGGTATTGCTGGAACTTATCTTATCATCAACGATGGTACGGCTGGCTTTCAATCAAGCAACGATCTGTTAGTTAATATCACAGGTTATAGTGGCACAATTCCCCCATTAGGATCTATTTCTGTCAACAGTTTCTTCGTCTAATTTTAGCAGACAATTCACCATCATAAGACCTCGCTGTAAGTGGGAAACTCAGTGGCTTGGCTCCCAACAGAGGGAAGCGACACGAGGGATTTTAATCCCTGTGGTATGCTAGAATGAAATCGTGAGTAAGAACAATAAACATCTACGTGTTGAAACATCCTAGTACGGAGAAATCCCGGCTCATAAGAAACAACGGTTAGGTTCAGGTTCTAGCGGCAGTATTGACTTGAAAGAGCAAGTAATGGCAGGTTGTGGAGCGTACCGCATCTTGGCTTAGTGATGGACTCACAAAAACACTAAAAGTAAGCGCAATTTCGACACCTTGATTGGTGGTTGTATTGAGCGTCTAGGCGGCGTTTGACGGTCGCAGCGAGATTAGATTAGGCTAAACCCTTAATCTAATTCTGTCAGTAGAATCTCAGTGGGTTTAGCCCTGAGAGTGTCAATTGAGCCACATTCCAATTTATGAATTTCGTAATCCTTTAGATGATGCGACAAGATCCCCGACTTCTCCAAGAAGTCGGGGATCTAAATCTTTAGTTGCTATTTTTGTCGGTGTTATATAAAATTATGAGCTAATTATGAAAATTTGAGAGCGTAAACCAATACCAGTTTCAAAACATCCCGTCAGGAAGCCCGACAGATATTATTAATTTTGATAAAAGTTCAGTTGATGCTCAAAATCAAGAACTTAATGCTATCATTAATCATCTTAATAGTATCACTCAACTAAGTAGGTGAAGATAAAAATTTAAAGGTATGTGAAGAAAAGTAAAATCGCCCAAAACTCTCTTCCTGTTCCCTGTTCCCTGTTCCCTGTTCCCTTGTCATAACGACAATTTTTAACGCCAACCTACTTAGAACAATTTTTGGGAATTACTCTGAGTAAATGGGTTAAATAATGCGATTGTAATGTAAATAGCTACATTCACTTCAAAAATGTGGCATTTGCCATAAATCCTGATTCAGACAAATTATCACGTAAATAGCCCATTATAGATGAAAATCGGCTTTAATATTCAGGTTGTTGATAGGCAAGATAAACAGCTTCTAAAAATACATCTGAAGGAATGTTTCCTGGCAGAATTTCTAAATTAATAATAGATTGAACTTGTTGAGTGAGTTTTAAAGAAAGTGCTGTCCGGGCTTTTGTGGACATTCCACTGCGTCGGAGTAAATATTCACGAATAATAGCAAAATCATCGGGTAATAAAGATGATAAATCCGCCATTTCTCGTAACTGAATATGAAAATATTTAGCTGCTTCAGAAATAGCTAAACTTGATGATTTCACAACTGTTTCAGTTTGAATAACAATTGTCCCAGCGGCTAAATCACCAAGACGTTTTTCTCGTTCGTTGAAAGTAATTAAAACAGCACCAATAAATAAAGTTTCGTCAATGGGACGAAGTAAAGCTCGTAATGCTGCTTGTTGTAAACCTACAGGTCTACCATCATCTCTAACAACACGAATTTTAGCAATACTTTTACCGGGTGTTTGTCCTCGCCAAAGAGTTTCAAAGAATACAAAATAACCTGTGTAAATAAAGAAGAAACTTAAGAGAGATATGGCTATCAACCATAGACCGAAATCAGAGCCAAAAATACCGACCCCAATATCAGTTACTTGCTGAAAAATAAACGACCATATTAACGCCATTACCACTAATGTGACAGCTAAAATTAGGTAGTCAATCATCAGTGCTAAAGCCCGACTACCAATACCAGCAAGGGTAAATTCTATTTCTACACTTTCGGGTGTGGTGAATTTAATTCGATTAAAAAGGTGCATTATATTTGAATTAGATATCGTGATCTCTTAATTGTAAACCCAAACCTTCACGCCGACTTCTGAGGTCATAGTAAACAACAGCTTTCACTGTTTGCCAAAACGGGACAATTAATGCCCCACCGGAGAAACTTAACCCAACTATTAAGACCAAAAAGATGATCGAAAAAATAGGATTGCGTTCCTGCATTAAAGGTGTAAAAATTAGCTGAATAATAGTAGTGATGATCTGAATAATAAATTGGATAGGGATGGTAATTAAAACGCCAATCAGAGAAATTAAAACAATTCTGCTAATATTCCCCTTAGTAAGTTCCCAGCTACGATTAATTGTTGAACTACCATTGACATCATCTTCAATTGCTAGAGGAACATCTACTAAATAAAATCTAGTTCCTATCCACATAATGCCTGTAAAAACAATGATCATAACTAGCAAAGTTATTAAAATGAAAATACCTGTATTAGCTGGATTTGCATCTTGTAATCCTCCTAATAATGCCGTTGGTATACCTATTAATAAACCACCAATGAGGAGAAATCCCAGAGTAATTCCTATACTAATGGCAAACATCAGGATCATATTCATAAAAAATTCCCACAAACGGGAATTGACAAATCGTTCACCTGATGAAACGCTTTCTGGTTGGTTCACTAATTCACCAAAAGCTAAACGAGAAATTAGGGCTGAGAGGGCGTAAAATTTCACCCAACCGTAAATAGGAACGAGTAACCACGCATAAGCTTTAAGGGCTATGAAAAAATATTTCTTAAAATGAGAACGGTACAATCGCATTCCCGCACTAACAACACTACCTACACTTAAAGGTTGAATAGGATGAGGAGAACCAAAGTTTTCAGACATGGTGTTAATTTTTTCCTAAAATACGGCTCTGACTTTGAAGTTATTTTAAGCTAATCTGTACTAAGTATTTAGAAATTCTATGAATATACAACGTTGGATAGGAAGACGGGAAGCTAATTGGCAGCGTTTAGATGCTTTGTTAAAGAAGGTTGAACAGAAACGCTTAAAGTCTCTCCTTTCTGCGGAAATTAGGGAATTAGCGAGTTTATATCGGTCTGTGGCGGCGGATTTAGCAAGGGCGCGGACTCAACAAGTCGGTAAAACGTTAATTCAAAGTTTACAATCTTTGACTACTCGCGCCTATACACAAATTTACCAGGGTTCGCGGCGACAGGAATGGCAAGAGGCTAAGGAATTTTATCTGTGGGGTTTTCCTGCTGTGGTGCAGCAAACGTTCTTATACATTGCCACAGCCACTGCTATGTTTATATTAGGCGGATTAATTTCTTGGTGGTATGCTTGGCAAGATCCTAGCTTTATGTCGTTGGTAGTACCAGAAAGGTTAATTTCTCTGGTGCGAGATAAGCATGAATTATGGATGGGTTCGATTGTGGGAACTGAACCTTTAGCTTCTAGTAATATTATGATGAATAATATTTCTGTATCTTTTGGTGCTGTGGCTGGAGGAATGACGGCGGGTTTATATACAAGTTATTTACTATTATTTAATGGCTTGTTAATGGGTGCTATTGGTGCTTTAGTCGGTCAAAATAATCTGGCTTATCCCTTTTGGGCGTTTGTATTTCCTCATGGGGCTTTGGAATTACCTGCGATATTTTTTGCTGGTGGTTCAGGATTATTACTTGCAAGGGCAATTTTATTTCCTGGTAAATATCGCCGTCGGGATGCGTTAAAGTTTTATGGTTCTTTGGCTGTACAATTGGTTTTTGGGATTGTCCCGATGTTGATTGTTGCTGGTTTAATTGAGGGGTTTTTCTCACCAAATCCGATGATTCCAGATCCTATTAAATATTTGGTGGGAATGGGTTTGTTTGTGGTTTTGGTGAGGTATTTTAGCCGGAAGCAGAAATAATTGTGAATCTAATATAGTGGCTATTGGTTGAGTAAGATACAAGAAACCCAACTCCTTTCCCGCTCTTCCAGAGGGGACTAGGATGTATATCATTCTATTGCATACCGCTATATTGGTTTTTCATATAGTTGTTGAAACGCTAATTAAACCAAGATGGTTAACAAATGGCAGAAAATCTTTATCACTAAATAAAAGTGAGTTTTGGTTTTCAATACAAAAAGTTGCAATAATTACATCAGCCGTTTTGCGAATAGTAATACCACGTTTACGGAGAAATCTATAGTTATCAACACTTTTGAGAGCAATATCCAAGCCTAACATCTCAAAGATCGTTAGAGAAGTCAGTAATTCCTTTGCTGTTTGATATCCTGTATCTGAGCGAAAACCTTGTAAAACCTCTGTCAAAATGAGATCACCAATAGCAATTGGTTCTAATCCTAAAAGTTCATCTAGCTTATTAGTTTCTGGCGTTTCCATACCATTAAAATAGTCTATCCAGACACTTGAATCTACAACAATCATGAATTTGTTCTCATTTCTTCAAGATTGTCTTCCCATTGAAGTTTTCCACGATAGGCTTTAATTTTTTCTTGTTGCTTGAGTATCCTTAAATGATGTATTTCCTGTTGAAAATCACTCCAATAAGTAAACTCTTCATTGCCAACAGTTTGATTATGATATGCAGCTTTCTCACTACAGCCACGCTCTACTAATCCAAGTAAATTATTAACAACATCTGCAAAATTATGATCATTAGGCAAATTATCAACAAGTATTCGGTAGATTTTTTGTTCTAATTCAGTATCCATAAACTTTCCCTCAATTCTAAATATTTACAGTTTATTTCAATGCTTATTTTTTCTTCTAATTTTTGCTCTTGACTCTTTGTATATTATAACAAATTCTGGAAATGATTTTAATTGAAAATTTTTTGTAAATTATATTGCCAATTTTCATAATCTCAAAAAACTTTCTATTCAAAGTTGATTTCTAGCTTTAAGTTGTAAATATCTATCAACTAATTGTTCAGAAATTTGATTTGCTGGTGCGTCAAGAACTAATACACCTTTTTGTTTTAATTGGGCAAAAGCAAGCTGTCTTTGTGCTAATAAATCTAATGCAACTGCGCGAACATAAGATTGTGTAGCATCTTCCGTAAAGGTGTGTGCTAAATTGTCAACTTGAGGATCGCGGAGAGTGACGCAAAAGGGTAAATAGCGGGGCGCTAGTCGGGTAAGAGCAGCCAGAAGTTCGGAAGATGCGGTGATATCAACTAAGTCAGTAATCACGACTACTAACGCCCTTCTGGTTTGTTGTTTGACGACGTGGGTAACAGCGCCTAAATAATCAGATTCTATTAATTCTGGTTGAATGGGGGTGAGTTTATCAATAAGTTGATTGAGGTGATTTTGTCCCCGCTCTGGGGGTATCCACGTATGTAATTGGCGGTCAAATACACCAACTCCCACGCGATCGCCTCTGTGTAATCCTGCTAATGCCAGGGATAATGTGGTATTTAAACCCCAGTCAAATCGTTGCAAACCTTGAACTTTTGCCGTCATCAATCTGCCACGATCTAGTAATATCAATAATGTTTGTTCTTGTTCTGGTTCTAAAACTCTGATTAGTGGCCCTGTATTTCCATAACTACGTCTAGCGGTAGCTTTCCAATCAATAAACCGTAAATCGTCACCGCTGCGATAGTTTCGCAATTCTGCAAATTCTGTACCTATACCCATTTGCCGAATTTTGCGGATAGAACCTGATGATTGCAATGTCAGACGAATAGAGAGCGATCGCAATCCCACTAAATCAGGATATACTTTCACCTGTGTACTTTGGGGAATTTGCCAATCATGCCACACTAACCCCCACATTCCTAATTGTCGCACTTGCATATTTCCCCAAGCAAACTCTCCTCGTTGATTTGGGTAAACAGTGTAAGTTAATTCTTGGGTTTGATTAGCATTAATATTAGCTGTAACTGTGGGTGTAGAAACAGCAAATTCTGCGGGGTAATAATCGCGGATTCTAATAACTGCATCAATTTTCCCACCTTGGACTTTTAATACAACTGAATTATCTCTACCAATAGATAAACGTGAGGGTAATTCGCGGGTAATTTGCACTCGGTTTGCTTTCATTCCCCAACCATCAACTACCATTAAGATGAAAACGGTTAGATCAAATAAACAAGTGATGATGATGGTTGGGAAAATTCCCACAATCATAGATAGAATTGGGGCAATAAATATGCCCGCAATTAATAAAAAATAAACTTTTTTCGCTGGAATCATGTTTTTGTTTCGTTATCTGGGAACAGGAATTTGATTAATTACTGCTGCAACTACTGTATCAATTTGTAAACCATCTAACATTGCTTCGGGTTTCAATAATAAGCGATGACGTAATAAGGGTGAAGCCACTGATTTTACATCATCTGGGGTAACGAAATTCCTGCCTGATAACCAAGCAGCAGCTTGAGAAGTTTGCAACCAAGCACCAGCAGCGCGAGGAGATGCACCTAAAGCTAAATCAGGATATTGACGAGATTTTCTGACAATTTCTAATAAATAATCAACTATTGTTTCTGATACTTGAACTTCTTTTACAGCTTGTCTAGCTTCCAAAATATCAGCTATTGTGGTAATAGGTTTTAAGTTAGCAATATCCGAGCGTTTAGCAGTAAAACCAGACTGCCGATTTAATAACATTTGTTTTTCGGCTGCTTGTTCTGGATAATCAACAATTAATTTAAATAAAAACCGATCTAACTGTGCTTCTGGTAAGGGATAAGTTCCTTCAAATTCTAAAGGGTTTTGTGTGGCTATTACCCAAAATAAATCAGGTAATGGTAAACTTTCCCCGTCGAGGGTAACTTGCATTTCTTCCATTGCTTCCAAGAGTGCAGCTTGGGTTTTAGGAGGAGTGCGATTAATTTCATCGGCTAAAAGTATTTCTGTAAATACTGGCCCTTTTTTCAAAGTAAAATCGCGGGTATTTAAATCAAAAATATTCGTACCTGTAATATCTGATGGTAAAACATCTGGTGTTAGTTGAATGCGACGAAAATCAGATTGGATTAACTGTGCTAATACTTTAACTAAGAGAGTTTTTCCTGTACCGGGAACTCCTTCTAAAATGATGTGTCCACCTGCTAATAAGGCGATTAATGTCTGTTTAATTAGAGCAGGTTGGCCAACAACAATTTGATTAATTGCTTTTTTGAGATTAATTAAGATGGAATTATTAGTTTCACTCATATAGGACTCCTATTGGATTTTTGAAATAATACGTAGGGTGGGCATTGCCCACCGGAAAGAGGTTTTGGTAGGTATATTGCTAGGCTGTTAACTTTGATAGTTTTTAGTAAATATGTACTACATCTATAATTTTTGTTAAAAGCCCAGCCAGTGAAAGGTTTCAGCTATATTAAAGACCAACATAAAAACTGTATGAACCATCCCCCAAAAAAGCCACAGAGTCAACAGCCTAGTATATTGCCCACCGGAGAGAGGTTTTGGTGGGCATTGCCCACCCTACACTACTGAAAAATTTTCAGATATCATTTAGGATTCTTATATTTATCAATAAGTTACAAAAAAAATTAAAAAAGTGATTTTGAGAAGTTTAATTTTTAGTTTCTCGTAAGTTACGCCATTTCTCCAACCAGCTTATCAGTTCTTGTTCAGTTATTCGGCGTTTTTGTAATGGTAGTTGTAATAGTGCATTGAGTTTGTCTGAACTATTCCCTATTTGTTCTTCCCAGATTTTCAGTAAAACCTGATTGTCTAGGGGAATTTTACTCAAACCCAAAGATTGCTGGAGTTGTATTTGCTCTTCTTTCCCCAGCATTTCGACAACAAAATCAGTAGATTCTGCTTTTTGGAGGACTCCCGCTAATGCTTGGATATAAGCCTGACTATTATCTATGACAGGTATTTCTAAGGTCACTGGTTTACCAAAGCGGCGATTTTCTGCCCAAATGAGTACCAATAATAGGACAATTAGCTGGATAAAGGCTGGCCATAGGGGAGTTTTTGTAAAATAATTGAATACACTGTCTTCTCCCGCTGCTTTTTTAGTATCTTTGTCTTTATAGCCATGTATATATTCGTCTACAAATACTTTCTGACTATTTTTGCTAACTAAATCTGCTAATAATTTAAAATTGCTGTCGTTGTTTTGATAAGCATTGGCAGCTAAATATGGTGTTGTTACTAAAAATACTTTTCCTTTACCGTATTTTTTTTGCCAAACCACTGCCCCAAATTTGTCTCCTAGGGTGACTTGTTCCTCACTTGAGGTTTTATATCGGCGGCTGGTATCAATCTTTATTTTTCCCCAAATTGATTGATGTTGGGTACTAAATGCTGCTGCTGTTACTGGTTGTTTAATTCCCAAAATTACTAAGTTATTACCTTTTTTTACCCATTCTTCTTGTTGTGGATATGTTTCTATATCTTTGAGGGTGCTGTTAACTTGGATTAATGTCACAGGGTTTTTTGTTGTTGGTAAATCACTAAATGGTTTTTGCCAACGTTGAATACTAATATTTTGGTCTTGCATAAAGGCATACCACGCACCATAACCATCAGGAGCGCGGCTATAAGTAGAACCACTAGTTATTTTGGTATTTGGGGCTGCTATAGTAGTCAGTAAGACAATCACGGCTAAGACTATTGCACCCAACCAAGCAACGCGCTGATTGCGTTTCATCATTTCTCTGAATTAATATAGAAATTGTGGATATTGTTCATGATCGTTATCGCTGGAAGATTTGTTGATATGCTTGCCAACACTGTTGATAATTTTCTGCCAATATCTCATTATCACTAAAGCACAGTTGTTCATGAGTAGTAATTAATGTTTGATATGGTTGAATAAGAGTAACGGAGGATTTAAGTAATTGTAGATATTCTCCATCTGTACGGCTGGGTTGTTGAGGAGTGATCGCTTTTTCATGCAGTTGCTGTAACATTGCTAAATAAAGACAACGACAAGCCTCTGTGTAATTATGCTGCTGGTAAAATTCCTGAGCTTGATTTAATAACAGGGCAATTGATATTTCCCTAGAATCAGCTTTGGTTCTCGAACCCGAAGAATTATTAATTGCATTCAGCCAACCGTAAATATAGGGATTAAATTCTTGCCATAATCGCCAACCTATCCACACCACAAATAAACCCAATCCTAGCCAAAACAAGATTGTTAGTAAATCACTTAACCAAGGACTGATTGACCAACCAGGAGCTAATTCTGGTAAAGTTTTTTGAAATTGGGAAAATTGGTATTCTAGCCATTCCCCTATTTGTTGTTGGAGTAAAGAAAACTTCCATACCCAATTTGTTTGTTCAAAAGCATCTGTAGACATAAAACAGAATGGCTCAACTTATTATTTATTTGTATTATTACTGATTTTGCTAATGTTAGTATAAAAGAGAATTTTGCAAATGACTATTTACTTTTATAAGGTTTCCCAGCCCTATGGCTGTTTTTCTAATTTTTCTCCTCACGGTATTGAGATCGAAGGTACTTACTGGCCAACTGTTGAGCATTATTATCAAGCGCAAAAGTTTGTCGGTAGTCCAGATGCGCCGATTATGCATTTAATCCATGCTGCTGCTACTCCTGAACAAGCTGCTGCTTTAGGGCGTTGTCATAGTTACCATCTTCGTCTAGATTGGGAATTAGTGAAAACTCAAGTTATGCAGGTTGCAGTATTCAAAAAATTTATGACTCATCTTGAAATTAGAGAAATATTATTAGTCACAGGGGATGAAATTCTGATAGAAAATTCACCTACAGATTATTTTTGGGGCTGTGGTACAAATCGGACAGGGGAAAATCACTTAGGTAGAATCCTCATGAGTGTCCGGTCAGAAATACGCAGTTTATTTCCATTAACAGTATCTTTATTTACGGAAGAATAAATGCAAATATACAGAGTGCAGGGAGAGTAAAAGTTTTGAGTATTATTACTGCACTTAAAATAAGAAATATATTTTTATCATGAAAAATATACTCAACCCAGTATTAAATTCAGTATAAAGTTTTATTAAAAAACCCCGCAAAGTCACGAACTTATACGTTATAAACATTTATTAGAGGCTACTTTACAAAAATTTATATCTGCGATTAAGTGAAGATAAGCAATGACATTTACCGATAAACCAAACGGGTTGCAGGAAAATTTAGACGAAGAAAGTTTACTGCATCGGATGATTAAACAGATTCGGCGATCGCTCGATCTTCCAGAAATATTAACAACTACTGTGAATGAAGTCCGGACATTCTTGAATACAGATCGGGTAAGCGTGAACAAAATCAGTACCAACAATTACCCCAGTTTTCCTTTGAATTATGGCAAGAAACCAAAAAAGGACAAGCACCAGAATGGAAACCAGAAGATATTTCACTAGCTACAGGTTTATGTCATAACTTCTCAATAGCTATTCAACAACAGCAAACATACCAAGAGCAAATTTAAAATTCTTAATTTTTTACAAAAAAAGGGAACTCTTAACTCTTAACTGGAAATAAGAAACACTCATTTGCACCAGTTTAGAGCTTCAGTCAAAAAAAAAAAAAAGATGTTTTTACAAGATGCGTAGTCCGAAAAAAAACAGTGTCATTATTTCAATCTCATGTTTTTAAACATGAGTTTTTCCTGTTAGAAAGTTCCCTGTTCCCTGTTCCCTCTGAAATTTGTTGCAAAACTTAAAAAATATTGAGTCATTACTCAGTTGAGTAGAAATAAAATTATTTGCCCAAATTTGTTTTAACTCATTGAAAATATTGGTTTTAATCAAATTTATGTTTTTAAATTGGTAAAGTTTAATTGCAAAAATATCCAATCGAATTTCAAGCTGTTATTCTAGTAGTTGAAGCAGATAAGGCTTCCCTGGCAGATACAACAGCTAGAGAGAAAGAAGAAAAAGAACGTAAGCAAAGAAAGAGGTAAACTCGCTGTTTAATATACATCTGTCTCGTCAACAAACAACAACACCCAACGCGAAAGCTGATATTTCCTCAAATGTATGAAAATCAGGGGGCGCTGTAACTGGTTTGCATCACTTGTTTATCAAGTTGGTGAAAGGTAGTACATCCCTGGCTAGAATAAACAAGGAGAGGAAATCAACAAGCTAGTAGATGTCTGGGTGTTGTTTTTGTTTGTTGAGAATTTTGTACTAATTTTGTACTAAAATTGAATAGTCAAGACACAGGGAAAAATAGCGTTTTATGTCAATTATTGCGCTCAGAGCGTGGTATCTACCAGATTATGAACCAATTATAGAATTGGAGAAACGTCCTCCAGATATTCGGTTGAGTAAAAAAAGCTTATTAAAATCAGGATTGCGAGCAGACTTTTTAGAGGAAAGCGACGCAGTAAAAACATCAACTTGGTTTGGTAGATATCTAGAAGGGGAAAATATTGAGTTTTATATTGAAGGTAGCGGTGGATATTCCGTAGCGAATATTGACTTGATTAGTCATGAAATTTATTTCACCAAACAGGCTGTATTAGCTCAGTTAGATCCAACAATATATTTCTGTTATCAAACTGAATATGGAACAGCCAATCATATCCTGAAAGAAGAATTACTTACCAGTTTAAAAACCATAAATGAGCGATCGCGTTTTCCCATAACATTAGTAGAATCAACTCGTTCTAAAAATTCTCCTCTTCGTCTAAGTTCCACCAGTACGAGAAAAATTCGGAAGAGTTTATTATTTATTGCCGATATTACACCTATAACTAGTATTGAAGGTCAGGAAACAAATCAACTAATTCCCAGTCCTCATGTTTGTGTAGAAATGGGTTATGCTATTCACACTAAAAAATCTGAACAGATTTTACTAGTGCAAATGCAACGCCCAGACTTAAATGGACAATTTACCTTTGATTTACCTACCCAGCAATTTTTACAATTTCAAGACAGTACAGAACTCAATCAAATGCTGACAGGGATGATTAAAACCCAATTAGCTAAGTTTAGATTATTTTGAATTTTCAGTTTTGAATCAAGCACAAAATTTGCTCTTGATTTGTAATCCTGTAACTCCTGGCATATTCTCTATTTCCTCTTTCCATAGTAGTGTAACTTGGTTAACAATGAAGTAGATGTATCTTTAGTAATGTGAATTTATGCCCAGAACTCCCAACGAATATGCTGTTTTCCTGCTTTTAGACAATGGACATCGGGAAGAGGTGCGTTTTCCCACTATTCAAGAATTTCAAAAGTGGTACAGCGGTGAGCTTGTGCCAAAATCCGCATCTAATGATTTTATTAGCGTACCAATTAAGAATATTCAGGGAGAATATATGGTGGTACGTCCGTCTAAGATTGCAGGAATTCGGGTAGAACCAATTTTTAATTCCAGTATTGAAAGATAAAAAATGAGAAAAAACTTGACTTTGCTGGCCTTAAGCCTGGGAATTGCCTTTATAAATCCACTTTCATCAGTTGTAGCTCAAACTCCTAATTCGCAGCCAATACCAGTACCCACTGAAGCACCACCACCAGTATTACCAGCACTCGAACCTATTGATTTAGACAGTGTTTGTACACCCCAAAATTGCTTGGGTTTCGACGAACAGCTTTGGGGTAGAGGAGGGGATAAACAAGCTCTGCTAACTTCAATAGATAATAGTTTGGGCTATTTGGCTAGGAATAAAGCCATTGAAGCCTATCAAAATTATCCAATTCAGGGAATTACTCTAAATCGGGTGCGTCAAAGTTTGATACGCTTTCGGCAACTTGTTGTTAGTTCTGGGTCAGCGGCTGAATTACAAGCTGCTGTGCGTCGGGAGTTTGTTTTTTACCAGTCTGTTGGTAATGATGGTAAGGGGACTGTTAAGTTCACAGCTTATTATGAGCCTGTGTATACTGCCAGCCGAGTTAGGACTGCTGCATACAAGTATCCTCTTTATCGTCTGCCACCGGATTTTCAGAAATGGCCAAAACCCCATCCCAAACGGATTGATTTGGAAGGGAAAAATGGCTTACTAGGGAATAAAAGTAAGTTAAAAGGCTTAGAAATTCTCTGGTTTAATAATCGTCTAGATCCTTACATGGTTCATATCCAAGGTTCTGCCCAAATTAAATTAACTAATGGGCAAAAAACATCTGTTGGTTATGCTGGAGGAACTGATTATGCTTGGACTTCTATCGGTAAAGAACTAGCAAAAGATGGCAAACTGCCACTTAGCGGTTTAACTATGCCCAAGTTAATTAGTTATTTCCGTCAACATCCCAAAGAATTGAGTAATTATTTACCTCGTTGGGAAAGATTTGTTTTCTTTGCAGAAACTAACGGTACAGCAGCTACAGGTAGTATTCTTGTCCCTGTCACTCCGGAACGTTCTATTGCTACAGATAAATCTGTCATGCCACCGGGCGCACTAGCACTGATTATCAATTCATTTCCTTATCCTAGTAATGGTGGAAAACTAGAACCGCGTCTAGTTAACCGTTTTGTCTTAGATCAGGATACAGGTAGTGCGATTAAAGGACCAGGAAGAGTTGATTATTTCATGGGTTCTGGTCAACTAGCAGGCGATCGCGCTGGTATTTCCGGCGGCAATGGTTCACTATTCTATTTACTACTAAAAGAATAGGAGTCAGTAGGGGCGAATGGCCATTCGCCCCTACAGGAGTTAAGAAAGAAGAAAGAAAATTCTTCCCTGCTCCCTGCCTCTTCCTCTTCCCTAATACGGTGGATAACCAAATTCATCGTCATCTGCATATACATAAGAATTGGTAACACCAGGTGCTTCTACTTTTGAAGCTTCTGGTTTAATCACTTCCTTACCAAATTCTTTGTATTCTTCAAAAGTCTTACAAATCATTTCTGACTCAGGGGAATCTGAGGCAATCATATAATCTATTAATGTTGAAACTGTAGGATGTTTGTAATCTACAGTTGAAGCTACCAAAGCAATATTCGGTTCTATGCCTCTTTCTTCAGGTTCAATAATGGGGCAAAAAATTCCATGAGCATGAAATAAAGGACCCTTTGGAGTTACTGGTTTCTTTTGAAAACCAGCATAAGCTTTTTCTAATTCCCCAGCAAAACCGCCAGTAATTCGCCCTTGTTGATATTCAGCATAATTTTTTCCAAAACTAGCACCGGGTGAACCACTCAGAGTTAATTGCAGAGGTGATTGATGTAAAAACTTTTTATCTTCACCTACTAAAAAAATTAAATGGCGAGTATAAATTTTAAATTTAAGTTTATCAGCTAAAAACTCTTCTTTGTAATCTTTGTAAGTACCTAGTCTAATTTTGGTTTCTCGGTCTTGAACAGACAATGGACCACGACGCACTATAACTAATCGAGGCGTAGTAGTAATAAATATTGTGTCTACTTCTCCAGAACTAAATTCATGGTCTACCTGTTGCCAATTATCATCTGGCTTAAATCCAACAGCTTGGGCATTATCAAGTTTAATCGCTAAACCATAACTCTGTAAACCGTCCGAACCATAGCGAGGATTGATGATCAAACCCCAGGGGATCATTTGGGAGGGTGGGGCGTTAAATTTTTCGTCTTCAAAGTCGAATTTAGCAGGTGCTTTCATGATTAGAATATTAACGTGTTTAATTTTATAAGTTTTTCTTTTGTACCATATTTTGTACCACCTATCATCAGATATTAGGCATATTTTGAATTAGATGATCACAATTTCTGTCTAGTCAGTGGCAATTAGGTATAATTATTGCATGAGTGAAATAAGAGGAAATAAACCACGAAGGGACGAAGAGACGAAGGAAGAAGGAAGAAGGAAGAAGGTTAATTGACATTAGTTAACTTTTTTGTATCGGTTAAGTTATGAGGTGAAGTAGCACTTTATTTCAATTTGGGAAAAAGTCAGATTTGATCACTAGATGAATATCAAAAGGACATTGAACAGGAAAAACAGTCACAGATAAACCAGTTTCTGATGATGCTAAATCTCTGGCTTTTTGATAACATTCGTCAAATATTTCTAAAAAATAATTATTTAAACTGGGACTATTAGCAAAATCATCTTCTAATCGGTTACGATGTTCTTTAATGGTTGTCCGCCAACTATTTGTGCGTTTATCTGGTTGATGTTGCCATTTTAACAGGTGCATTAATAAAATTCGTAAGTTACTTTTAACTGATTTTTTATCATTATTACCCATAGTTTCTACTTCAGAAATCAGATTTTTAATATCTAATTCATCAAATCTTTTTTGTTGTAATAATTCAATGGTTGATTCAACCCATAAATTAAAATCTTCGTCATAGAGAAAAGGGCATAAAGTTTGCATAAATACCTATTATTCCTCAAAATAAAATTAGCGTTAGGGTAATTGATGAATTACCCTAATTATTGTCCAAATTATAACGCCCCGGCGGCAGTTTTATCAAGAACGCTATTACTTAAATGTCCAGTAATATTCATCGCTTGCAGCACCGGATAACCTTGAATACCATCAGGATAATCAATGACACTCACAGCCCCATTACCTTGACGGAAATTCCAGAAATTCTCATTGGATAAACCGAGAATATGGCACAACAAGGTTTTATTAGTGGCATCATGGGCTACTACTAATCCTAGTTGTAATGGCTGCGATTGGGCATTTTTAACTATGGTATTCCAATCGGCAACACTCCGTTTTTTTACTTGTTCTAAATTTTCCCCTTCTGGCATTTGCACTTCGGCGGGTATTGTCCGCCAACTTTCTAATTCTCCAGGAAATTCTTGCTCAATTTCTGATTCAAATTTTCCTTCCCAGAGTCCATGACTAATTTCTCTTAAACCATCAAATAGTTCTAGTTTCAAACTAGCATGATATTTTAAGATAATTTCCGCTGTTTCTTTGGGACGGGACATGGTGCTACTAACAGCAAAGTCAATATTTACGTCTTTGAGAAATTCTGCGGCTTTTCCGGCTTGGTTTCTGCCATTATCATTGAGGGGAATATCAATTTGTCCTTGAAACTTACCTTGACGATTCCATTCTGTTTCACCGTGACGGACTAATAATAATCTTACCCCTTGATGACCAGGACGCAAGGAAGGAAAAGTTTCACCCAGATGTTGGGTTTGATTCATGGATTCTAACTGCACTGGTTCACCTAAACCACCTGCAAAATTCAAGATACTAATTCCACAGTTAGATTGTTGTAAACAATGGTAGCGACTGGGAGAAATTCCCAAAGCTGTGCTAATTAAGGCGCGATTAATGCCATTATGACCAACAATCAGGATGGTTTCGCCTTGATGTTGGGGGAGAATTTCTTGCCAAAACTGTTTGGCTTGGGCATATAAAGCCAGCACTGGGAAATGTTCTTTAGTTCCTGATGCTTCATTGATAAGCATTCGGAATTCGTGGGGACGTTCTTTCCAGGTACTGTAATCTTCTGTAAACTTGTCTTTGACTTCACTTGTCGTCATTCCTACCCACAGGGGTAAATCAACTTCTACCAACTGTTCATCAATTTGAATAACCGCAGATTGTGCAGCTAATTGACTACCAATAATTTCGGCTGTTGATTTGGCTCGTTGGAGGGGACTACTATAAATAGCGTCAAATGCAATACTACTAAGGGCTTTACCTGATTGAATGGCATCATTACGACCTTTTTCGGTTAATGATGAGGCATCTGTCCGTCCTTGAATACGTTTTTCTATATTGTAGGTACTTTGACCATGACGCACGATGATCACACGGGTCATTTTTTGTCTTCCTTTATATCAAAGCCATAATTTTACTGCAAAATGTCTCAGGAAGAATAGGGAACAGGGAATAGGAAACAGGGAAAAAGAATTATTGAGGGCGGGGTTTCCCCGCCCCTACAGGGTTTAAAATTTTAATATTTGCCTGTAAAGACTCGTTCTGCTGGGCCTGTCATGTAAATCCGGTTGTCAATTTCTGACCATTCAATTTCTAGGGGTCCACCTGGTAATTCGATAGTAGCAGTGCGATCGCATTTATCGTTCAATACTCCCGCTACCAAGGACGCACAAGCCCCTGTCCCACAAGCGAGGGTAATTCCTGCCCCCCGTTCCCAAACGCGCATTTTCAAATAGTTACGATTGACTATTTCAATAAATTCGGTGTTGGTTTTTTTGGGAAATACGGGATGATTTTCAAATTGGGAGCCAATGTTTTCTAAATCAATGGCCGCGACATCTTCGACAAAGGTGATGCAGTGGGGATTTCCCATGCTGACACAGGTAACATTCCAGGTTTTCCCAGCGACTTCTAAGGGTTGATTAATAACTTGAAATTCACTAGGTGCTAAAGTTGTAGGAATTTCTCCTGCTAATAATCGGGGTTCACCCATATCTACTTTTACTTGACCCTCATCTGTGAGTTGGGGTATAATTACACCTGCTAAAGTATGAATACGATATTTATCTTTGGTGCGGGCAATGCCTTCTAAATCGGTTAAAAATACCGCTAAACAGCGAATTCCATTACCACACATTTCTGGTTCTGAACCGTCGGAGTTAAAAATCCGCATGGTGTAGTCCGTACCATTTTGTCCAGGAAGTGCGAAAATAACACCGTCTGCTCCAATACCAAAATGGCGATCGCACCACTGAACTGCTTGTGCGGGTGTCAATACTGGTGTCAATGAGGAACGGTTATCAATGAGGATAAAATCATTACCGAGTCCGTGGTACTTAGTAAATTCGATTGCCATTTTGCTTTGTTCAAATAATTTATCAAAGATTCATTAATTTTATTCAAAAACTGGGGAATTAATCATTTTTCAATGAGCAATCACCAATCACCAACTACTAATCAAAAAATGGCAAGTAATCAATTTGATACGTCACTACCTAGCACTCGTCAAGTGCAAAGGTGTATTAAAGAAAAAGTAATGGTCGAATTTAAGTTAATGACTGGTGATTTGATCACAGGTCGTGTATTTTGGCAAGACCATAATTGTATATGTATTTTTGATGGTAATAATGAGCAAATTACAGTTTGGAAACAAGCGATCGTTTACATAAAACCATTGGTTGATATAGTAGGAGAAAGAGGTTAGTTTTGCACGATGCCAATTTTGAAGTTGCGGTTGTGTAAATTAGATACCTGGCTTCCTTGAGAAGTCGGGTATAATATCCGATGGCGTAGCGCAAGCCACATCAAGATTTATAGTTACTGAGCGAACTCGAAGTACAGGATTTTGTATTAATCTAGGATTTACGCACTGTACAAATTAATCATGAAATCATGAATGTCAACTTAACGTAAAACCTACATCCCGCAAGGAACTGATTGCGGAGCGTGGCGCAAGCCAGATCAGGATATCCACCGATTTGAGGATTTTCAGGATGTACATAAAGAATCAATAAAAAACCCTATCCATCTTTGAATTGGTGGATATTATCTCGACTTTGCTTGATAAAGAGATGTTTTAGATTTCATGATCAATATCCTCTAAAAATCCTTTATTAAAAATATCAACCGATATATTCAAAATCAGTAAATCATCAATCATCCTGTAAATCCTTTAATCGGTGGATATCATGATTCTGACAAATTGATATTAACTTTTTCTTGGGCAAATTCCACTAAAGCTGTTAATTCATCATCTGATCCTACCACTAATAAGCGATCGCCTAAAAGAAATGTAGTTTGACTATCAGGATAATCAATTTCTTCCCCATTAACACGACGAATGGCCATTAAACTCACTCCAGTTAAATAACGCATATTCACTTCCTCTAAAGTCATCCCAATCAAAGGTGAATTTGCTGGTAAATCATACCAACGACGATTCAGATCAAGAGTAACTTTTTGTAAATATCGAGAAACTTCAGCAGCAGAACTTTCAGGGCGTAAATCTAAATAATGATCTTGGCGAATTTGCTGCATTTTCTCTTGTACTACTTCTGGTAATAAACCCACAGTAATTAAGAGATGAGTAGCCATTTCTAAACTAGCTTCAAATTCTGGTTGGACGACTTCCTTTGCCCCTAATTGATAAAGCAATTCAATATTTTTATCTTGGGTAGCACGGACAACTGTATCTAATTCTGGACATACTTCCAAAGCCCGTTTTAAACATAACCGAATACTGGCAGAATCAGGAAGGACAATTGCCATACCTTGGGCATGACTTACTCCGGCAGTTTCTAAAACATGAAGACTGACACCATTTCCATAAACATAAGGTATTCCTGCGTCCCGTAACTGTTGAATACGACTTTCTGATTGATCAATAACTACTACAGGTAATTCATATTGTTGTAATAACTTGACTAAATTCTTTCCCAGCCGTCCATAACCACAAACTACAATATGGTTTTTCTGGGGTAAATCTTCGGAAACATCACGAACTTGATCATCTACTAAATATGGTTTCAGCCAAGGCATAGATTCAGCAAAATCGAATAAAAATGGGACTAATCGCAAGATAAAAGGAGTCAGGATTAAAGTTACAGCAGTAGTTCCTAAAATTAGTAAATATATCCGCCGAGAAACCAAACCCAAAGCTTGCCCTTCACTAGCCAGAACAAAGGAAAATTCCCCAATTTGCGCCAGTCCCAAACCAGTAATTAAAGCTGTTTTCAAAGGATAGCGGAATAACATTACTAAAGGAGTAATAATTAAAAACTTACCCACAAAAACTAAAGCGACTAATCCGAGAATTAATTCCAGATTTTGCCACAAAAATACTGGGTCAATTAACATCCCAATGGCCACAAAAAATAAACTAGCAAATATATCCCGCAGAGGTTCAACAATAGTCAAAGTTTCATCAGCATATTCCACTTCAGAAATCATTAAACCGGCGACAAATGCCCCCATTTCAATAGATAGTCCTAAAGATTCTGTAAATAGGGCAATTCCTAAACAGATCGTAACTACGCCTAATAAAAATAACTCTTTGCTTTCCGTACTGGCTAATAATCTTAGTAAAGGGGGAATTAACCAAATCCCTGCCACAACTGCCCCAGCCGCAAATAAACCAATTTTCAGTAATGCCATTAGCACAGCGATACCAATGACTTCTCCTGGTTCATGAAGGGCTGGTAATACAGCTAACATTAATCCCAGAGCCAAGTCCTGGACGACCAGAATCCCCAGCATTACCTGTCCGTGGGGTGTTTCCGCCTCATTGCGTTCCATTAAGCACTTGAGAACCACAGCGGTGGAAGACAAAGACAAAATCGAACCCAAAAACACACCTTTAGCGGGTAAAGTTCCCCAAGCGCCCGTGACACCGCACACCAAGACAGTGATGAGAATAGTGAGGATAATTTGTAAAGTACCACCTCCCAGGGCGATCGCTTTCACTTTCTTGAGTTCTGTTAAAGAAAACTCTACACCCAAGGCAAACAACAAGAACGCCACACCAAACTGAGCCAAGGTTTCCACTTGGATAAGTTCTTTAATCAGCCTCAGCCCAGAGGGACCAATAACCACACCACCGATGAGATATCCTAGTAAAACTGGTTGTTTTAACAGTGCAGCCAATAGTCCACCGCAAGCAGCGACAGCAAACACTAAAACTAGGTCAACAATTAAACGAAAATCTTCTTGCACTAACTTTAAAAACTATGAAGAACCATATAGATTCAGCATACAAAGTTTTATCTGTTTGCGGGGAGGGTTGGGATACAAGAAGAAAAAATTTGGATGATTAGAAAGTATTGTAGGGTGCGTTAGAACGAAGTTAGTAACGCACCTTGATAGATTAAGATGGTGCGTTACGCTATCGCTAACACACCCTA
>JAKOGY010000005.1 GCA_028658405.1 Dolichospermum sp. ST_sed8 | reverse complement strand
TAAAAATTATCCTTTAATGTATTCAAAAATCCGAAATTACCGATTGTGACACCGGGGGGTGCGGAATGTGGGTTAAATACCCGACCTGAGTTAATGGCATCTACTAAATCTTCAACATCAGTAAAACCAGTTAATAAAATCCGAATTGTGTCAGGAAACCGCTCCACTGTCAGACGTAATAATTCACTACCGTTCATGTCCGGCATTCTTTGGTCAGAGATAATCACAGCCATTTCACCTTTTTTTTCTAAGATAGCCAAGGCTTCAGTAGCATTATTAGCTCTATAGACTATAAAATCTTTCCAAAAAGTGCGATAAAGTAAATCTAAGTTATCTCGCTCATCATCTACAACCAAGAGCTTGAGCTTGCTTAACTTTTTTTCAGTCATAATTTAAATTAACTTTCTACATATTTGAATAACAAGATGTCCTTAATTTAAGCAATATTTAGCTATGGACTAATATTTGATTTTTGAAGTATACGTAGCATTGCCCACCAAAACCTTTATCCGGTGGGCATTGCCCACCCTACTTAAAATTTTTCAAATATTATTTATGATTCCTCTATCAGCAAACCTTATTTAATAAGTACAATTTATGGAACTAAGCCAGAACGCAGAGCAATTACTGCTGCTTCAGTACGGTCTTTAGCACATAGTTTATTCATAATATTGCCAACGTGTGTTTTTACTGTTCCAGTTGTAATATAAAGTTTTTTAGCAATTTTAGCATTACTACAACCTCCGGCTATCAATTGTAACACTTCTAACTCTCTAGCTGTGAGAATACCAGGTTTAATAGATCGTTGATGATTATTAGATTCGACAGAAGTTTTCTCCTGCACTTGTTCTAAAATAATTCGCGCAATCATCGGATCAATCCAAGGATTACCAGCAGCAGTTACCCCTATAGCTTCGAGTAAATTGTCAAATTCGATATCCTTCATACAGTAAGAGTCTGCACCAGCACTAAAGGCTGTAAGTACAGATTCTTTATCATTAGACAATGTTAAAATTAATACTTTTGTATTCCGTAATGGACGAATTGCTTTAATCTTCCTAGTTAATTCAATGCCATCTTGATCTGGCAAACCTATATCAACAATCGCAATATCCGGCTGTAGCTGCTTTAAGATTATAAGACCATGACGAGCATTAATCGCTTCTCCAACTACTTCAATTTCGTCTTTTTGCCGTAATGCTGTACAAATACCTAGACGAGTTAGATGATGATCCTCAATAATGACAGTGCGAATTTTACTCATATTAAAATGCTGCTAGATATTAAATAGACATCTGGTAAAAATTAAATATGCTTGATATGAAACCCCTGTAGAGACGTTCCATGGAACGTCTCTACATTGATTTTTACGAGATGTTTAATAATATATAGCTTTTTGTTGCTTAAATTATGACTAAAAAAATTGAATCTCCACAGACCTAAGAGGATGTTTGAAAAGTATCAGAATTAATCGAGATCCCCCCAACCCCCCTTAAAAAGGGGGGGCTAAATTCCTCAAAGTCCCCCTTTTTAAGGGGTATTTAGGGGGATCTACGGGTGTCATATCCCACAGAAAAAAGTTTTCAAACAACCTCTAACTTATCAATTTACATTACTTTTGAGCTACTCGGATTAACAAAAATAAACCTACAGTTAATCCAAATAAGTTGGGCAACCAAGCACCAATTAACGGAGAAAGTATACCAGCTTGTGCTAAAGCTCCAGAAACGGATAGTAGTAAATAATAACTGAAAATCACAATCACGCTAATACCAAAACTTGTTCCGCGTCCGGTGCGCTGAGGTATACTCCCCATAACTGAGCCAACTAAACCAAAAATGACGCAAACAAAGGGAAAGGCGATTTTTTGTTGAATTCGCACTTGAAGTTTGCGAATTTTTTGATCGTTACCACCTAAACGTTCTATTTCTAGTTGTTCTAGGGCTTGAGCAATATTCATTTCGCCATAGTCGCGGCTATTTTCGGCTAAAGTTAAAGGAGTGCGAGGTAGTTGTAATTGCTGATGTTCAAATCGTAAAATATTCCGATAGGAGCGATCAGACGCTACTAAATAGATAGTCCCATTATAAAAATCCCAAACTTGTTGTTTACTGTTCCATTTAGCTGATTCAGAAACAACAATTTGATCAACTCCGCCTCGAGAACGATCTATAATTGTTAAACCTTTCATTTCCTTACCATCAAATTGGTCAGCATAAAATAAGCGAGACAGTATTTTCTTTTTATCACCATTTGATTCTTTTAATTCTCGATATTCAGGATAGTAAATATTTTGTTGTTTAAAGGATGGTTGGTCTGATTTCAGGGCTTCTGCTAGGGTAGTAGTGGCTTTGTAATTTGCAGCGGGGGCAATTTGCTCATTAAAGATATAAGTCATAATGGTGACGGCAAAACTCAAGACCACAGCAGTTAAAACCATGCGATAAACGCTCACTCCACAGGCACGCAAAGCAATTAATTCACTTTCGCTAGAAAGACGGCTATAGGTCATTAAAGTAGCTAACAAAGTGGACATGGGGAAGGAGTAAACCATGACATAAGGTAGCTTTAATAAGAAAATCTGTAAGGCAATATTCAGTGGTAGCCCAGATTCTACAACTTTTCGTAATAATTCAAATAAACTATCAATTGCTAAAACTACAGAAGTAAATGCTCCGACACCAAACAAAAATGGTGAAATTAATTGCATCGCCAAATAGCGATCCATGATCGAAAAAGAAAACAGAGAAATAAAACTAGAGAATGGATTAGACTGTTTAGATATCATGATTCAACCCTGTTGGGGAATTTAGAATTTAGAATTTAGAATTAAAAAATCCATAAATAGATTTAGTGTAAATAAAAATGAATTTAAACTGCAAAATTGTCACCTAAATAATATTGTCGCACCAAAGGATTATTGTAAAGTTCATCAGCATTACCAAAAGCGAGAATTTGCCCTTCGCGCATAATATAACCACGATCTGTAATAGCCAGGGTTTCGCGGACATTGTGATCTGTGATTAAAATGCCCATACCGCGATCGCGTAATTGACCGACAATTTCCTGAATCTCAGATACAGCAATAGGATCAACTCCAGCAAAAGGTTCATCTAAAAACAGAAATTTTGGTCCATCTTTACCAGCGGCTAAAGCCCTAGCTAATTCTGTGCGTCGTCGTTCACCACCAGAAAGTTGAATACCTTTACTAGCAGCCACCTTTTCTAGCCGAAATTCCCGCAATAAAGTATGTAATCTTTGTCTCCATTCTCTCCTGGGAACTTGAGTTTGTTCAAATACGAGCAGAATATTGTCTTGCACAGAAAGATGACGAAATACACTTGGCTCTTGGGCTAGATAGCCAATACCTAATCTAGCCCTTTTGTGCATAGGAAAATGAGTAATATCAGAATTATCTAACCACACTTTGCCATGATTAGGTTGTTCTAAACCTGTAGCAATATAAAATGTGGTTGTTTTTCCAGCACCATTGGGACCGAGTAAACCCACAACTTCCCCTTGGCTGACAGAAAGGTTAACACGATTCACAATTAATCGCTTACCGTAAGATTTATGAATATTCTCTAAAACAATTTTCACTATGGGATTTTGTCTAGGTGTGGATGCTAATTAGGGTTTGCGGAAAAAGTCTTTTTGTCAGGAGTCACCGAATCAGTAGGGGCGTATAGCAATACGCCCCTACTGAACCACGTTCGCGGAGCGTCCCGGAGGGATATAGGAACGAAGGACACGAAGGAAGAAGGAAGAAGGACACGAAGGAACGAAGGACACGAAGGAAGAAAGAAGAAGGAAGAGAAGAGTTGGCCAATGAGTTCTCCAATTTACCCAGTTATTTTTAGGGAAAATGTCAGGGTTTTAAACATCTATTGTCAATAATTTGGCATTTGTTTGCTAATTAGAACGCTTTAAGGCTGGAGTTTTTGGGGCTGGTTTATTAGTTTGTCTATTGGGATTAGCATCCTCAATCATGTATACAGATTCTACCTGACGATTAGATTGGGGTAAGGCAATAAATTTACCTTCGTCAATTAAATAGGTGACTTTTTCTGCGCGAATACTATTGCTACCCTGTTGTAAAATGTAAACATTACCACTGAAATCAATCCGCTTTTCTTTACTAAAGTATTGAGCTTGAGCAGATGTGGCTTGAATTTGGCGAGCCGGATACACCATTTGCACGTTACCACGAGCAGTAATTACTTGGGTTTTCGCGTCATATTCTTGAGTATCAGAGCGGATAGTTAGGGGACGATTTCCTCCAGATTGGGCTGTAGCAGGTTGCAATTGGTTAGGCAATACTACTGCACCCACAAGGGAAATTGGGAGTACCAAGGCTAATCCTAAACGGCTTATCTGTGATTTTAGCAATTGATAGCGAGGTATCATAGAAGTTAAGGAACAGGGAACAGGGAACAGGGAACAGGGAACAGGGAACAGGGAACAGCAAAATAAAAATCAAATATGAGTTCTACAGTAAAAACGGACGTTTTTTTGAAACTTTAGTTTCGCTTTGAAATCATCCAAATCAAACTAATCAAACAAATCACAGTTCAGACAAGAGATTAAATCATCCAAATCAAACTAATCAGACAAATCACAGTTCAGACAATTAAATCAAACTAATCAAACAAATCACAGTTCAGACAATTAAATCAAACTAATCAAACAAATCATAGTTCAGATATTTAATCCTGGGTAAAAGCCAAACTTGATTTTCCACCAATTCGCTATTTGCCATTGGTTCTAGGCTTTTTTCTTGTAGTGTTTTTAACAAGTCCACACTTTGAGTAAATAATTCTTCTACATTAATACTGCCGTAGTCGGGTAGATAACGCCTAAGACGATTGCTACCTTCTCCTAAAAGAATCATCGCGCCTCGGCGGTTATGATTACCCAGATGATACAGTCCTACGGCAATTTGCAGAATGCCTTGATAAAAAGTTTTATCTGGTTCGATACTATCAATCCAGAGTGCTTCGAGAATGTCATGACAAGCATAGAACTGTCCAGCATTGAACTCTTCTACACCTTGCCAAAACTCTTCAGGCATGATTTCGCTCATCCCATAGTATCCCGAACTTCTTTGATAGTATCAAGAGAAATTTCTTGTTTCTCACCAGCAAATTCATTGTCAGGGGTGAGGAATAGCATACAGTGACATTCTTTGCGTTCGCGCATGGGTACACAAGGACAGTTCCAAAAGGCAGCGTTAACTTCTGCTTCTTTATCTTCGTAGTGACGACAAGGACATAAAGGCGCACCGATTTCATCTTTATGCTTGGCTAGTCCTTCGATAACAACTGCGGTCACGGAAGGTTCAGAACAGAAGTATGTGCCAGTCCGCTTGGCGTATTGTTCGGAAAAATGCCGCATTGCTTCTAGGCTTTTATCACTGGATTTTGAATTAACTTCTGATTTAACCATTGGCTGTGCTGTTTTAATATTTCAATGTTTCTTTGCATTGTACATCAGGCGAGAGTCTGAGAAATCAATTCAAAAGGAACTAAGAGCTTTTTGTAATTGCGGTTGTAGTTCTTGTTCGTTTTGGATGACAATGCCGGGATATTCTCGATTAATGACGGTTTCGGCGGGTAAATCTGGCTTTTGCCATAGTAGCCAACGACTACCCAAGGGTAAAGAGGATGTGGTGTAGGAGTTTTGTGTCAGCCAAATTAGGGGACAGTGATCTGGTGGTAAACTGTTTCTTTCTATGGGATTTGTTGCTGCTAAGGTTTCCAAAACTGCGATATTCCCTGTAATTAAACCTGTGGCTGATGTCCATAGTTGCACTTGCAGTTTTTGCTGTTGGGTATAGAAATACAAAGAAGCCGCAGCAATTACCGCTTGTTCAAATAATTCTTGTTGCCATTGGAAGGAACTATCTATGGCAATTATAATTTCTTGTCCCCCGGTAATCACTTCTAATTCCCGGACTCGTAATTCTCCATAACGAGCGCTAGACCGCCAATGAATTAAGCGAGTAGGATCACCTATGCGATAGGGACGCAGCGATCGCACTAAACCCGTTGTTGCCATCTGTAAGGGTTTACCGCGAGGATCTCCTCTTTCGCTGTCATCTTGTCCTATTTCATCAATTAAAGGGCAAGCAGTCAGGGGTAACACGGTGGGATAAACAATTACCCTAGCTTCACATTCACGGGGACGACGACACCAAAATAAACCCCAAGGCGCACCTGTGGCTAATTCTACTGTGTGCCAGCGGTAAATTCCTCTTTTTTCGACAGGGTGATAATAAGTCCAGTGGTAACTATCTTCTGGGGGAATGGCTTCAATATTTTGCTGGACTGATTGACCAAGAATAAATGGGAGAATGTCTCTAACTTGTAATAAAATGGCAGGTTTTTTGCTGTGATTGTGAATTTCTATCTCTATTTTTAAGTCATCACCGGCGGTTATTGGTTCAATGGGACGACGTTTAACAATTATACCCACAAGCGATCGCACAGCTACAAAACCTGATACTCCCAGAAGAGCAAAACTGACACCACTAATGACATACAGCCAGCCCGCCATTGTATTAATCCCTGCACCTAAGTAACATACAGAGATACCCGTCAACACCCAACCGCCATAAGCAGGGGCGGCTGCATGGGTTTCTAGCCAATTGTTGATTTTTTTAGTTATTTTCATCCTTCTTTTTTAACTTAATTTTGCCAGAGGTGGTGCTATTCCAGTCCTGGTATTGTGGTTTAGTTTTTGGGTGTTTTGCTTTGGCGGTGGTTTTTTGGGTTGCTGTTGTGGTTTTTTTCTCTTTCTTCTCTAAGTAGGTGTACATAAATAAAGGCGAAATTTATTGCGTTTTGTAAAATGGCTAAAACTCAATCAGAATATCGGGTTGAGACAACTTTACATCCTCCTTCTGCGCTCAGAAAGTTGTCTATTCTTTTAACGAAAGTTGAGTTTCAGCGAGTGTTCACGGGAGCATTTACGTTTAAAAAAAACATAATTCTGATTTCTAAGTAGGTGAACATAAAAAATTAAAGGTATGTAAAGAAAAGTAAAATCTCCCAAAACATCTTCACTCTTGCCTCTTGCCTTGCCATAACGACAATTTTCAATGCTAACCTACTTACTTGGCTTTGATGGTATGGCATTAAAATCACAAGTTAAATGAAATTGGCAGAAAAAATTGTCAATAAAGACTTAATAAATTAGATAATATAGTAGCCTTGAGGAAAATTTCGTTAGTCAAAAAAGCGGTTATCACCAATTTACTGATATTTAATTATGGTTGTTGTAGCAATTCTCGCAGCAGGAAAAGGAACAAGAATGAAGTCTAATCTACCCAAAGTTTTACATTCTTTAGGTAGAAAATCTTTAGTTGAGCGCGTTCTTGAAAGTGCTGAACCTCTTTCACCATCACGCAGATTAGTGATTGTTGGTTATCAGTCTCAGGAAGTAAAAACAGCTATGGATTCAATTCATGGTGTGGAGTTTGTAGCACAGACTGTACAATTAGGTACGGGTCATGCTATCCAACAATTACTTCCCTACCTTGAAGGTTACACAGGGGATTTATTGATTTTAAATGGTGATGTCCCTTTATTGCGAACGGAAACTTTAAAAAACCTCTTACAAACTCACCAAGAAAATCAAAATTCCTGTACTATTCTCACTGCACAATTAGCAAATCCTCAAGGTTACGGCAGGGTTTTTCGGAACAGTGAAGGTATTGTTCAAAAAATAGTTGAGGAAAAAGATTGCACTCCTAACCAAAGAGAAAATGACCGGGTAAATGCTGGTATTTACTGTTTCCGTTGGCCAGATTTAGCGGAGTTTTTGCCGCAATTAGAAGCTAATAATGCTCAAAAAGAATATTATCTGACTGACGCTGTAACTCAAGTTGGTAAAGTTATGGCTGTAGATGTGAAAGATGATCAAGAAATTTTGGGAATTAATGATAGATTGCAATTAGCAACAGCTAATGATATTTTGCAAAGACGCATTAAGGAAAAATGGTTGTTAGCAGGGGTGACTTTAATTGATCCTGCTAGTATTACTATTGATGAAACGGTAGAATTGCAACCAGATGTAATTATTGAACCGCAAACTCATTTGCGAGGAAAAACGGTGATCAAATCTGGTAGTCGGATTGGTCCAGGTAGTTTAATTGAAAATAGTGAATTGGCTGAAAATGTCACTGTTCAATATTCTGTAGTTACAGATAGTTTTGTGCAAGCAGGAACTCGCATTGGACCTTATGCACATTTGCGCGGTCATGCAAAAGTTGGTGCTAATTGTCGAATTGGTAATTTTGTGGAGTTGAAAAATACCCAATTAGGCGATCGCACTAATGTATCACACTTATCATATTTGGGTGACACTACAGCGGGAACTCAGGTAAATGTGGGTGCGGGGACGATTACTGCTAATTATGACGGCGTGAAGAAGCATAAAACAATTATAGGCGATCGCACTAAAACAGGTTCTAATAGTGTTTTAGTTGCACCTATTACTGTGGGTAATGATGTCTACATAGCCGCAGGTTCAACGGTGACAGAAGATGTCCCTGATGATTCTTTGGTAATTGCGCGGAGTCGTCAAGTAGTTAAACCAGGTTGGAAGATGAAAACTGATAGTTAATGTTTTGTAGGGTGCGTTTTCTAACGCACCTTATTTCAGTACAATATACTTCACTAAAATTATCTAAGATTTAGCGAAAGTTATTCACACAAGTACGTAAAGTAAAATAATAATCATATTTATACTGGATTAAATTTTTATGGACAAAGATTTAGTGTAAAATTGAGTAGATATAAGTTTTTGTTTATAAGTATAATTAATGCACCCCTTTGAAAAAGTTTTATCAGTATCGAAAGAAAATATTGAACTTGAATTAAAATGTATAAACGAAATTAGTTGGGCTGATTTTTGGTTAAACCCAAGACGTTTAAGAGGCAGTGATTTTTTAATGCGTTGGTCTCAAGGCGTTTGGAGTGAACAACGTTTAACTGATGCTATTAATCAGACTAATCAGTTTTATGCAATTCCTTATGGACCAAGCGGAACAGCCCCTACAGATGACGTAAGGGCATTTGAACTTTACTTTGAAAGATTGGAAGCTGCTGGACTTGGGAAAATAAAACGTCCTGATTTATTGATTTTTAAAATAGAAGAAAAATCCTATGTTGATAGTTTCTTAAAAGGTATTGGTGGTAGTGAGGAATTACCTTTTATAGTTGAAAATGAACTGCAACCTCTGATTAGAAAATCACTTATAGCCGTTGAATGTGAAAATTCACTTTGGGTTGCCGAAAAAATGCCTGATTATAATAAACAGATGAAACCTCAGAAAAGACTGGGAGGTAAAATGGGATTGTCCAAAAGTGCTGTTTTACCAACAGTAATTATTAAAGAAGAAGATCGGCTTCCATTACATAAATGGCAAATAGAAAATAAAATTCCTATCCACATTTGGCACGTTTTTTTTGATAAAGCTTATGGGTTATCTCTTGATCAGGCTGAACACCTTGTAAAAGAAGGTTTAATTGAGCCAACAATTCAAACCTTTCAAGCTCCAGGTGGAGCAACAACTAAAAAAGCCATTTATAAATTTTATTACCATTATGCTTATCCTCTAGGAATTTCAACAGAGCGACCCACTTTAGTACCTAATTATATCGAAGATAAAAATGGACATATTTTGCCTTATGTAAAATTTGTAGGAGGCTCACTTCAGATTAACGAAGATGCTTTAAAAATTCTCAATAACCTTTAATAAATTATGATTCATCAAAAACTACCTAATAACTGGCAAGAAAGAGAAAAATTACGTGATAAAGGTCAATTCTGGACACCAGAATGGGTGACAAAAGCAATGGTTTCATATATAGCAAAAGACACAAATTTGGTGTTTGATCCTGCGGCTGGAAAAGGAGCTTTTCTAAATGCTTTATTACAAATAAATCCCTCTATTAATTATTATGGGATTGATATAGATGAATATGTTTTAGAAGATGAAATTTATCAAAAAAATAGTTGCTTTGTAGAATTACGTGATTTTATCAAAAACCCTCCACAGAAAAAGTTTAACGCAATTATAGCTAATCCACCTTACATCAGACATCACCGAATTGATGAAAAGATGAAACAATTTCTAAAAGAGCTTTTTATAAAAATTACAGGTTTTACAATTGATGGTAGAGCCGGTTATCATATTTACTTTTTTGTGCAGGCATTAAATTTACTTGATAAAAACGGAAGATTAGCTTTTATAATGCCTGCTGATACTTGTGAAGGGATTTTTGCTCAAAAACTGTGGCAATGGATTACTAAAAATTATTGTCTTGAATGTGTTGTTACATTTCATGAAAATGCGACACCTTTTCCAAAGGTTGATACCAATGCAATTATTTTTTTTATCAAGAAATCTGAACCTATCCAGATAATTAAATGGATAAAGGCAAATGAAGCCAATGAGGAACTTTTTAATTTTGTTAAATCAGATTTTAAAGATACAAATCATATAACTCTGGAAATTAATAATCGAGATTTAAAAGAAGCATTAGCCACAGGTTTATCAAGACCTGAACAAAATAATTGTGATTTTAAATATCATCTGAATGATTTTGCAAAAGTGATACGTGGTATTGCTACAGGAGCGAATGATTTCTTTTTTCTGACAACACAGCAGGTGGAAGAACTAGCAATTCCTCAAGAATTTCTTAAACTCGCAATTGGACGAACAAAAGATGTAACAGGGGATAAATTAACTATTGAAGATATCAAAAAATTACAAGAAAATAATCGGCCAACAATGTTACTTTCTATAAATAGTGATCAGAATATCCCCGAATCAGTTGCTAACTATCTGAAAGAAGGTGAAAAATTAGGTCTTCCTAATCGTCCCCTGATTAAACAACGCAAATTTTGGTATAAAATGGAATTTAGAGAAGTACCACCGATATTATTTGCTTACCTTGGGAGGCGAAATTCTCGGTTTATTAAAAATGAAGCTGGTGTTGTCCCATTAACCAGTTTTTTGTGCGTTTATCCTCTTTATAATGATGAAATATATATTGCTAATCTTTGGCAGGCATTGAATGATATTGAGACAATTCAAAATCTTAAGCTGGTAGGTAAAAGCTATGGTTCTGGAGCAATCAAAGTTGAACCTCGTAACCTTGATAAAGTTCCCATACCAGAACATATAGTAGATAAATATCTTTTAAACCGACAAAAATATAAAAGTAAAAGTCAGCAACTTGAACTATTTTAATAGTTAGGCATATTTTTTCATCGCATTGAGTTTTTCCTGTAACAGTGAAGGAGTGTTGAGACGTTCGGCTTCAGCATAAGCTTCTGCATCAACAATTTGCTGGTCAATTTCTTGGCGATGTTCATAGTAAAATGCCATTGCTATATGAACTGATACTAATGAAAGCTGATATTTTCCAGCAATTTCTTCTAAAGAATGTCCCATTCGGAGATACATAATAGCCACATCTGCAACTGTAATTCTTGTTCCAGTAATTCGTGGCTTACCACTACGAATCCCAGGAGTGACTTCAATATATTTGTCCAAGTTGTTTTCCATAAGTATTTTTATTTAGCAACTAGCTTTAGTTTAAACCAATCTTATACGGCGTTGCTACATTGGTTAATTTTTCGCCATTGAAAGTTTCGTGGATTAGGTTCTTAACGCACCTTTTTATAGCTATTTTCAGGTAAATGAACTACAGTTTTTGTTTCGCGCAATCTCTCTTAGAGATCCCGCAGGGTAGATGCAAAGGAGCAAAGGAAGAAATACATTTTTATGCGGAAATTTGATTAATTCCTATTTGATAAAATATCTGTTCTTGTACTGAATTTGCAGCAGATACAGCTATTTCTTCCCAATCACTAGCTAATAATAAAATGCTCAAAAGCGACTTTAACAAATCCCGATTAGATATAAATTCTTCAACATTATATAATTCATCTTGCTTTAAAATATCTTGCAGTGCTGATAAAGCCACAGGTTGGGGTAATTGTAGTCTTTGAATCAAGCATTTTTGTGCTATTTCTAAGGCTATTTTTTCCCCTATACCCAAATTCCATTCTTTTATGAGTAACCGCAGTTCCCGGTTGAGTGATACGCGCAACTGTGTCATTCTTCCAAACATTCCAGGATTTTGTAATAAAGCGGGAATTGCTAAACCCCAATCTAATCCTGCTGTCACGTCGCAGTCGGTTTCATCTTCAATTTGAATTGCTGCTTGGAGAGATGCTGGGTTAAAAAGTAAATCAATAGCTGCTGCTACATTCTCGTTATTATTCATAATTACTCCCCGCATCATTTTTTTAAGTTATGATCCAATCCTCCGTTTTTATATTCTTCCCCCTGGACGCGGAATAGTCTTTCCTTCGACATCAAAGCAATCTTTACAAGTTCCAGGAAATGCAGTAATAAACCGTTTTAACATTTCAGGATCATCTTTAAAAACTGTCATCCAGACTGAGAAAAAACCTTGAGGTACAGCTTGGTCAATAACTGAATCTCGCATTGCTTCTAAAGATTCTTGATCATTACATTTACTAAGTCTTTGTAAAGCCCTTTCTGCTTTATCCCACGCTTCTTTACGGTTAATCCATCGGCGATCTTTCATTTGCATATCAGACTTAGGTGTTTTATCGAGTCCCACCATTTTAATAGTTTCTTTAGCTACTATTTCTTCTTCGGAAGCCAAAGAAGGATTTGCTTTAACAACTCCACCTTTGCTATACTCAAAAGCTCGAAAAGTATTATCTTGATCAATCCAATAAAATTCACTTCTTGCAGCTATTTTAGCAGAGGTTATGTGAAGATGTTTCCATGAACTATCCCACCTTTTCTCCATAGGAGATTTTTTAGTTGAGTTGCAGTTAGTACAAGCTAAACAAAAGTTTTCCCAATTAGTTTCTTCATCGGGAAATTGTAATTTTGGTAATATATGCTCAACATCTAGAGATGAGGGAATAAGCATTTCACAATAAGAACAATATTGACCAAGCCGATCAATTAAATCTTTTCGTGCATCTTTATGAACTTTGAAATTTTTTGTATTTTCACCTCTAACAACTGGTCTCATTTTTATAACCCTCTTGCTAAACGTTCCATTTTTAAAAAAGCATGATAGGCAACATCATCACTATATGGTTCTATTAATTCATCGAGTTCTGTTTTTAATTTTTCTAATTCTTCTGGTGATGTATTGTTAGCATTTTCTAACATTTGATAGTATCTTTCTGCGGTTTCCATCATCTGTTGATATCGCTCATTTCTGTATGGATGAGGAACGTGCATAACGTTTTCTGTAATATATTCTATATTCTTGTTTTCATATTCTGCGGCTGGTATTAAATCGGGGTTATTTAAATCAATCAGTTCTCCATCTCTTAAAGATTGAATTATATGTTCAGAATGGGTAGTTGCAAAAAATTGGATGTTAGGAAACGTTCTTTTTAAATCTTCTACTACTCGACGTTGCCATTTAGGATGAAGGTGTAAATCAATTTCATCAATAAGTATAATACCTGGTGTAAGTCGTGCAGCTTCAGATTCAAACTGCGGATTTAGAGTAACACAACGATAGGCAATATCAGCAACCATTCCTATCATGTTACGCACTCCATCGCTTAACATCTGAAATGGTAAAGTTCTACCATCTTCTGAACTTGCAACTAATTCTTTTCTGGAGATGTCAAATTTTACATCTTGCCAGTCTTCCATACAATTTTTAATAGCTTCTTTGACTGCGGATAAGATACCAATAGTTTTTCCTTGTTGTAAAGATACTAATTCCCAGGTTTTAAACCATTGGATTAGTTTTTTCGGCTCATAGGACTTTGTAAGACAATTTTTATATCCTAAAAATCGAGAACCAGGGGGAAGTATTTTGAGATTTTTTGTTTCTCTATGTTGAACCCAAAGGCGACCTGTACTGTAATATGAAATTACGGGCAAAATAATCTTGTCTCTATCTAGTTCCTGAATACGAACTTTTTGCTGTAATTCTCTAGCATATTGCACAATTTCTTTTGCACCTTCACGAGTTGTAGTACCACCATAATTTGTTATCTCTCTTCTCCATGACATCTCAGTGACATCTTCAAAACAACCTTTACAAGATATAATAACTGGTGGAATTGGTTCTATTGTTGGTGTTTCTCCTTCTTTCCTGATAATATGACGAATTTCATCTTTTTGAATATTCAGTGAGTTAATGTTGTCAATTCCTAAAAAAAAGCTTCCAGCACCAATAGCTAGTGCATCAAGAATTGCAGTTTTACCTGTAGCATTATCACCAATAAGAACGTTAAATTGATCGGAAAACTCAAATGTTTTTTGCTCAAAGCATCGAAAATTCTGAAGTTCAAGTTGTCGTATTTTCATATTATTCCTCGTAAATGTAGTTTTATAAGGTGAGTTACTTAACAAATTATTTTATCAACTAATTAATAATCTAACATATATAATAAATATTAATTGTGAATCACAATTTGAACAAATAACATGGAAGAATTACTAGAAATTAGACAACTCCTAGAACAAGGAAAAATCAATGAAGCTTTACTGTTAGTAGATGAATTAGAAGAAATGAGCCTCAGTGATAAAATCAATAAAATTGATAGTTATGGCGTAATTCTACTTATTCATTTAATCAAACAAAAAGCTGAAAAACGTTCTACCCGTTCTTGGGAACTTTCCATAGAAAATGCAGTGCGGGAAATCAATAAAATTAACAAGCGCCGCAAATCTGGAGGTGTTTACTTGAATCAAACAGAATTAATGGAAATTCTCCAACAAGGATATCAAGTAGCACTAAAAAGAGCGGCGCTAGAAGCTTTTGAAGGACGTTATGAAACCGAAGAATTAGCAGAAATGGTTAATGAACAAGAAATTTTATCTCAGTCGCTGGAATTGATTCAAAAATAGAGACGTTTCATGAAACGTCTCTACATCCTCTATGCTGTTACTTTTTCTTTAACTTCCTTATGCAATGCTGAATACAATCTATTCAGTGCATTCACATAAGCCTGAGCCGATGCCACAATAATATCTGTATTAGCTGCATGACCTGAAAACACACGGGATTCATGACGTAAACGAATAGTCACTTCTCCCAAAGCATCAATTCCCCCGGTGACAGATTGCACAGAAAATTCAATCAACTCATTCGGTACATTAACTACCCGATTGATAGCTTTATATACTGCATCTACAGGACCTGTCCCAATGGCTGCATCAGTTAATTCTTCCCCGTCTGGAGTGCGGAGTGTAACTGTCGCAGTGGGTTGGGTGTTACTACCACAGGAAACCTGTACCAACTCAACTCGAAATAACTCTGGTGTTTGTTGAATTTCATCATTGACAATAGCTTCTAAATCCCAATCAGAGATTTCTTTCTTTTTATCGGCTACGTCTTTGAATTTAACAAAGGCTTTATTCAGTTCAGTTTCTGATAGTTCAAAACCCAATTCTTTCAAACGGGTACGAAAAGCATTTCTTCCAGAATGTTTACCCAATACTATTTGATTGTCTGTTAAACCAATTATTTGGGCATCCATTATTTCATAAGTGAGTTTGTTTTTCAAAACTCCATCTTGATGAATACCAGACTCATGAGCAAAGGCATTTGCACCCACAATCGCTTTATTTGGTTGTACCAACATTCCCGTTAAATTGGAAACCAAACGGGAGGTTTTATAGATTTGTTTGGTGTCAATATTGGTGAGTGGTGCTTCCGAATTTTCAGCGCGTCCCAAGAAGGGATTGAAATATTGTCTGCGGACGTGCAAAGCCATGACCAATTCTTCTAACGCAGCATTTCCGGCTCTTTCTCCAATCCCATTGATGGTACATTCCAGTTGACGAGCGCCGTTTTTGACAGCTTCTAAAAAGTTAGCAACTGCTAAACCCAAATCATTATGGCCATGAACGGAAATAATGGCTTTGTCAATGTTGGGGACATTTTCGATAATGCCTTTAATCATCGCCCCAAATTCGCTGGGGGTGGTGTATCCTACAGTATCAGGAATATTAACTGTAGTTGCTCCTGCCGCGATCGCTCCTTCCAAAACTTGATACAAATATTCTGGATCTGTCCGAGCAGCATCCATGGGTGAAAATTCGACATCATCCATGAATGACTTGGCATAAGCTACCATGTCTTGGGCGATCGCTAACACTTCTGCCCGTGACTTCCGCAACTGATACTCTAAATGAATATCAGAAGTAGAAATAAAGGTGTGAATTCTGCCGTGAACTGCGGGTTTTAATGCCTCTGCGGCTGCTTCGATATCTGCTTTAATGGCTCTAGCCAAACTACAAATTACCGGACCATTTTCCGTTCCCACCTTCTCGGCAATTTTTTTAACTGCTTCAAAATCTCCAGGACTAGCAAAAGCAAATCCAGCTTCAATAATATCCACTCCTAACCGGGCTAGTTGTTTGGCAATAACGAGCTTTTCGTCTATGTTGAGAGTTGCTCCTGGACACTGTTCTCCATCGCGCAATGTTGTGTCAAAGATGATAATTCTATCGGCTTGTTTGCTCATTAGCTTAACCTCGTTTAGTTTTGAGAATGGGTTGAATAAAAGAAAATAAGGGAATTAGAATTAATCACATCTGGTTTGATTTATCAGTTTTATAGAATTTATTCTTTTTGCTGATTCCTAATTCCTGAATTCTTTCTTGATAAAATAGCTTGAACTGCTAATTTTAATTTTTAACTTGGAGATTTGTAAATAAATACTAAGGTAATTAACCGTCAGTTTTTTCTATTCTGTCTCTAATATCGTTCAAATCTATATATCTATCAGTAGCATTACGCAGTTCTCTAGCAATCATACCTTCGGTTGATACTACAGTAATATGAGTATTTTTTGAGCGTAAGAGTTCTATAGCTCTTTCAAAATCACCATCTCCGCTGAATAATACAACTCGGTCATATTGATCTACCGTATTAAACATATCAACGACAATTTCAATATCTAAATTCGCTTTTTGGGAGTAACGACCGGAAGCATCATCATAATACTCTTTGAGGATTTTGGTGCGGACTGTATATCCCAAACTGATGAGTGCATCTCGAAAACCCCTTTGGTCTTGTGGGTCTTTTAGTCCAGTGTACCAGAAAGCATTGATTAATGTAGTGTCTGACTGTTCGTATTTGAAATATTCTAAAACGCGGCGGGGGTCAAAAAACCAACCATTTTTTTGTTGAGCATAGAACATATTGTTTCCGTCTACAAAAATAGACAGACGATTCATTGGAGAACCCATAAAAATTTACACCTAATAATAGATAAGAATGTTAGAGGGAATAATAGATTATAGCAATTATCAAGTAGTAATTTCGCTAATATCTTGAAAGTACATAATGATGTATAAACATTATCTTACCTCTTTTAAAGCCAAAATTTGGACAAAATATGCAAGTTGAGATCCGAATTATTTAACTTGTTTTACCTCCGGGAGTTGTAAATATGTTGTCTGATCAAAATCTACCAATAAAATTGACCTAGTAACAGGATTCTGAAGTAGATGATATCCAATTTTACTCCTAAAGAGGTATATATAGGATTTTGGTTAGGGAATAGGCTAATCTTATCAATAGATTTTTTCATCAACTGTAGGGATGATTTAAGAGGATTATCAATGCTTCACCAGAGAGAAGACTATTGAGGATAGACATCTAGGATAGTCAAAACGAATACAGAATAGGCTTTTTGTGAGATTTGGAATAGTTAGTTTATTTACGCCGCAGTGTACTAGTATTTGAATAATACTCTATTACACTAGTCTGAATAAGTTAATGACTCCAAATATAAATTTTTATGACAACTAACCTCGTAACTCCCAACTCTCACTGGTATTTCCCCTCCTTTATGTAGCATTACTGTTAAGTATTGCCTTCTAACTCCATCAATTAGTCACATTTGGAGTTTCTAAATCTTGTTTCTCTGGTTTAGGATAAACAGTTACCCAATCTAAATACCGAATTGGCGGAAATAACTCTATTTTTGCGATTGATGCGGGGAGTTTCTTTAAATCTAACGACTTAATTTTGCCTATGGCTAAACCAGCCGGGAACTTCTGACTATAAGTAGATGTGGATACTAAATCGCCTACTTTAACATTAGGAACTTTTTCATAAAACTCTAACACGCCTTCAGCAGAAGCATCACCTTGCAAAACTCCTTTAGCTGAGGTGCGGCTGATAGTTACGCCCACTTGGCTTTTTAAATCACTAATTAACAACACACTGCTAGTATTAGTGGTAACACTTTCTACTAAACCGACTAATCCACCATCAGCTTTAACAATAGAACCTTCTTGAATACCTGATGCAGTCCCCCGATTCAAAATCACCTGTTGCCACCAATGATCAGCACTACGTCCCACTACCCGGGCTATAATTGGCTTTTGTGGCAAGGTTTCTTTTTCTACGTAACTCAGTAAACTTTGTAATTTTTGATTTTGACTTTCTAGATCGACGATGCGAGTCTGTAACTCCAAAAATCTGGCATCTCTAATACTTTGCTCAGGAATTGCTCCTGACTGTACCATTTGTAATGGGCTGGTTATTCCTTGATAGATCTCCCGTAACAATGCCCCTTTAGTTTCTCTGACTGTCCAAACACTACCTACTACTAAGGCTAATAAGCCTATTTGTAATCCTTTGTATTCCCACCAGCGTTTAAGAGTAAACATAATATACCTATATATATTTTTATAATTTATTCAAAAGTTATAGAAGTATAGCTTAGTTCCATTTACTGCGAACTTACAAGTCAGCACTTACGCGATCGCTATCCGCAAATTTTCGACTCAACTTCCTTCTACTTCCGCTTAAAATAAAGTAATGGATTCTATAGTTATCAATAAATACAGAACCCACATATTTCTAACTTATAGCAGGGGATAAAATACTTAGAACAACTACTACTACATATTACGAGAACGCCCGCTAAATACTCTCTCCAATTGCTTGAAGTTTTCTAATACACGACCTGTTCCCAGCACTACACAGCTTAAAGGATCAGCCGCAATGTGTGTAACAAGACCTGTCTCGTGACTAATCAATGTATCTAGACCTTTGAGCAATGCACCACCCCCTGCCAACATAATACCGCGATCAATAATGTCTGCTGCCAGTTCTGGAGGTGTCCGTTCTAGTGTCCGCCTCACTGCCTCTATAATTACTGCTAGAGGCTCTACCATACTTTCCCGAATTTCCGGGCCTTTGATAGTTACAGTTCTGGGTAAACCAGAAAGTAAATGCAAGCCACGGACTTCCATGACACTATCATTATCATCTACGGTGGGATAGGCAGAACCAATTTTAATCTTAATATCCTCAGCAGTTCGTTCACCAATGATTAAATTATGAATTTTCTTCATATATTGAGTAATCGCTTCGGTTAATTCATCTCCAGCAATGCGGACTGATTCGCTAATTACTGTACCTTGAAGACTTAATACCGCTACCTCTGTTGTCCCTCCACCGATATCAATAATCATGTTACCTGTAGGTTCTGCCACTGGCAGTCCCGCACCAATTGCCGCTGCAACTGGTTCATCAATCAAAAATACTTCCCTAGCTCCAGCTTGGGTAGCTGCATCCATAACAGCCCGTCTTTCTACTCCAGTGACACCACTGGGGATACCAATCACAATTCGCGGCAACATTAGGGATCTTCCCTCGTTGACCCGCTGAATAAAGCTTTTTAACATCAACTCAGCCGTATCAAAGTCAGCGATCACACCGTCACGCAAGGGACGCAGGGCAACGACATTTCCTGGTGTGCGACCGAGCATTTTTTTTGCTTCTTCTCCCACTGCCAACGCCACTTTGAGATTTTGATCAATGGCCACGACTGAGGGTTCTTGAAGGACAATTCCTTTACCAGACACATAAACTAGGGTGTTAGCTGTACCAAGGTCGATACCCATATCCCATGATGGACGAAAATTTAAATTGAAAAAACCCACGCTTCTCTATGCCCCTTATTTACGCTACTTATGACTACAAAGATAAAAGTTAATATTGATAAATTCTATGATGTTTGCTTGCCTGACTCGGTGTAAACTAGACTATTTTTTTATCTAGCTTTTGTCAATCTTAATTTTAGGTTCACGAATCTTAAGTTCTATATTCTCAATGTCACTCAGTATCACCGTATAATCTGTTTAAATGCCAAATATTTTTTGAATTTTTGCGCGAGTTATTTTTGAGGATTATAACATATTTTTAATGCTTTCACAATTAGTTATTATAGAATTGCTGAATAATACAATACAAAAATACTAAGAAATAAAAGCCATGAGCATTAATGTTGTTACTCTTGTTGGCCGTGTAGGCGGCGACCCAGATATGAAGTATTTCGAGTCTGGTACAGTTAAATGTAGATTGACCCTAGCCGTAAATAGAAGATCAAAGAATAAGGATCAGCCCGACTGGTTTAATTTGGAACTCTGGGGAAAAACGGCGGAAGTTGCGGGTAATTATGTCCGTAAAGGCAGCTTGATTGGGGTTAAAGGTGCTTTGAAGTTTGATTCCTGGAGCGATCGCCAAAGTGGAGTAACCCGTTCTAGTCCAGTTATTCATGTCGAACAGCTTGATTTACTAGGTTCTAAGCGTGATGGTGAAGGTGGGATGTCTGATATGTCTCCAGATAATTTTTAATTTAGTCAGTGGTCAGTAGTCAGTGGTCAGTGGTCAGTGGTCAGTAGTCAGTAGTCAGTGGTCAGTGGTCAGAAAAAAACAACTAACAACTAACAACTAACAACTAACAACTGACAACTAACAACTAACAACTGACAACTGACAACTGACAACTGACAACTGACAACTGACCACTGACAACTGACCTATTATTTATATCCTTTCCAAGGTGTGACTTCTAATTCACCTTTAGGGGTAAATACCACTTGAAAGTGAGCTAGAGCTTCTTTATTATCTGGTGCAGCTACATTTGAGCCATAAACTGATTGGAACATTTGGGGTAAAGGTGTTTCCCGAAAATGGTCAAAAGCAACTTGGTTGAGCGGTTCATAGTCAGCAATCACACCTTCTTTATTCACCGCTACCCGATATTTCAGATCTTTGGAAAAAGTAGGAGTAACACTCCAATTTTGACGGATTGTACTATACAACTTTTGATTTAAATCTTTGATTTTACTGGTATCAGTAATTTTTTTGCCGGTTACTTCTGGTGTTTTGGCGTATCCTAGCCAGGGACTAATTTCTAGAACCCCTTTTTGGGTAAATACGACTTTGAATTGAGCAATAGGTTCATTCTGGAGGCGATTTGCAGGATTATAGAGGAGTTTAGGCAGTGGTGTTTTATCTATGGCATCACTAGCTTTCTGATTTACTGCTTTATAACCAACGATGCTACCATCGGCAGCAATACCTAAACGATAGACTAAATCATCAGGCAGTTCGGAGCGATTTGTCCAAACTGGATGAATTTGATTATAAACTTGGCGACTTAATGCCCGTAACTTAGATGAATCTGTTATTTCTGGAACTGTCTTTAAAAGTGCTTCTAAATCCTTGATAACGGGGGTTGCTGATACTGTAGGTGTGGTTGTGGGAGTTACCGATGCTGTGGGTGTAATTAAGGCTGATGGTTGAGGCGTGGCTGTGGGTAGGTCAGTGCTGGACTGTGTTTCTGGTTTGACTTGAGGTGGACGGACTTGGGGCGCAGGAATTAAGCTAAAAGCTAATGCAGCTACAGCTAGGCTAGATATACCTACGGTAGCTGGTATTGCTTGTTTGAGTAAGGTTTGACTAGAACCACCATAACTGCGATTAACTGGGTGTAGTTCTAGAGATAATTCTGGTAAGGTCTGGCTATCAGCAAAAAACTGATCTACGGCTTCGACTAAATCAAATAATTGGACTGTGTTGAGGACGATTTGAATGGTTGATTGTGCTGCTTGGTTGGCGTTTCCTCCCAGGTTATCTCCTGTCATTTCGGAGCGCACTGTTAATCTGTGTCTGTTACTATCAATTTTTTGTAATTCAACTAACTCTGAATTATGATTTTGGCTTTGGGGGTTGGGTATATTGCTTAAAACTTCTTGAGCATAGGCGCTGACTGCTCTAACTAGGCTTTCAAAAAATTCCCTTCCCCCAGCTATAGGTTGGTAATTGGATAAATAGCATTCTGCATTTACTAATATTGATAGTTCGGGACGCAGTTCTTGAAAGTTAGCTGTCCTTGTCATGTCACTTAACCCTTCTAGGAGAAGGGTACAATTAGGTAAACTATATTTACGTTGGATATTCATTTTATTTTTTTAATCTACTCCACTTCACCGTCAAAAAGAGAAATCCAGTACCGCTGCATTCCCGCTGTACCTGTGCAGAATAGTAATTTTCCTAATAAGTCTATAGCTAGTTCATCTAATTTTTCATCAGAAGTTAATGCTAGTACACCGGAGCGACGGGAGTTCATCCGACTTTTAAAGTGCGTTCTAAACCTTTCTAGGTAATTAGCTAATCTTAAATTTTGTTCTGGGGGAATCTGCTTTTCGGCTAATTGTTGATATATGGTTAGTAGTTGCCGAATCACAACTGTTAAGCGTCTAGCAATGTAGCAAGCAATCACTACTAAGGCTTTGGCTTCTAAAATATCTAAAGGTCGGCGACTATGCGCTCTCCGCATGGGGTTGGAAGCTCGCATCCGCCATAAGTTTACCCGATTTTTGATAATTCTTTGCAGGTCTAATTCTTCAGCAAAGGATAAAATGGCTTCAGCACCACCTAGTTCTAAGGCTTCAATGGCTAGTAACATTAAATCTATTTGCAATCTAGTTCTGGCTGGACATACCTGGCCAGCGATCTCTGGATCTGGTAAAGTATCCAAAATCATGGGTGTTCCCTGATCGTTGGGGATGTTTAAAGATGGGACACTAGCGGAGACATTCATTCTAGAAAATACCTTATGCGTTTCCAATAAAGTGATTGATATTAACCTCCCACTGCTAATTGCTGGGGCGACATAGCAGTTCAATTATATACATTACCGAAAAAATGGGTTTAAAGCCCCGTGCTTGTAGCACGGCTTTTATGGCAGCAATTCTCATTTTAAGGTTTCATGACATTTAAACCCTTGCAGCAAGAGAGGTTTACAATTCGCAACAAATTTGGGGATAGCGAAGCGCTGCTGCAAGCAGTTCGCTGGAATGGCGCAAACTCGTTTCAAAATGAGAATTGCTGCTTTTATGGTAGAATTTAGTAAGTGGAAAGGGTAATCAACCACTTAAAAAACCCAGTTGCCGAAAGGTACAACGCTGAACCTTGAAAATTGAATCTATGTGGTTCTACTGCATTTTTCTAGACTCCACCTCGCAGTAGGTAAAAGATTTAGAGGAGCTAGACAAACAGTTTTTTGAAACGATATGTTTCAAATTTAAAAAAGAATTTGGAGAAATTCAACTAGGTTAGGGCATACCCGAAGTCGCTTGGGGAGAGTCCCACCTCTGGGTTAGACACTGCAAGGTATCTAGTTTAAGTGGTCTCGTTGAACCAAGAATCCTCGCGCCTTTAGGACGAGGAGTGTCAATTAGTTTTTCTACTCAAATGTTCCCATATACATTAAATTTTTAAATTTTTGGTAATCGTCAATTGATGATTCCTAGGTCGCGCTTCGCTATCAACTAAATACTCTAGTACAATACGGCGTAAGTCAACCAACCATTCAGAATCTGTGAAAAGCTTATGCTGTATTCATTCTAAATTCTAAATTCTAAATTCCGAGAAAGCGGTACTAGTCTCCAGGGTATGACATTATAGGGTAGGATTTGGCAGGGATTGGAGAAAATTTTTGTCTCTTGTCCTTTGTTTCTTGGTTAACCACTAACTACTCACAAATATGGATTTAAAATCTCTGATTCGTGATATCCCCGATTTTCCTAAGCCGGGAATTTTATTTCGAGATGTCACTACTCTATTAAGCGACCCAGCCGGATTGCGTTATACTATTGACCTTTTAGCACAAAAATGTTCGGAAATTGAACTTCAGGTGGATTATATTATCGGCATGGAGTCGCGGGGGTTCATTTTTGGTGCGCCTGTAGCTTATAAATTAGGTGCGGGTTTTATTCCTGTTCGCAAAAAAGGGAAATTACCAGCAGCGGTTCACTCCATTGAATATCAACTAGAGTATGGTACAGATATATTAGAAGTACATCAGGATGCTTTACAACCTGGTTGTAAGGTTTTAATTGTGGATGATTTGATTGCTACTGGTGGGACTGCAAGTGCTACAGCAAAGTTGGTACAAAGGATTGACTGCGAACTTGTAGGATTTGGGTTTATCATCGAATTACGGGATTTGCAAGGACGGAAACATTTACCTGATGTCCCCATTATTTCATTGGTTGAATATTAAGTCTGAACTATGATTTGTTTGATTAATGTGATTGCTATGAGTGATAAATGACCAATGACTAATGACCAATGACTAATACAAAAATTTCCTTGGAGACAAGTCGAGACTGGCTGATCAGCCTAGTTACGAATGAAACTTTTATTTATGTGATGAAACGGCTGTTACAAGCGCTATTAACGATTTTTTTAGCGTCGGCTTTGTCTTTTTTTATTATGAAGTTTTCTCCGGGGGATTATGTAGATACCCTGCGGCAAAACCCGAAAATTTCCCCGGAACGGATTGAGGAAATTAGGAAACAATTTGGTTTGGATAAATCTTGGCCAGAACAGTTTGGATTTTGGGTGAAGCAAATTGTCACCAAAGGAGATTTTGGGACAAGCTTTGTTTATCAACGTTCTGTATCATCACTGTTATGGGAAAGAGTTCCAGCAACGTTGTTGTTAGCGATCGCTTCTTTAATTATAACTTGGGCGATCGCTATTCCTTTGGGTATTCTCGCTGCTGTGAAACAAAATCGCCGAACTGACCAGGTTTTACAAATAGTCAGTTATGCTGGTCAAGGTGTTCCCAGTTTTATCACTGTCTTGTTTTTGCTATTTTTTGCTCAACTGACTACTCCACTTTTTCCTGTGGGTAATATGACCAGTATTGATCATGCAGACCTGACATGGTTAGGTAAAATTTTGGATATCGCTTGGCATTCGGTTTTACCACTAATTGCTTTGAGTATTACCAGTTTTGCTGGTTTGCAACGCATTATGCGTGGTCAATTGTTGGATGTTTTACGCCAAGATTATATTCAAACTGCTCGCGCTAAAGGACTTCCAGAAAACCGCGTTATTTATGTTCATGCTTTGCGAAATGCTATTAACCCGTTAATTACTTTATTGGGTTTTGAATTGGCAGGTTTGTTAAGTGGGGCATTTATTACGGAAAATTTCTTTAATTGGCCGGGTTTAGGGAAATTGACTTTACAAGCTGTTTTAGCTAAAGACCAATATTTGGTAATGGCGAGTTTGGTAATGAGTGCAGTATTATTAATTGTTGGTAATTTAATTGCTGACTTGATTTTAAAAGCAGCAGATCCTCGCATTAAGTTAGAAGATTTGAATTAGTAGGGGCGCAGGGACTGCGCCCAGTCATTAGTCATTATTCGTTAGTATATCCAATGGTTTATTATATTATTCGTTCTAGAACAGATGGTAAATATCTCACAGCCCGTGTTGATGATGATGCCACATCAGGATATTTATTATTGTTTAAAGAAGATTTTGAAGCTTTGAGTTATCTAAATACTCATGCTGCTGATTTAGCAAGCCGCTTGACTGTTGAATCTCTTGCTAGTACACAAATTGGCGGTTTGCTCAAACGTTGGGGTTTTGCTGGTGTGGGAATTGTTAATGATCCCTTATTACCTGAAATTGAATTTTTACAACATATTTAAATAATAAACAGGGTGCAAAAGTATGAATATGAGATTTGCGATTTCTGCCACATTGTTAACTACAACTTTACTGTTAACATATCGTTCAATTGATCATTATATTTGAGGATGTGGCGACAATTCTATGATTACCAATTGATAAATCTTTCTAATGTTAAATAAGTATGGATATCAAAAAGATTTAAAATAGGTCTTAAATATTATCATTGACCATTTCGAGATTCTAAATCATACCATATTGGACGATAGTTATGTCAGTGAATGAACCAAATTCTGAAGTAAACACAGATATTATTATTGATGTTACTCCCCAACCAAAAAATAAAGAACAAAGAAGTGCTACTAATGTAGTTTCTTTAACTACACAAAAAGGAACGATTTCTCAATTTCTTGCTCCCTTGACCAAAGACACTTTTAAACAAGTAGTTCAAGAAGTTGAGCAAAAATTACAGGTTGTTAACCAAACCTTATCCATGTTGGATTATCAAGGTTTTGAGACAATCCTTCAGGAAATGCTACATTCGATTACGCTCAAAACTGGGGAATTATTGGGAGCAGATCGAACAACGATATTTTTATTAGATGAAGAGAAACAAGAACTTTGGTCTATTTTAGCTGAAGGGAAAAGTAAGCGCCCTTTAGAAATTAGGATTCCAGCCAATAAAGGTATTGCTGGTGAAGTTGCTAATTTTAAACGGGTAGTGAATATTCCCTTTGATTTTTATGATGATCCCCGATCAATATTCGCTCAAGAACAAGATAAAAGAAATGGCTACCACACTTATACAATGTTAGCATTGCCACTATTAAATACAGATGATAAATTGGTGGCAGTAGTACAATTACTAAATAAATTAAAACCTATTCATAATATTGATGATCCCCTCGACGAACGCATTGATACTAGAGGTTTTACTGAGGTTGATGAAAATGTATTTCTAGAATTTGCTCCTTCAATTCGCCTGATTTTAGAATCATCTCGCTCCTTCTATATTGCCACTCAAAAACAACGAGCTGCCGCTGCATTAATGAAGGCAATTAAATCCCTTAGTCAAAGTGGACTGGATTTAGAAGAAACTCTGAAAAGGGTAATGAATGAAGCGAAAGAATTGATGAATGCTGACCGGAGTACACTGTGGTTAATAGATAGAGATCGCCATGATTTATGGACAAAAATTTATCAAGATAATGGTGTCGCTAAAGAGTTGCGCGTACCGAGGGGTCAAGGTTTTGTCGGTATTGTTGCCGCGTCTGGCAAAAAACTAAATATTCCCTTTGATTTATATGAGCATTCTGACTCGGGAACGGCTCAAAAAATGGATCAAAGTAATGGCTATCGCACCTGTAGTTTGCTGTGTATGCCAATATTTAATAGTGATCAAGAATTGATTGGTGTTACCCAACTAGTAAATAAAAAGAAAGTTGGGGATTACTCCCCCTATAATCCATCCTCTTGGCCTAATGCTCCTGATTGCTTCCAAGCTAGTTTTGATAGAAATGATGAAGAATTTATGGAAGCATTTAATATTCAAGCGGGTGTAGCTCTGCAAAATGCTCAGTTGTTTGCCAAAGTTAAACAACAGGAAAAAATGCAGCGGGATATTTTGCGAAGTCTCTCCAATGGGGTGATTTCTACAGATCAAACTGGGGTAATTATTACAGCTAATGAAAGTGCTAAACAATTATTAGGCTTTGGGGTAGAAGCAGCCTTGGAAGGTAAAATGGTGAGTGATATTGTCACTATTAAAGAGGGAGATTTTAGCAAATGGTTTCAGGATACTCTCCAGTCTAATAATGCTAAAAACAGTCAGCAATATTATCCTGATCAGACTCTATTAACTACAGGAATAGAACAACATAGCATTAATTTATCATTAAATAGTATTTCTGATGTCGAAGACGAAAATAAAGTCTGTGGCGCATTGGTGGTCATGGAAGATATTAGTGATGAAAAGCGGCTCAAGAGTACAATGTACCGTTATATGACCCAGGAATTAGCAGAAGAATTACTGAAATTAGATGATGCTAAATTAGGGGGCGATCGCAAAGAAGTTACCATTTTATTCTCTGATATTCGCGGCTATACCACCCTCACAGAAAATATGGAAGCGGAAGAAGTGGTAAGAATGCTGAATGAATATTTTGAATCCATGGTGGAAGCAGTCTTTAAACATAAAGGCACTCTTGATAAATATATCGGTGATGCCATCATGGCTGTGTTTGGTTCTCCCCTACCTTTAGCAGAACACGCCGTTATGGCAGTACAAACAGCTTTAGAAATGCGCGATCGCTTGATAGAATTAAATATCCTGCGCCAATCAACTAATCTTTGTGCCATTAAAATTGGGATTGGGATTAATTCTGATACCGTAATTAGTGGCAATATCGGCTCTAGTAAACGGATGGAATTTACCGCTATTGGTGATGGTGTCAATCTGGGTTCTCGATTAGAAAGCGTCAGTAAACAATATGGTTGCGATATTATTATCAGCGATAATACATATAAAATTTGCCAAGATAGTGTTTGGGCAAGAGAACTAGATTACATCCGCGTTAAAGGACGTAATGAACCAGTCGCTATCTATGAGTTGATTGGAATGCGGACTGATCACATTAATAGCGCCAAACTAGAACTAATTGAGCATTATCACAAAGGGCGTGAATACTATCTAAAACGTCAATTTACCCCAGCCCTTTCGGAGTTTGTAAGAGCTTTATCTGCTGATAATAACGATAAAGCCTCTATGTTATACATGACTCGTTGCCAGCACTGGTTACAATCACCCCCATCTGATGCTACTTGGGATGAGGGTGTTTGGACATTTAAGGAAAAATAAGTATTTTTGGGTAATGTGGAGTTGTTTTACTGGTGCTGTGTTGTCCTAGAAAGTTTCTGGATATCTATAATTGAGATGGCGATCGCTAGTTTTCTGGACACAGAGGCATTCAGTTTTGTAGACTGCAAGCCAGGACGTGGTCAATAAGTCATGGTCACTGGACTAAGGCTGCGTTAGTGCAAACAGATTAGGTATCTCAGCTATGACTTTAAGGTTCTTGTTTTGGCATAACTTCAGCTTTGTGAATATTTATTAATTAAACTTTATTTTTTTTAACAAAACCATCTGAAACCCCTTTAATAACTATATTTTCTTGTTTGTAACAGTTAGTTGATATTTGTTGCCAAAATTATTGTTTTAGTTAGACACTAGGAAGACAACAAAGCAATTATTTTTATGAACAGTATTTCTAACATTGAATTTAAACGGTCAACTTGGCAAACAGCTATTATGTTGACTTTGGGCTTCTGGCTCAGTGCTAGTCTATCTTTAGATTGGGTAATTATGCCTAGTCTATATTTTGCTGGCATGATGAACGAAGCTAATTTTTCCACAGTAGGTTATGCTGTTTTCTGGACTTTTAATCGTCTAGAATTATTGTCTGCTGCTGTGGTTTTAACTGCTGTACTGGCTGTTAGCAAAACTAAATCTAATTGGCGTTTGGGTAGTATTGCTTTATCTGGAATTTTGTTAACAGTAGCATTACTAGATACTTATTTGTTAACTCCCCAAATGTGCGCTTTAGGAAGTAATTTCAGCTTACTCACTAGTCATCCAGTTCCAGCAACAATGAACTTACTACACAGCGGTTATTTTTTGTTAGAAGCCTTAAAAGTATTAGCAGGAGGTATTCTTTTAAACTGGTGCTGGCGAGAAGCTTAATTTTTAGAACCTAAGAGACTTCCAAATAAAAAAATATCCCAAAATTTCTTGTGGAGCAGGCATCTGGCCCCGCTAATAATATCAGGAGGGAACCAGATGCCCATCCCACAAGATTGGATGGCTAAAGCCATGCTCCGCGTTCACGAAGTTGACCGAAGAGATACATCATGACAAGACAGGATAATTTATTTTATGACTTACTCTTCGTAAAATATTATACCTGATGATTTCAATAAAATTGACAAAAAAAAGGTTACAATATTAAACATAAACATTAATATTCTTTAAGCTTTTGGCAATTCCTACAGCGTTTACGGAGGGTCTCGAAGAGAGCGTGGCGATCACTATGCAGTTAGAGACTTCCATAATGGTTAAAAAGTCAGATTTTGTCTTAGCTCCCTACATGAAGAGCAACGACTTACGTGCCACGTATCAAATCCTAAATACAGTTATTCCTTATATTCTGTTATGGATTTTAGCAGTAAAAGCAGCAAAAGTTTCCTTTTATTTGCTGCCACCGATCATGGTGATGATCACACTGTTTTCACTACGTTGTTTTTCTTTAATGCACGATTGTGGGCATTATTCACTCTTTAGATCGAAACGGGTAAATAGAGTCGTAGGATTTATTTTGGGAGTAATGAATGGAATCCCTCAATATCCTTGGTCAAGAGGTCATGCCTATCATCATAAAACAAATGGTGATTGGGAAAAATATCGAGGGCCAGTTGCATTAGTCTCCACGGAAGAATTTAGTAAACTTAGTCCTGCTGCCCAAAAGCGGTATGAATTGCTAAGGCATCCACTTATGCTTTTTCCGGGCGGTTTTTTCTACCTAGCAATTAAGCCAAGACTAGCACTAATCGCCGGATTATATGGTTTTATAGGTCATTTACTGAATTGCATACAAGAAGATCCAAGTATGGATATCAAGAAAATCATTTACTCTTATAAATCTAAAAATTGGTACACAACGGGGGAATTTTTTGATCTCCTTTTCAACAATATTTGTGTAGTTAGTAGTTGGATTTATCTGGGTTATTTACTAGGATTTGGATTCTTCTTGAGCATTTACTCAATTACCCTCACCTTTGCAGCAGCAATTTTCATCTGTGTTTTCTTTGTCCAACACAACTTTGAGGGATCTTACGCCCATAAAACCGAAGGCTGGGATTATACGCTAGGAGCATTAAAAGGCAGTAGTTACTTAGAATTGCCTACAGTTTTGAAATGGTTTTCAGCAGATATAGGCTACCACAATATCCACCATCTTTCTGAAAGAATACCTAATTACAATCTGGAAGCTTGCCACAATCAAAATATTCATTTACTGACGGATTCAAAAAAGTTGAAAATGGCAGATATTCCTGATTGTTTCCAATTTATTTTGTGGGATCCCTCCACGAGTTGTCCTGTATCAATTGCCTCATTTCATCAATCAATCTCTTGTGAAATTAGTCTTATGTCATCATAGATAATTGATCTAATTTTCGGTTGTTTGCTGTCTCTTATTCTTCGTCACTGTTGGGTAATAAGAGACGAATAGCCAGGATGGCAAAACCCACAGCAGCGATCGCTTTTAAAATTCTTGTAGGTAAAAATTGCGATACTGCACCACCAGCTAATGCACCCAGGAGACTGGTTAATAATAATGCTCCGGCTGTACCAAAAAATACTGCCTTTCGAGATTGTCCCCTCCCAGAAAGAGCGATCGCTGCTAATTGACTTTTATCACCCAATTCTGATAAAAATACGGTGACAAAACTTAGTCCTAAAAGATGCCAGTCCATAATTCCCCAGTTCCAAATATTTAAAAGTATTAACCTTGAATCACATCCCATACCAACATCAGCGAAATTAGCAGCAACATGACCCCGGCTGATTTCTCGACGGTTTTAGGGCTGAGTTTTGTGGATATCCAACCACCTAACAATACTCCCAGTAAGCTCGTAGTAATTAATGCTGCTCCTGAACCAGCAAAAACCACCCAAGGGGCATGGGATTCTGCACTCATTAACAGGGTAGAAAGTTGGGTTTTATCACCAATTTCTGCCAGAAAAATAGTAATAAAAGTTGTCCCAAAGACCATAAATACGGATTCTTGGGGTTTATCCTTAACTATAGGTTGATTTAAATCGGTTTCAGTTGCAGACAAGTCAGAAACGCTGACAGGTGGAGTATCAAGTTTCACAGGTGTTAGTTTTGTCTCTAAGTTGTTTTCATATTTTTATTATTTTCTCATATTGTTGTCATAAATTGCAACTTTAGTGAATTAAAAACCCACAGCTTGATTAAAAAGGATTTGTTCTAAACTGCGATCGCTCTGCTTGTACTCGTTAATAAACAATATCACGCAACTAGTAGTATTTATTTTTCATATAAAGATTGTTGATGAGAATATGCGCTTAATTAATGATATTAAAAAGTAATCTAAAACAAAATCTCTGATCACAACTTTGAATGCTAAAATAACCCGATATAGAGTGAATGGAAGATATTCATGTCAGAAGTTCTTTTAGATTCTCTATATAATTGCTTGTTAAGAAAAGTAAGAAATATGAAAATACAGAGTTTTAAATTCAGTAACAATAAGCAAAATTGGCATATTGAGGAAGTTAAATTTGAGAATCTAAATTTACTTGTCGGTGGTTCTGGCGTTGGAAAGACAAGAATTTTAAAGGCACTTGACTTAATTTGTGATGTTGCAAAAGGTAGAAATCGCAATTTAGATGATTTGGAATGGAGTATTAATTTCTCTCATTTAGGACAAAATTATAGGTGGGAGTTAAAAAGTTCCTCACTCAAAGACGAAGAAATTATTCTAAATGTAAATGAGTCAGAACAGACCGAGATTGTTTATGAAAAATTAGTTCGATATGATGATGATTATGAACTGGAGATATTTCTCCGCAATGATTCAGATTCAAAATTCAATAACAAAGATTTGCCTAAATTTAAAAGAACTGAAAGTGCAATTACTCTTCTTTCAGAAGAAGATTTGATTATTCCAGTAGTTGAAGCATTTGGGCGATTAATATTTAACTTTGAAACTGCTCAGAGCCAGAAATATATATTTACAGTTGACGCTGATCATAGACTTACTACAGTGTTTAATAAACTGGAAGAACTTTATAATAAAAATATTTTAAAGCGTTTCAATAAAAAACTTTTTGTACAATATTATACTGGTACTCCATCAGTTATAAAGGCTTTTTATTTGCAGAAATTTTTTCCTGAAATTTTTAATGAAATTAAAGAGCTTTACATTGATGTTTTTCCAGAAGTGAAAGATGTGAGAGTTAGTAGAGAGAGAAATCCAGATGTTGATTTTTTGCTAGTCTTTGAAATTCAAGAGAATGGTTTAGAAAACTGGATTCCTCAACAGCAAATTTCATCGGGGATGTTTCGTACTTTAATTTTTTTGGTTGAAGTAACTGCTGCTCCTGAAGAATCCGTGATTTTAATTGATGAATTTGAGAACAGTTTAGGAATTAACTGTATGTCTGAACTAACAGACTTTATCCTTGATAAATCCCCAGATGTACAGTTTATACTTACTAGCCATCATCCATATATTATCAATAATATTCCTTGGGAAACTTGGCAGATAGTGAGTAAATATGGAAACAAAGTCAGAGTTAGAAAATCTTTAAATATTCCAGAACTTAACACAGCTTCTAGTTTGGATAAGTTTACTCAATTAGTTAATTTACTTGATAGTGAGGAAGTATTTGAGTGAATCTTTTATTTTTAGTAGAGGGGGGAAAGACTGAACCAAAGGTATATAAAGCATGGTTAAAACATTTATTTCCTAGCTTAACTTTTGTTGTCCGTCCTGAAGATATGATAATCAATACTTGTCGTATTATCGCAGGTGACGGTTATCCAAATATGGTTAGTAAACCTAAGCAATATCCAGGAGTTTCTCGACTTGAGGCTTGTCTAATGGATATAGAAAAATTTGGCAATGTAAATCATTTTTTTATATGTATTGACTCAGAGGAAAATTCTTATATTGATCGTTTTAATGAAGTTAAAAATAAACTTGATGTTTTAAAATCAGGCTACAATATAGATAGTTCAAAAACAGAAATTCATATAATAATTCAGCATTGCTGTATTGAAACATGGGCATTGGGTAATGCAGAAATTCCTAACGAATATAGTTCACTTGGAAGTTCTAAAATTTTATCGGATTTTCAGGCATATTACGATATTTTGGTCAATGATCCTGAAGAAATATCTTCATGTCCACCTGGATATATTTTTAGGACAAAAGCGAAATTTCATGAACGTTATCTAAAAGAATATCTCCAACAATTTGGTTTGTCCTACAGTAAAAAAGATCCAAAGGTTGTAGAGGGTAAAAAGTATCTAGATGCGTTAAAAAAGCGATGCGAATCAATGAATCATTTATCTAGCTTGAAATTATTGTTAGATATATGGGATCGCATAGAAACTTTGTAAGCAGTAGCAAAATTTAGGTACATGAAGATGAATCTCCCATTGATTACTGCGCTCAAAAACACAATGAGAGAATACCTGTTTGAATTAAATCAAAAACCCACAGCTTGATCAAAGCGAATTTGTTCCAAACTGCGATCGCCATAAACCCCCTCAATTTGCTGACGACAGCAATCAATAGCAAAATCGTTTACGTCCTCCGCTTCAATTCCATACATCTCCTCAAAAGTCTCTGTTTCCACACGACAGAAACGGGGACGGGTAGAGTAAATTTTACATTCCCGCGTGGTTTGGTCATAATTCACACACCATCCCCCCTCGCCTACCATACTGAGATAAAGTTCTAATTCAGGTGGTGAAAGATACTCTTCTAAATCGGGACGATCTGCTGGTGTCAGGTTACAGCACGCCCCACAATTAGAGATACATTGCCAAGTAGCCATATTTTTTACCCTCTAGTCTTTCTGCTATTCTACTTTTTTATGACTTTTTCTATAATTTTGTGAACTAAATTAAATTTTAGATCCCCCGAACAGATATGATAAGTTGCAGGTTTTGCCATTGAATTATTAAATCTTTATTAAACCATTAAAATCATTAGGAGGAAAAAATGGACATTTTAGCTAACATCAATTGGGAAGTTGTCTTACAGTTGACTTGTGTGGGACTAATTGTGGTTTCAGGCCCTATAGTAATCTTCGTTCTAGCATTTCGCAACGGCAACCTGTAAATTGGGTAGTAGTAGTGGGCGAATATAATTCACACCTACACAGACCAAACCCACCTGCGTGGGTTAAAATTTATACTAGTCCACGCAGGTGGACTTTGTTTGTGTAGTAGTGACTTCTAGTCGCCCTGTATCTAACTTGATAAGGCTTGAATTGCAGTTTGCACAATTCCCTCATATATGGGTTGAGATAAATTTATCTGTTCAGCATTTTCACGGTTGAAACCTAACAGACCAAATTTATCTTCTGGCCGCATCACTAAAACTTTACCTTCAGAATTTTTAACTCTTAATTCCGTACTGACACCATTTTCATAGATTCCGCAAGTATATTGACGCTGTTTGTATTCAAAACTAGCGCGTGGTGTCTTTAATGAATTACTGAAAAGTTCAACAACGTGATTTGGTAATTTTGCACCGACTAACTCCATTTCAATGGTAGTTTTGCCATTAAAGTTATTTTCCCGCAATTTATACGCAATATCTAATCTTGATGGTAAGGGAAAATAATCACCCCAACGCCATGCTATCCCTTTAATTTCCTGACGCTGATTGTCTATAGTTTGGGATACAGTTAATTTAATGTGACCTTTACCAACAATTTTCTGTTCAATCACTTGAATATTAGGAGTCCAAAAAATGGGATCTGAATTATCAATACCGCAGGGGTGAAGAATATTTAACTGTTGGAAAAGATCCTGATTAATGTCATGAATATTAATTTGAGTATCAATTTTTAAAAGAGGTTTAAGGTGTTGCAGTTCTAAACACTGATTTGCAAATTCAGATAACCGCAACCGCAACGCTGGTAAGTTTTTTGATGGGAAAGAGAATCCCCCCGCAGCTTTGTGTCCTCCAAATTTACCTAATAAATCCCGACAAGCATCTAAAGCCGCAAATATATTAAATTCAGGAATTCCCCGCGCTGAACCCCGAATTATCGTTTCGTCTTCATAAGTACCAATAAAAACAGGCACACCGTAACGTTCTAATAAGCGGGAAGCAACAATACCAATTACACCATGATGCCAATTATCTTTGATAACAACTAATACTCGGTCTTTTTGTAAAGAGTTTACATATAAATCTTCAACAAGATCAATTGCTTCTTTTTCAATTTCCTCACACATTTGTTGACGTTGAGCATTAGTTTGTTCACACTGGATAGCTTTAGCTAGTGCTACTCCAAAATCATCAGTTGTGAGCAAATCTATCACAATTTGTGGATCACCAATTCTACCTATAGCATTAATTCGCGGTCCCAAGCGAAAACCAATATCTTCGGGTTTTAAAGATTTGGAACTTTGAGTTTTTTCCCCTTCACTAGCTTGAACTCCAGCAATTTGAATTAATGCTTGAACACCTGGTAAAGTAGATTTTGGTAATATATTTAAACCCCGTTTTACCCAGCGACGATTCACACCAGTTAAAGGTGCTAAATCGGCAATAGTTCCTAAAGTAAATAAAGCTAACAGCGGCTGAACTAAACCTTTAAGTTCCCCTAACTGTTGTGCTAAACAAACCGCTAAGATATAAGCCACACCCACACCAGCTACACCCCGATAGGGAGAAGATTCAGCTATTAGTTTGGGGTTGAGAATTGCGTTAGCTGGGGGTAATATTTGGGGAATATCATGATGATCTGTGATGATAACTTTTAAACCCAATTCTCTAGCTTTGGTAATTGGTTCAACAGCAGAAATTCCGTTATCTACAGTGAGAATCAGTTTCACCCCTTCATTGTGAAATTCTTCAACAATGCGGTTATTGATGCCATAACCATCGTGCATTCGACTAGGAATAGCATAATCAACATCAGCACCTAAAGCGCGAAGACTGCGAAGTAGTAATGCGGTGCTAGTCATACCATCTGCATCATAATCTCCACAGATAGCAATTTTATCTTTATTAGCGATCGCAATTTCTAATAATTCCACACTAGCAGCTAAATCAGGAAATTCTTCTAGGGGAGAAGGTAAATTCAGAGATTCAGGATCTAAAAATATCTTGGCATCTTCTGGGGTTTTCATGCCCCGATTAATTAACAATTGGCTGATAATGGGGGAAATCTTGATTAAATTTGCTAATGTTAAACAGGCATCTAGATTTGTTGCTGCAATTTGCCAACGTTGATTGGGTAAGCGTTTAATAGATTGGTGATTGGTCATTGCTAATTTCCTGCTTTTTCCTTCTTTCTACTTTTAAAAATCAAATATGATTCCTATATTTATAATACTTAATTAAGTATTGGTAGGGTGCGTTAGGCATAGCCGTAACGCACATTAATATCAAAGGTGCGTTACGCTGACGCTAACGCACCCTACGTTCTACTTTTAAAAATCAAATATGATTCCTATATTTATAATACTTAATTAAGTATTTGTAGGGTGCGTTAGGCATAGCCGTAACGCACATTAATATCAAAGGTGCGTTACGCTGACGCTAACGCACCCTACGTTCTACTTTTAAAAATCAAATATGATTCCTATATTTATAATACTTAATTAAGTATTTGTAGGGTGCGTTAGGCATAGCCGTAACGCACATTAGGTAACGCACATTAATATCAAAGGTGCGTTACGCTGACGCTAACGCACCCTACGTTCTACTATATAATATTTTATTAACAATTCTTACTACAAAACTGATAGTATTTTCATGTAGAATCAGCTTTGGTATAAATTTTCAAATTACCAGGTGATTAACCATGAAGAATTGGCAGCATAAACTATTTTTAGGCTTACTTTGTTGTGCTTTTTTAGTTTTTGGATGGCAAAATAGGGTATTAGCTGAAGGAATAATTGGTCATAATGACCCCATAGCAAAAACCCAATTAGCACAATTGGATGTAACTCCAAACGTCTATGATTATCTTTTGCAATATCAACCCGAAGTTTATAATTCTCTGACAAAGACATTAGCAGATAGTATTGAAGATGCTAAACAACCACTTGCAGATGAAGTTGTTAATAATCTTCAGGCTTTATCTCCAAATAATCCACAAGTTAAATTGAGAGAAAATAATGGCAAAATAGAATATTTGATGTCAACTTGGAAATATACAAGTAATCCAAGTGCAGATTGGCCAATAGGTGCAAAAAAACTTTTACCTTATCAAACTTGGTTTACAGCAGTTCCACAAGTTCAACAATTTTGTCAGAAATATCAAGCTGTTGATGCTAATATTCCTGATAATGTTGAATTATCTTTGCGGTTACAACAGTATTTGGGTTTAATACTAAATAAGTATTCTACTAAAACCCATTTTGTCGAAATGTGGGTAAAAGCAGAGGATTTAATGCGACCATGTATTGATGGAGAAATTAACGATTCTAGTTGTGATCTTTTACCTTTACCTGTTCCTGATAGTAGTCCTGTTGTCAAGGCAATATACACCAATTCCTACACCAATGCTAAAAAGGAATATTATCCTTGGTCTGGTTTAGGTTATACTTATGACTGGGGAAATCCTCAAAAACCTCATGTCGGACCAAGTGAGTTTATTATTAACCCGACTCCAGAAAAGCCTGTAGAGGTGGAAGTTGTTTCTGTGACACCTACGCAAGAATACTGTCGGAATCAGATTGTACAGTAAGGTTTTTATTCAGTAGATAAAGAAACGAGAATAAAACCTAATAAAATAGCTAGACTGAAGGGGTGGTCAAAATGTAGGAAAATTTTGGCTAATCCCTTATTTTTTTATGACTTCCTTCATTATTTATACTACTAATCCTTATTACTACAGATATCATAAATAATACTTAATAGCTTAGACTGATAGCTTCCCTGTCTTCAAAACCCTACACAAAAGGTATCGCTTTTTTTGAGCAATTCCACTATAGTAGTGAAGGGTTGTTTTTCTTTGCAAATAAAGTAGCAACATAACAACCAGATAATTCTTTACTTAATAAACATAACTTTGAAATGGCTGTACGGGGACTGGATAATGTAATTGAAATCGCTCATCGGGTGTGGGGCATAGAACCACACCGTCATGTGCGTATCCCGTCAGCGAACAGCAATGAGCAACCCATACCTGTAGATGCTATATGGACAGATTACGGTCTACGCCCAAATTCTAATAACTTGTCTTTCATGGTTCAATCTGTTCACGATTCAGAAATAGACACATGGAAACAGAGATTACGTTATTGGCCTATTCGCGCAGGGTTGTTAGTCTCAGATGAAATTTATATACTTCAATATTACACTCCATCTGGCAAGTTAGAAGAACGAATTGTAGATCGTGACTCTCTATATTTAGAACTAACTAGACAAGATAGCGATTTATTTAAACCAAAAGCATTGGCAGAGTTTCGTAGTGGCCAGCTAACACTAGCAGATATTGAAGAATCAGTTTCTGACAATAGCTTACGCTTTCTTCTACAACAAAGAGCCGAATTAGATCAAGCATTCCAAAATGCCATTCAAGGGGTGCTGGACGAAATTGGTATTCCTAAAAGAAGAAATCCAAAAAATCAAATATCTTCTCGTCACGAAATAGCAGGTCACGGAATTCGTGTAGCGATCGCATTTTTAGCAGCAAGAATTTTAGAAGATAAAGGCTTTTTTGGTTCTGAATCACGCATTCCTACTGATGATCCTCGTCTTTTACTGAATCTGACCGTACCTCGTGCTAATGGTTTTTTCAAAAAAGCACTGGAGGAGTCAATACCTCATCTTAGCGACAGAATATTACAGCATTTAGGAGCTAAATTAGGTAGTCGAGTTAGTTTTGCACTGGTAGATCATCGAGATGTGGGATTGCTGTATGAACGAGCTATTAAAGAATTACCTAGTGATATTGAAGGTGGACAATGGACTGATTTACAGCGACATTATACTCCAATAGCGATCGCTGAAAAAATGCTGGAATTATTACCTTTAGAAAGATTACGTCCAGAAGAACGAATAATTTTTGATCCTGCTGCTGGTTCTGGTAGTTTATTATTAGCTGCTACATCACGTTTAGCAGGGATGATTGATATTCCTGAAAATTTAGAAGCAAGAAAATCTTATCTTGCAAATCATGTAGTGGGTAATGATTTAGATCAATATGCAGATTTAGTGACACAATTACGATATACCCTAGCAAGAGAATCACTAGGTCAAGATATTCCATTTCCTTTTCCTAATAACTTTACTCATCAAAATTATGAGTTATTAAATAAAGAAAATTTATTTATTAAGCCGCGTGTTATTGTTGCTAATCCTCCCTTTGGAAAAGATGGCAATACTCAGCGTGCAGCAAAATTTGTTGAAATAGCTTTAAGTTGGCTAGATGAAGGTTCTCAGTTTGCTTTTATTCTCCCTCAATCATTTTTAAATAACACATTTTCTGGTGTACCATATGCACGAAATCTATTAACAAAAAATTCTCAAATTTTTGAAGTATGGCAGTTTCCAGAAGGTACAATAGGTATTAATGCAAAACAAGCTGTTTGTATTGTTTTGGGATGTATAAATAAATCTAATAAGAAAATTTATACTACAGCAAGAGCTATATTTTCTCATGTAAAAATTACCGATACTCGTGAGAATGGATTCCTTGGTTCAACTTGGATTTCACAAATAGAATCCAGTAAAAAGAATTGGGCATCTATCACAGCACCTTCTATTCCCAGAAATGTTACAACCATACAAATAGGACAACTATTCTATATTTTTAACGGTGTTAAGCCCGGCATTATTGGTAAGGAAGTATATCCACCAATTTCGGAATGTCCTGATGGAATTAAATGTAAATTGAATTGGCGTTTAACTTGGCATGATAACAAACGTCTGTGGGCTGATCCAGAAAGAGTTGATAAAAAACAGCGTTGGATAAGATATGGACAAGAATATCTTGAAGGTTCTCGGATTGATGAAGAACCATTATTTGATCTACCCAAAATCTTAGTTGGTGGCGATGTAAATCGTGGTAGCTCAAATCCTTTAGTGCCTCATTTCGATACAACAGGGTTATGTCCAAATAATCATATATTTTGTATTATTCCTATTAAAGAAGCAGGGAAAAAGGATAAAAAATATGATGTTTATGAAGGATGGGAAGAATGGGAAATATTAAGTTATGAAGACCAAAAGTTATGGTTAATAGGAATTTTAGCATCCAAAATAGCAGGAGGATTGTCTTTAGATGGTAGAAGTTCACGAGGTATTACTAAAGATTTACTGTATCAAATACCCTTACCTTTTAAAATTGACTACAGAATAATTGATATTACTCGTCAAATTGTTGAACGAGATCAACAACGTCTGGAAATTCCTGACCTAGATGAATTAAGAATAAAATTAAATGAAATTGTAGAAGAATCCTATGGAAATCCTCATTGGATAGAAATTAAACGAACTGGAGAACCTCCAGAATTAGAATTATGGAAATCAGAACAAACAAAGCCTACATTTACAGTGCGTGGTCAAGTTTTAGAAGTTTCTAAAGATAATAGTCAAATTCATTTGTATTTGAGTGGATTACTAGATGATAATAGAGAAGAATGGCTGCCAATTTTACCAGAAATGCCTGGTTGGGCGCTGGATGGTACAGTTTTTAAAGCTGAACTAAGTCAGGATGTCGAAACATTTGAAGAACTTGCCCAACGTCCTTGGGCTATTAGACAATTTCGCCATACTCCTCGTCCCTATCTAACTGACGATGAGCTAAAAGAAGAATTAGGGATAGAGGAGTAAAAGTAAATATGACCTGTGAATTTGTTTTTTTACCAGTTGGCAATGCTGATAGCATAATTATCTATCCTGATGGTGGTTCAGCCGTTGTAATTGACCTACATAAAATACCTTTATTGCTAAAGTGGTTTCAAAATAAGAAAGAAACTAATATCAGCAGAATATATATTACCCATGAACACCGCGATCATTTTCCATCACTTGAAGATTTAGTTACTTTTTTAGACAACTGGTTAAAGAGCGGAAAAGTAGGAAGTATTTGTCTACCTTATCAGGTATATCAACAAGCGAAGAAAAAAGTGGCTGCTAACAGAGCCGCTAACGCACGTCTGCGAGATGCCTTAGATCAACTAGCACTTTGGGAAAAAAAGAGCATTATAACTTTTATAGAAGTTACTCGCGGATCAAATCCATATTCTCAAGATTCTTTAGAAATTCATGCTTTACATCCAGGCCTTTTATATGCTCAGGATCATTTAGCTAACACGGGTGCTAAGGATAATGAAATATCGGTTGTCTTGCGTGTTACTTATGGTGATTTCACAGGATTATTTTTAGCAGATATTGAAGGTGCAGGTTTAAAAGAGTGCGTAGATTTATCAATTGAAAAACCAAATGAATTTATTGCTAATCTTGTTAAAATTCCTCATCATGGAGCATGGCCTAAAAATAGTGATGACCTTCAGAAATTGCTCGAAACAATTAATGCAGAAATAGCAGTTTTATCTGTAGGTAGCACTAATAGATATGGTCATGTTGTCCCAGAATTGTTTAACTTATTGATAAATCTACAAAATGATGATTCTAAGCAGTTGAAACAATTTGTTTGTACAGAAGTTACTCGAACCTGTGTTCACTTAGCAAGCGATATTTCAAAGATGAGTAAATCGGGTTTAGGAAAACAGCAATTATGTGCAGGGGAAATTACCATTTTTGCAGAAACTTCTGGAAAATGGCAATTGAAAACTGAGACAGACCATAAAAATGTAATTTCTACATTAAAATATCCAGCGTGTAAGGGTCTTATTGATGTTGCTACATTATCTAAATAGTGATAAGTATTGTGAATATAATTATCGCTTCCTTTCCTCCAACACCAAAGTAGAATCTGCACTACGTCCAAATTCTTCTGGTGCATATTGAAGATGAACTTCTGCACCAGTCCAAATGAATGTTCCTGGAGTCACTGAACGGACTAAATAATGTAAACTATAAACTCCCGCTTCGAGATGATTTGCATAGGAAATAATCCGATCTTTATAGATAGTTTTATATCCTAATTGCCAATTATCGGCTTTTGCTTGTAATGCTGGTGTTGCAGTTTGAAAACTATCATCTACAGCTTCAAAACCAGCAGGTAAAGGATCTTTAATGACTACATGATCTACAGGATGATCTGTAATTATTTCTAAACTAATATCAAAAACTTGTCCAGGTTGTAAAGTTAAAGGTTTATCAAAAGCATACATTCCGGTTTTTTGAATAACTTTCTCTTCATTGACTTTACTAATTTCTCGCGTTACTCGTAAACCATTGAATCTTCCAGGTTGATTTCCTTGTAAACGATAGTTGTAAGCAACTAAATAATGTAATCTGCCTTTTCCAGATTTTTGTAAGAATAAATTATGATTACCTTGAGGTAATTTATTCATCGGTATATTTATTTGAAAACTGGGATTTTGATAATCATTAAAACGAGTTTCTCCTAATTTATTATTATCTAGCTTGACTGTAGCTATAAAATTAGGTGGTGTGGGTTGGATTTGGCTATATTCAACCAATGCTGTGAATGCCTGGGCGTTATTATAACTAGATTGCCATGTGCCATCTCTGCGAAGATTGAGAAGACTTTGCAGTAATTTATCAATGATTTCTGGGTTAGTTTTTTGGTCAATAAATAACCGTAAAGCTAGAGCCTGTTTGGTAGTATTGGAACCCATCCACCTCCAACTTTTTGGTAAGCTTACAACTGCATTGCGTCCAGTTTCATAGATATTCTTTTGAAACTGCACACGCATGATTTGTGCCTCATTTTGCCATTCAGGAAACTGATATAAATATCTGGCTAATTTGATTTGAGTAACTAGATCAAAATCATCACGTTGTTGATAAATATCTGATAGGAAACTATTGCGTTTATCCCCTAGTTGTGCTAGGGCAATTAAAGAATTTAGTTGGAGTTGAAATTTACAAAGTTTCTGTTTACAAAAGTCGTATTGTCCAGGGTTCGCAAGCACATTTTGTAAATAAGTTTTCAAACTAGAGATGATTTTAGGATCAACTAAACCAGGAAAACTTTGATTAGCTTTAACTAAAGATTCCACCGCGTCACTAGAAACCCAAGGATCTGATTTTTCTTGTCCGGGAAATGTTGCAAAACCACCGTCTGCTATTTGCAGTTTTTGTAATTGGGCAATTGCTAGTTTTGCTTGTGCTGGAGGGTTAAATTCTGCAAATGTTTGATTATATTTTTGGGTGAGAGTTTGCAGATTTGCAGCAATTAATAATTGACTTGCGGCTGGTTCTGCAAAGGGTAAATCATGATCTTCTAAAACTTGTTTTGCAGGGGCTTTAATTGCGGGAATTAAGGTACTCGCTAATTGAATATCTAAACCTCCGGCTTCGCGGAAGCTATTTTTAGCAATATTCAGAGGGATTTTTACCTGTTTTTCACTCACTCCAGTTTCTACAACTTGTTCTGTAATTTCTAAAGGTTTGATTTCCAAAGGTACAGTAAACGCGTCAGCGATATTATTTAACTGTGTGGTAAATGTCATTTTTCCTTCTCCCACATTTCCCGCTACCATTGGGAAACGATAAGCTTGGGTTGCTGATTCGGCTTTTGGTTGTAATGTTGTAGTTTTGGGGTTATTTTCCGCGAAGTTGAGAGAACCGCTAACTTCACCATTAATACTGAGATTTCCGGTGTTTGTGGTGGTGTTGGTAACGGATAAACCTGCCAAAATGCGATCGCCTACTCTAGCAAATTGTGGCAGAATAGCATTAGTTATTAATGGCTTTGTCGTGATAAATGTCGCGTCACTATTACCAAACCGCAAATTTCCATCTGTAGCCACCACCATTATCCGCCATGTTGTGAGATTATCGGGTAATTTAAAGGTGATTTTCGCCTTACCATTTTCATCACTAATTATAGAGCCATTGTAATAAGCTAAAGCTTGAAAATCTTCACGAATTCGAGTATTTGCTAAAGCATTTGATAAACCACCACCATAACCCCAACCCTTGGGTAAACTTGTCGGTAATGGTGCTAATCTAACGTTAGCACGATTATCAATAAACCGAGTAGAAATTGCTTGTTCTGCATAAACAGTATCTACTAAATTTGGTGGACGATAACCAGTTAGTTGTAACACTGCTTCATTGACCACCATAACAGTAAATTGTCCTTTGGTGGGATTTCCTTGATCATCTTTTAATTCTAATTCTACAGTTTCTTCCTTTCCCGGTTCTAAAGATTTCTCAACTGGGTTAACTTGGACTTTCAAATATTTATCTGCTGTATTAACTTTAAAACCTGCAAAACCAATTTTGGCTAAATTTTCTAAACTTCCTGGTTCTACTTGATTAAGTGGTTTACCTTGTCTAATTAATACTGCCTCTACTGCTGCATTAGGTAACATTTCTGGCGTAATTGTAAACTGAATTTGGGGCGCACCACCTTTAATTTTGATAACTTGTTGATAGAGAGGTTTGTCTTTAATGACTGCAAAATATAATTCTCCTTCTGGGTAGGGAGATTGAATTAAAGCTGTAGCTGTGTCTCCAGGTTTAAACTCTTTTTTATTTAATTTAACTTCTAACTTATCTTTTTCTTCTCCACCCCAAAATACTTGATTTTCTCCTGTTACCCACATTTGTAAATCTGTGGCTGTAATCTCATCTCTACTATCACTAAAATTTGCCCGAATCCGATATGAACCGGATACCCTAGGTTTCAAATTCACTGTTTTAGGACTATTCGCAGATGTAATTTCTGTTTTTGCAACTGTCTGATATTCAACTTGATTTTTTGGAGTTTTACTACCTTCAACAATTTTGGTGACACTACTATATTTCATCTGTTGTAATTCCAGATTTATCCGTTGATTTTCGAGAAGTTTTCCGGTTGCGTCAGTGACAATAAATTCTACAGGAAAATCCTTCCCAGCGTCAGCCACAAAATTACTTTTTAAACCAATTAATCGGTTACTGGGTAAAGCGGTAAAAGTTTGGGAATTAGTAACAGATAAATTAGAAACATCACTAATTTGCACATCTACCCGATACGTCATAGGGTAGGGTAAATCTTTAGCGACGGTTAAAGTTTGACTACTTTTGCCATTAGCATCTAATTTTGTAGTAGTTTGTAAGACATCATTAGGAACATTCGGACTTTCTTCTGGCCAAAACCATTGTCTCCCAAAACTAAATTCTTTCCAACCTTTAGGAATAAAATTAGCTTGTTGACGAGTGACAAAATATTTAGCTTCTCCCCCTTCTACAGGAGAACCAAATAAATAATTACTTCCTACTTGGGCATCAATTTTATCATCAATTAAGGCAAATTCTTTATTTAGTTTTAAATCAACTTTAAAATTAGGTGGTTTAAATTCAGCTACCCGAAACTCTCCAGAAATTTCCTGTCCATTTTTACCTTTAGCTTTGATAGTATAAAATCCTAGAGGCTGATTTTTAGGAATTGGCAACTCTAAAGAAAATGTACTAAATTCATTGGTTGTCTTTGTTCCTAAATCTGTATTTTGTTCATTAGGATTGACTAAAGTTAATTGATAGACTGAATTTTTATCCTCTTGAATTTTACCTTTATCTAAATAATCTGCAAAAGCAGTAAAAGCAGCTTTTTCTCCTGGTTGATATAACTTCCTATCAGAAAAGATGATTCCTCTTGATTCTGGTTTATCAGTTACCCAACCTGCGTCAATTCCATAACCATAAGTGCCACTATATTCTTCCGTTCTCGCAAATGCCCAATCTTGATTTTCACTAGCAACTACTAATAATTGTGGTAGGTTTGAATTAGATTGAGGATAACATTGTTTTAATTGATTATTTTGAATTATCAAAGTTCCCTGTTCATCAGTTTTTCCAGTTGCACAAGGTACAGGTTGAGGACGAGATTTTTCAGATAATTTTGACTGATAAATTTCAATATTTGCCGCTTTAACTGGTGAACCATTACTCAAATGATGAACCCGAATTAAACCTGACTCTGGAAACCATTGAGAAAAAACACCTAAATTAGTTAATTGTACCATGCCATAAGTTGTCGGTTCTCTCCACAATTGTTTACCGTCTTCTTGATATTTATGAGTTCGTGCTTGCACTCCATAAGCTAACATTCCCTGACTATTACCTAACTTTTCTTTCAGGGGAACATTAATATTAACTAACTGATTTTGCTTACCTCTAATTTGGAAATCTTGCCATTTAGCAGGTTGGGGTAATAAATCACTAGCATTATTTATATAAACTAAATCTGTAGGCTTAATAATCTGATAAGCTGCTTGGTATTTTGAATCTGGTAAATTGATTGTTTCAATATTAATTTGCAAATCTTTATCTGTGGGAAAAATATTAAAATCTGATGGTGCAGAAATATTCCCAGCAATATCACCAGTATCATATTTAATTGTTAGTGGTTTACCTAAAGTTTGTCCAAATTTATCTTTAAGATTTTTCTCAACATTAATTGTATAAGTAGTAGCTGGTTCTAAAGCATAAGGATTAATGCTAATAATTCTATCTTCTTCCGAAATTTGCAGGACATTATCAGTATTTTTCGGTGTTGGCTTAATTTTAATATTTTCCTTAACCGAATCTGCTAATAAAATATTATTAAATTCTAATTGGGGACTACCTTTAATAAATCTGCCATAAGTACCTCCTGAATCTGGTTCTCCATAAGGTTTAATTCCCACAAATCCCAAAGGAGAATAAGTCGCTAATTTACTCACAAACTCTTTATCACTGCGTAAATTGCCATTAGCAGGAAGAAGACCAGGAGAAAAAGTTAAACGGTAAGATGTGGCTTTTTCTAGATTTTGCCCAGGAGTAAGATTATAAACCCAATTTCGGACAGAAGCATCAAATTTTTCTAAAGGATCTAAACTTTCTGGTGTTTCTTCCTTCGCTAATTCCACCTTGAAACTTACACCTTGCTTTTTACCTTCAGGAATTAACTGTAAATGCTTTTGTACAGAATCCAAATCTAATTCTAAATTAGAGGTAAATTGTAACTTTGGTTGTAAATCAATCGGTTCAACTTCTGCTTTTTCAATTGGGTTAATACCTGGTAAATTAGTAATTTGAATAGATTCAGTATTAAAAGTCCAAGCAAAATCTTGATTTAACCGATGATTTTTTAAATCAGCTAAACCCTTTTTAAGAGTAATCTTAACTCGCGTCGCTTTAGGTATAGCCTTATCAGTTTGAAACCCCACCATACGCGGAGTTAAAAAGCGAAATTGTCCAGGTAAAGGAGGCCAAATGACAAATTTAGTTAATAAATTTTGCTGTTGGGGACTATCAAGACTTTCAACAGGAATTAAAGCCTCCTTAAAGCGGATACGAATTTGATTATTAGTTTTTGCATCTCCCAAAGGGCTAATTTGTTCTATCCAGTCTGGTAATTTTGGCGTTATTAGCGACTCCACAACTGGTAATTTTTCCTTACCTGATTGAATACCAATAAAATTACAGCCAGACATTCCTAATATGAGAGTGACAATAACAAGGAACTTAAAAACTTTTTTGATCTTCATAAGATTAAATAAATTCAAAAAATATCAAAAACAATTACTATCCGTAGGGTGTGTTAGCGACAGCGTAACGCACCAAATTTTTAAAACCTTTCTAAAGCACCAAATTTTTAAAAATGGTGCGTTACGAACTCCGTTCTAACGCACCCTACAAATACTACTTTTTTGCGGTTAATTTAAAAAGTCCCATTAGGATCTAAAAATTACATAGGATTGATATATAGATAACCAATCTAATGCCGCAATTTCCCAAAAAGTATACAATTCTTAACATTGTCATGAAACTACCAACACATCTCCTAAACTCTCTAACTCTCCGCGCTTCCGCGTCTATGCGTCAGAAAAAAGTATTTAAATATAAACTGATTTTTTCTTTTATGTTGATCTGTTTCTTAGTGCGATTATGCCCTTATTTTGCACCTATTCATAGTATAGATATTGCCCAGCATCAATTAGCAATAGAGTTTACAGATCGTAATAATTTACCATTAGGAACTGTACTAACAAGTGATCAAGAAAATACATCAGTTGTCAAATTAAATCAAGTTTCACCTCAATTTATCAAAGCAATATTAGCGGCTGAAGACGGTAGCTTTTATCAACATGGTGCATTAGATTTAAAAGCAATTGTCCGGGCTATAAAAACAGCTATTGAAACTAAAAAAATTGTTTCTGGTGCTTCCACAATTACCATGCAATTGGCGAGAATGTTAGATAATTCCCCGCGGACATTAACGGCAAAATTAAAAGAAATTTGGTTATCTTGGCGATTAGCTGCGGGAATGACTAAAGATGAAATTCTCGCTGCTTATATCAATCGTCTTCCTATGGGGGGGAATATTTATGGTGTGGAAGCTGCGGCACGAATTTACTTTTCTATTCCCGCAAATGATTTAAATTTAGCTCAAGCTTCTATTTTAGCCGCAATTCCCAATAATCCCACTTATTTTAATCCTTACCAACATCAAGAAAGATTACAACAAAGACAGAAATATGTTTTAAACAGAATGGTACAAGAAAAATATATTTCTGACGTAGACGCACAACTCATATCCAACGAGAAAGTTATATTTAAACCCCGTCAACAGGGAATTATTGCTGCACCACATTTTTTATTTTGGTTAGCAACAAAAAACAATCCACTTAGCCAAGAATCATCACCTATTCGCACAACAATAAATCGCTCTTTACAGCATTTTGTGGAAGCACAAGTAAAACAAGTAATTGCTTCTTTGAAAGCTAATAATGTCCATGATGCAGCAGCGGTGATAATTGACAACTCCTCTGGGGAGGTTTTAAGTTATGTCGGTTCGCCTGATTATTTTAATGATGTGCAATTAGGAAGAAATGATGGAGTCCAAGCGTTGCGTCAACCAGGTTCTACTTTAAAGCCATTTGTCTATGAATTAGCTTTAGAAAAAGGAGTAATTAGTCCTCATAGCATTTTGCCAGATGTGCCTGCTCATTATGCAATTCCGGGAGCAAAATTATATAGTCCTACAGATTATACTAACAGCTTTCTTGGTCCTGTCAGAGTTAGAGTTGCCTTAGCAAATTCTTTAAATGTACCTGCTGTAAAAGTATTAGAAAAAGTAGGTGTAGAAACTTTTTTAAATCGGTTGCATGAGTTAGGATTTGCACATCTCAATCAAGGTGCTGAATATTACGGTTTGGGTTTGACTTTGGGCAGTGGTGAGGTTAATTTATGGGAACTCGCTAAAGCTTATTTAACTATGGCTAATGTGGGAAAAAATACACCATTAGTAACTGTCTTGAATAGTTCCCCAATTTCCAGTTCTCAAATTTCAGTTTCCAGTAATTGGCAATTAATTATTGATATGTTAAGCGATCGCTATGCCAGATCAACAGCTTTTGGTGTAGACTCAGTGTTAAATTTGCCCTTTCCCGTCGCTGTTAAAACTGGCACTTCTTCAAATTATCGTGATACCTGGACAGTTGGCTTTAGCAGTGATTATACAGTAGCTACTTGGGTAGGTAATTTCAATGGTGAAGCCATGCGTCAGGTTTCTGGTGTCACAGGGGCTGCACCCTTGTGGAACAGAATTATGTTACATCTGCATGAACATCAAACACCCGCTGATTTTTTACCTCCAGAGGGTATGGTAAAATTACCAATCTGTGCGACTACAGGGTTAAAACCTACACCTAATTGTACTTCAGTAGTCCAGGAATACTTTTCTTTAAAAGATAAAAATGCTTATGAAAAATCTACGGATTTCCATTTATCACCTGTGTATGATGAATGGTTAGCAAAACAACCACAATTGCATTTTAATCCTGATAATTTCCAAATTATATCTCCTCATCATCGGGATGTATTTCTGTTGTATCCCTCTGGAGACGGACAGCAAAAACTAGAATTTAAAACTAGTGGAACATTAAATCAGCCCGTGGACTGGTGGCTAAATGATCAACCTTTATCTAAACAATCAACTAATGGGATATTTTGGCATTTACGCCCTGGTAATTGGAAGCTAGAAGCTAGAAGTGGTAAGCTGCACAACCAAATAAACTTTCAAGTTAAGTTAGGAAATATTCAACCTAAAAAATCAGGTTTTTCTGTAGCAAATCCTACTAAAAAATAGGAGATTAGAGATGGATAAAATTTTTATAATAACTTCAATCTTTTGTCCGGAACTTTGGAAATCAACTTCGATAATGTAAATAGAGTTGAAAATTTTAAGGAACTAAAAAAGCCATGAAAAATACACAAGAAACCAAGTCTGCTAAAAAGAAACAGTCATTTCCTCCTGTTGATATTGGGACTCCTAAAGTACCAGTCTGCAAAACTAAAGTTAAAAATAAACAGTCTGAATCACTCAGCGACTGGGAACACGCGAGTTAATTAAATAGTAAATTGCTGTGCAATTTAACTTGAATTTTTACTAGATGTTTAATGCCTTCGTGATCGTTATGGTTACTGAATTAAACCCGCAATGATATTAATACTCATGGCGACAATTGCAGTATTAAAGAAAAAGGAGAGGATACTATGGATTGACACTCTCAGGGCTAAAGCCGCTGAGATTCTTGGTTCAACGAGTCCACTTAGCTTAGACCCCTTGCAGTATCTAAACCAGAGGTGGTTCTCTCCCCAAGCGTTAACTTTCCCCCTGCCCGGAGGTAGTTGCATTGTTGCAAAATTTGATTGAGTTTAAATTCTGTGTCGTCTAGCTCCCATGAAGATTTTACCTATTCCTGGGTAGGAAACTAAAACTATGGAATAGAACCCCATATCTTCAATTGTCAAGGACCAGAAAAGCCGTTAGGCAGTTAGGTTTTTAGACAGGTTGATTACCGTTCCTGTTGTCAACAGCATAACATTGTAGAACACAAAAAGATAAATTATCTTGTCTTTTCCCCATCTTTGCCAAAAAGAAATTCTATGCGGTTAAAACCGCCCGTGTCGCTTATATCTCAGTACTGAAGTGACTGAGCTTTACGCTTACCGGATATTTGTGTAACCATGATCCAATAATCGTTATTACTACTAGAATCAGATGGGGAATTACTATATTTGCATCCTTACCTTTTGTTTCTTTTAAGATAAAAATAATCGCTAATATGCTGGCACAAGCAGCAGCAGTAATTAAACTCAAAATTACTAAACGTCCTTGGTCTTGACTTTGAGCGTGACGGCGCATTTTCTTGGGGTTTGCTTGCACCATAAGCACCCAAGTTGAGCCTAAAAAACAGATCATTCCCGCATTCCAGATGCAAAGAATCCGAGTGAATAAATTAAGCCAAGATGGCAGCAAAAACGATAATATTAAAGCAAATATGCCAGATAAAATTAGTCGGAAGTGAACTCTCCATCGGTGAGGAAGTTTACTTTTAACCGGAGTTTGTGTAGACTTTTGAGGTGAAGTCATTATCGCTAGATTTGACAAAATGCCAGTGAAGAGTGGATATTAATCTCACACTGGTTATATAGCTATTTTCGATTTCTATTTTGAGTTTATTTATGCTTATCTACTTATTGAATTTTCCATGCTATTAGACCAAAAATCACAAACAAACCTAATCCTCTCCGAAAGTAATTAACGCCTTGAAATAATTCTTCCCAAGCCCAAGTGAACGAAGAACCAAAAGCTATTAGATCTAATCCTAGATTAATTCTACCTGTTGTCACAACTATCTTTAATAAACTAGCCACAATCCAGACAATGAGGGGTAGATTAGGCATCTGAGCTAGAACAATGTTGCCTTCACTATCCCGAAATGCTTGATCAAACAATGTATTTCCCATAAAATTCATCTCAGCTAAAATGTGGCTAGAGACTAAGTTTATCTCTAATTTTATGATAGTTGTCTCCTAAGAGGGTTTGCAGATCACTAATTTAAGCTAAACATCGTGGCTTGTTTGTGAGTTAAAGTTTTTCTGCTGACTAACTAATGCACAATCGTGATTATACCATACGTCGGCCTATAAGTAAGTTGTAGACAATGCCAATTAGTGCCAAAACCAGAAGTAGGTGAATTAAGCTACCACCAATGTGAATTGAGAATCCTAACAACCAGAGAACGAAAAGTACAACAACAGCAGTCCAAATAAGATTCAACATATTTTCCTTTGCTATTTAGATAAAATAGACTTTTTTGAAAAAGCCATTTGATTTTTAGGCTCCTCTATCAGAGTAAGATAGAGGTATTGAAATATCATCTATAATTGGACATATATAAATAAATTGTAAACAATGACAAGTATGAAGATTAACCTACTTAAAGCTAATTATTTTGGTTACGCCTTACTTGTAATCACAAATTTTAATACTAGTATACATTACGAAGTAAAATTCAGTATTTTTCCAGCTATGCGTTACCCAGGTAACATTGAATAAATTATTGTCTGAACTATGATTTGAGGTGATTTTTTTTGATTATGATGATTTAATTATAGTAAGCGTTTAATTAAATCAAGTAAGGTGAACAAAAGATGATAAACGAGAAGTATAAATACTCGGAACTTACGTCTAAAATTATTGGATGTGCTATAACTGTGCATAAAACATTGGGTAATGGTTTTCAAGAAGTAATTTATCAAAGAGCATTAGCAATTGAAATGCAGTTATCAGGTATTTCCTTTGCAAGAGAATTTGAAATGCCTATTTTTTACAAAAAAGAACAAATAGGAACAAGACGAGTAGATTTTTTAGTAGAAAGTATTATTTCGGTTGAATTAAAAGCAATAACTAAATTAGAAGACGTTCATTTTGCACAAGCAATTAACTATTTAGAGACATACAACCTTGAAATTGGGTTATTAATTAATTTTGGTGAAACCAGTTTGAACTTTAAAAGACTAACTAACAAGAAATATCAGTCTGAACTATGATTCTGATGATGAAGATGATTTTGATGATTATTC
>JAKOGY010000059.1 GCA_028658405.1 Dolichospermum sp. ST_sed8 | reverse complement strand
GCCATATAATAGAATATTATGACGTTGCCATTGTTGTAACTGTTGGGTGTAATTGTGAATATTGGTTAAGTTTAATTGACTATTGCCTAAATACAAGCATCCCGGCGCACCGTGGGAAAGGATGTGAATAGTGGTAATTTGGGGATGTTGTTGTAAAATTTGGCTAATTTGCTCAATTCCGTCTTGATTTGGGGAAAGAATCACCGTTTCTACACCCTCTATAACTCCTGTTTGTAGGGTCTGATAGTCGGAAACAGAAGAATCAATAAAAACCACAGTTGTCGCGGTTTGATTGAGAAAAGAGTTGCTAAACATATTTTTTTCTTTGTACTTGGTAACTAAGCTTTTATACCCGCCCAGAACTGAAGTTCCGGTCTAATAGCTAAAGTGCGTTAAAACGCACTGTGATTAAATCAAAATCAAAAATTATCCTATTTCTCGAACAAATACCGCCAAAATAGTCGGTTTTAACCGACTTGAGCTATTAGACAGGGAATTTATTCCCTGGCTTGAAGGTATTTGACACTGTTGAGCAATGCTAAACCTTTACAAGTTCTTATCCAAACAGGTTAAGTATGTATATGATGGTAAGATGTGTTATTTATAAACACAACCGTGATCTTTAAGTTATAAATAATCTTTTTGTAACACATACTTTGACTCACGTATGTGACATATTCTAAATTCACAAAAAAACAACTAACTCTTGGCTTTATAAGAGACTAGGCTGAAAACGACCCAGGTTGGGACGGTCTACCACTTCTTCTAACATACCTCTAAGATACAAGGCTGGGTTGTTCGCGTTAGCGTTGCGGAGCAATTAGCATGAAACCCAATATAAGCGTTGGGTTGCGCTGTCGCTTAACCCAACAAAGCAGGAAATGGACAAGGTATTGAAAAAAGATACCCGATTTCTTTCAAGAGTCGGGTATCTAAAATGATCTAAATTTGTGAGTTAAGATTTAGAAGTGTCCTTACCCACAACTTGAGATTTGAGGGTGGTAATTTCCCCAGATAACTCTTGTCTGCTGGAGGCTTTGAGTAAATAGCGATAGACAAACCACACAGAATAACCAATCCCAATTAATTCAAAGGTAGGTGCTACCAAAGGAACATCATTCAGAGCATCTAATACAGCCAATAGTACCTTAACTGTGACTACTGCTGTCACAACTAAGCCAATACTAACGATAGGCTGCTGATATTGACCAAATACTTTACCTATATAGTCTGGTAATGTACCCAAAAAACCAGAAACTTGTTGTCCATATTTCAGCCATTGTTCTTGAGACTGCACAGGGGGCTGAAGTTTGGTCATATTCCCGGGTTGGGTGTTAATTTCGGGGATGATTGTTTCTTTTGCGGGGGTTTCTTGAAATTCTGGTTCTTGCATTTTCGCTTCCATAATTTTGAAAGTTGAGTTTCTTACTTAGATATTTACAACCCAAAGGCTGTTAAATAATACTTCTATCACTAACAAGAGTGAGAGATTAGAGATTATTGGTTTATCTTACATCTAGACTTCTTCTCAAGTATGACAAAACTTGACGCGAAACCTAGTAACATAAGTTGCTATAGCACTCTTATTTGATTTTGGAAATATCTGTAGGGTGGACAATGCCCACAAAATGAGGGTTTTGGTGGGCATTGCCCACCCTACGTACAGTCCAGAAATCATTGAGAATTTTTATAGTTAGGGAACCAGTCAGGATAAAACTAAATAGCCTGACACCTGATCAAATTTCCGCAAAATTTAGGAATTTAAGTAAATTTTTATTGTTTTGCCCCGTTATAGCACTTCCTGATGTTATGAGGTACAGTTTTTATTGCCAAACCCGTAGGGGCGCAGGGCCTGCGCCCTCCATTGTATTTCATTAGAGCGAGAATTGCTGTATGCTGCTTTCGTTTTATTTTTTGTACTGAGTTTGATGCTGACCATAAGTGTCAACTTAACGTAAAACCTACATCCCGCAAGGAACTCAAGTTCCTTGCTAATAGCCAAAGTCATCTGAAGATGACTAAACACTGGGAAAATTCCTTACAACAGTAGGGGCGTATTGCAATACGCCCCTACTGTTGACACCAATGGATGCTCACATAGTAACCCTATAACAAATTGTCCTTTTTATCATTTTTATAGTTTATGACCACAAATATTGATTTCCTTAGTCACCTTAATCCTAATCAACGTCAAGCTGTAGAACATTACTGTGGACCATTGTTAGTTGTGGCTGGGGCTGGTTCTGGGAAAACCCGGGCGCTGACTTACCGTATTGCCAACTTGATTCTTAAACATCGTGTTAATCCTGAAAATATCCTCGCGGTGACATTTACTAACAAAGCCGCTAGAGAAATGAAGGAAAGAATCCAAAGGATATTTGCCGAACAATTAGCAATATCGCAACATGGTAAAAAGTTTGATTTGCTGACAGAATATGAACAAAGTTTACTAAAATCGCAAGTTTACCGCAATACTATCAAAGATATGTGGTGTGGAACCTTTCACAGTTTATTTTCTCGGATTCTGCGCTATGATATTGAAAAATATCAAGATGAAAAAGGCAGAAAATGGAATAAAAACTTTTCTATTTTTGATGAATCTGATGTGCAAACTGTGATTAAAGAAATAGTTACTAAAGATTTGAATTTAGATAGTAAAAAATTTGAACCTAAATCTGTGCGTTACGCTATTAGTAATGCCAAAAATCAAGGCTTATCACCCCAACAATTTGAAAGTGAACAACCAAATTATCGCGGTAGGGTGATTGCAGATGTCTACAATCGCTATCAAGATAAACTTTCCCAAAATAACGCTTTAGATTTTGATGATTTAATTTTAATTCCTACGAGATTATTTCAACAAAATAAGCAAGTTTTAAGTTATTGGCATCGGAAATTCTGTCATGTTCTGGTTGATGAATATCAAGATACTAACCGGACTCAATATGATTTAATTCAGCTTTTAGTCACGAATGACGAAAAACGTAAAAGCGAATGGCAATGGCAAAATCGGTCTGTGTTTGTTGTTGGTGATGCTGACCAGTCAATTTACAGTTTTAGAATGGCAGATTTTACCATTTTACTAGAATTTCAGGAGAATTTTGGGGATGGTTTAGCAGATGATGATACTCGTTCTATGGTGAAATTAGAGGAAAATTATCGCTCTTGTGAAAATATTCTCCAAGCTGCTAATGAACTAATTGAAAATAACACCCAACGCATTGATAAAGTTCTCAAAGCTACGAGAGAACCAGGAGAAGAAATTTATTGTCATCAAGCTGATGAAGAAATGGCAGAAGCGGCTTTTGTTATTAATCAAATTCGTACTTTAGAACATCAAAACCCGGAGTTAAATTGGGGTAACTTTGCGATTTTATATCGAACTAATGCCCAATCTCGACCTTTTGAAGAATTGTTAGTTAAATATCAAATTCCTTATACGGTTGTGGGAGGAATGAAGTTTTATGATCGTAAAGAAATTAAAGACTCTGTGGCATATTTAAGAGCGATTAATAATCCAGCGGATACTGTGAGTTTATTACGAGTTATCAATACACCTCGTCGCGGTATTGGTAAAGCTACTATTGATGCTTTGGTGAATGCTTCCCAGCAATTAGGCACAACTTTATGGGAAATATTAAGTGATGAAACATCTGTAAACACTTTAGCAGGACGTTCGGCAAAAGCTGTAAATAATTTTGCAGCGATGATTCACAATCGTCAAGAACAAATTAAAGTAATTCCCGGTTCGGAAATCTTACAAGGCATTTTAGAAGATTCTGGTTATATTAAGGAATTGCAAGATCAAGCTACAGAGGAATCTGATAATAGAATCAGTAACGTCAATGAATTGCATAATGCTATGTTGCAATTTCAAGAAGAAAATGCAGGGGAAGATATTTCTTTACAGGCATTTTTGCAAAGTGCGGCTTTGAGTTCTGATTTAGATAATTTAAAAGAAGGACAAACCGCAGTTTCGTTAATGACTTTGCACGCTTCTAAGGGTTTGGAATTTCCTGTCGTCTTTTTGGTGGGATTAGAACAGGGATTATTTCCGGGATATCGTTCTTTACAAGATCCTTCTTTATTGGAAGAAGAACGACGGTTGTGTTATGTTGGCATTACTCGCGCTCAAGAAAGATTGTTTTTATCTCATGCCAGAGAACGGCGTTTATATGGGTCTAGGGAACGGGCAATGCGATCGCAATTTCTGGATGAATTACCAGCAGAGTTATTAAGTAGCCAAAATAAAGTTACCCGTAGTTTTACTAAAGCCACATCGGTAAACACTAGTAACCAAAGCGCTCCTGGAACTTGGCTAGTAGGTGATAGAGTATTACATAAGTCCTTTGGACTTGGGGAAATTACTCATGTTTTCGGAGCAGGAAATAAGGTTTCTGTAGCGATTAAATTTCTGAGTTTAGGACAAAAGATTGTAGACCCTAGAGTAGCGCAATTACAAAAAGTTGGTTAAAACCGACAATATCCCCGACAATATCCCCGACTTCTCCAAGAAGTCGGGGATATGAGCTTTGTAACTTTTTCTTGACAAGTGATATTTTTTCTTAAGAAACTGGGTAATGTAAAAATATTGTCTCTATCAGCACTTAAAATGATTGACCCAAAAATTACTTAAATAAATATACTATCAGTAGCTAGATTTAGTATCGGATTGCATTCACATTTGAATTAAGAGAAAAATTCAGTATTTTCCGGTTTAGAGCTTGGGTATCAACAATGCTATAACTGAAATATAATCAAACCCAGTATATTTAAGCTTACTAACTAACTGGATTGGCAAGTATTACTATTAAAACCTAGTAGTTCTCCCAACCAATATATTATTCTGCCATCAATTCGGCAGTCAGGATTATTTGTAATCATAACCAAAAAATACTCACTTCAATCACTTGACGGAGAAGCCGCTATGTCTCGAAAACATCAGCCATTAAAAGTAATCACTAGAATCTCCACAAGGTTTATCCGGCGATTTCTAGCCAAGACAAAAAAACAAATTATTTGGTTACTACGGACTATTTTCCGGACTCAGAACAAACAAGAAACAGCAAACGCAGGTTTCGTATTGCCAACTGTAGCTATGGTATCAATAGTAGTAGTATTACTGACTACTGCCATTATGCTGCGTTCCTTTGATAGAGCTAAAAATGCTAGTAATGTCCGTGTTAGCCAAGGTGCTATAACTTCTGCTACCCCGGCAATAGATAGAGGTCGGGCAAAAATAAATCTACTATTTAATGATCCAACCTTACCGCGAGCCACACCTACAGATTCATCACTATATAATGCTCTTGCTAACAGCATAGAAAAATATACATTTGGCGATGAAACAGCACTACAAATAAGTTTTGATATTAATGGCAATGGCACAATTGAGACACCAACTGCTAGTACATCAATATACAACAATGAAACAATGAAAACAGCTTGGAAATTTCCTGTTGATACCGACAACAATGGGAAATTTGATAGCTATAATATCTACGGAATTTATTTTAGAACACCTCCTGTAACTGGTACAGGTCAATATAAACAGGCCAGAAATGTTTTAGAAGCTAGAACACCACCTATGGCAGTAGGAACTGTAGATGCAAATTGTGATGCAAATAGCAGTGCTTCATTAGTAGGTAATTCAGGTTGGGTTAAACAGAGTAATAAGTTAAAGAAATCCTTTTTTGTTTACACAGCTACTGTACCTATTACAACCACCTCTACAGATACCAATTATGAAATATATAAAGGTAATAAGGGATTTGCCGCAGTAGAATATCAACAAGACCGAGTGCAAATTCCTCCAAATAATACCGCCGTAGTTTATGAAGATGATATAGCACTATCTCCTGGTGCAAATTTTAATTTGAATGGATCAGTATTTACTAATAGTAATTTCATTACTTCCAGTGTGAATGGAGGTGCAATTAGATTCTATCAAGTTAGTAGTACATCATCTTGTTACTATGATTCTAAAAACGCCAAAATAATTGTCGGTGGGAACACAGCACTTGGTGGATTTCTAAGTACAACCAACACAGGTTCAGCAACTGTTGATTTATACAATGGCAAAGCTACGGCTGTTGGTACTGGTGCTTGGATACAATCAGCAGGTAGTAGTCCTAGCGCAATAGCCTATAATAACCTGGCTTATGTTAATCGTATCAATAAATTAATTAATGCTCAAGTTGCTGCTGATAGTACAGGTGCTAATGATCCCATAGAAGTTAAAAATGGCCTCATAGCCAAACAACAATCTTTAGGAATAACTCTAACAAACCCAAGCGCAGATTTCACTAAATACCGCCGTCAACAGCTAGAATTTTATTTTAGAAAACGTACTCGTCGTGTACCTTATACAGAAGTTGCTTTCAGTTCAACAGATACAGATCCTACACCATTGCTTCAAGGTAGTGTTGATACATTGCGTCCTAATGATAGGTGGACATATCCTACCAGCCCAACCGATGGCAAAACTGATACTACTTACGCTAAAGTAGCACTAAATATTAGTGGCACATCGTTAAGACCAGTAGCTACAGAACCAACATTCCTCAAAAATAATAGTGGGATAGAAGGACAGATAGGTGATCGCGTTTTAGTAGGTAATAACTTACCACAATTTTGGTGGGATACAAGCAAATCAGCATTTGTTGGTCCGAATCCAACTGATACTCAAAATATTACTGGTATTAGATGGAATGCAGGAGACACAACTAAAACCCGCACTCGACAATCTTTAGTACAAACCTTAGCAGATGTGGGTTCTATAGACAGAGATGGAGAATGGGAATTAGCTGCGGCTAAAGTACCTGCTGACATTACAGAACCTGTGGGTGGTTTACGAGTAGTGACAGGTGCAGGAATCTATTTGAATGAGACTGGTACTCCTGCTAGTTTCAACAACACCATTCCAACAATTTGGCCAGATACTTACCCAGTACCACAAGCTGGAATACAAGCACCTCCATCGAATTCACCAATTCTCCCATCTTATTCTTCGTCTGCAAAAACTATTAAACCATATTCGAACTATGGCGACCCTTTTAATAACATCACATACAAATGGCGAGAAATACCTAATGCTAATACCCCGTTTCTGCAAATGCGGGCTACGGCGGTTTATCACTACAAATCTACTAGCTATAATGCCCAAACACCGACACCAATAGCTTGTGTAAGTAGTTTTCATGTTCCTACTAATAGCACTACTGCCAAAAATAAATCTACCTTACCTACCGCTAGTGGTATTTCCAGCGATACAAATGGTTTGTCCGACAATGGGATAGTTTACCCTGCTCCTAATGCCGGGACTGTTCCTGATTATTCTACAGTTTTGACCTATCAATCTCAGTTAACCTATCCCAATGGACGTTCCATAGATGATGGACTACTAGCTAGAGCATTAGCCAAAACAGCAGCAAATCGGACTATTTCCGAACAGTCTGCTATTGATGCTCAGATTTGCGCCTTACGGATTAGATATGATTCAACTTTTACACCTGTTACTACTAATCCTGTAATTGATCACGGGGCTATTCGAGAAATCACCTTATTAGATGCTAGAGAGGTCAAGCAAAATTCTGGAGGATCAGGAACATCAGCAACTAGTGATGATGTTATTCTCCCCACTACAACCTATGATCTTCCCGTCAAAGATAGACAACCTGTAGAAATTCGGGTCACTGTCCTAGACCTCAACCTCCTACGGACAAAAACTATTGGTAGTTCCTCTCCATCTCAAGAATACCTGTTACCTAATAGCGGTATTATCTATGCAACTCGTGATGATGCCTTAAGAGATATGAGTGCAGATATCACAGCATTTCCCCTCACTTCGTCTAATAATATTCCTACTGAGGCAAACAAATCAGTTAGTCCTGTTGACTATAAACTTGACCCTTCCCGTCGTCCTAACGCCATTATGCTTGTCAATGGTAGTAAACTTTGGCGTGGACTTCGAACAGCAACCACACCACCCGACTATCGAAATGAAGAAAAAGGACTAATTTTAGCGACTAATTTACCCGTGTATCTTAAAGGTGACTTTAATTTACATACTCAAGAAGAATTTACAACTGCACTAGACTCTGATTACGGTAACTTCTACGATCGTACCACCATCAATAATAACTTTGCCTGTCGTACTGGTGATCCTCGATTATCTAGTTGTAACACTGGTGATGAATGGCGACCTGCTACGGTATTGGCTGATGCTGCCACGTTACTTACTAGTAATTATAGGGAGGGTTTACGTAATGAAGGAGACTATGACTGGAATAATAGCTTAGATGTTAGCACTGTCCCACCAGGTTTGGTTCTTTCCAAATACAATTCCTATGCTCCATCAAATACGTCGTGGGCTGATACTACTGCTAGTAATCTAGGTTTTCCTAAAGACTTTGATACCTCAACAGATGACTACCAAGGTAGTTCTTATGTTAATAACTTTGTCACACCACTGATAAGATGGCTACCAGCTCGAACTGCAAGTCAATCTGCAAGGTCAGTTCCTTCTCTTGCTTTTGCTTATGAAGTTTGCACTTCGTCAACCAATTCTGAATGCTTTTGTAGTTCAACAGATACTGCTGCTCAGTGTGCTGTTAAAAACAGAAGATGGGCATTAACTAATGTTGCTCTCTCAGGATACAACGGTACTAATGGACAGAATATTTGGCTAGATGGCGATATAAATTCAAGTATTAATGCTATCAAAACAGGATTCATCGGTCCCAATGGAGGTTCAAACGGTTGGCAAGCATTACCATTCAGAAGAATTGCTGTTAAACGTGAGAGAAATTCTGCTTCGCCTAATTATACTTTGCCAGTCACTCCCCTGACTTATTATGGAGATCCTGGTGGAAATGGAGCAAAATTAACAGAATATCCAGTAGGAGGCTCAGACGCACCATCAATAGTCACAGTAACAACAAAAGCGGCTATTCCTTGGTTCATAGAAGTATCTGGTAAGTTGGAACCAGTTTTACAAATTCGATACCCCTATGGTACTGCAAGTAACCCAACTGGTGGTGGTTCTGTTGGTGGTACTTCCGGGGATTGGGTTCAACCTGCGCTTAATGATATTACCACTTTTAACTTAATTGTTGCTGCCGGAGATAGTCCAGCCCGTTCTAGCAGTGCTGGTAACGAAGATAATGGTGGTTTACACAACTTCGTCCGTTTTGCACAAATTTGGAGTGGTTTAACAGATAAAATGACTGGTTCTTTTATGCAGCTCAGAAAAAGTGCCTATGCTACAGGTCCATTTGCTACAGCTTTATCTACTAGTGATAGCAATCTTCTATATGCAATCAATCTTAATAACGGGCAAGCTACAGGTTATCTTCCTCCTACCAGACAATGGGGTTATGATGTAGCACTGCTATCACAATCTCCTGACTTATTTGCCAGTAAACTGGTAATTACACCACCTGATTTACCAGATGAGTATTTGCGGGAAGTTGGTAGAGATGACAAATGGGTACAGCAGTTATTATGTGCTAAAACTACTGATACTACTCCTGCTTATGCCATAGATACGGATCAACGTCCTTCTACGTGCCAATCTTAAACAATTCAAAATTCAAAAATAAAAGCGGGTGATAAGCAATGCTAAAAATTCAACGACACCAACAAAATCTATCTACTGATGATTCTGGTTTTACCATTATTGAATCCCTCATTGGTATAGTCATAGTCGCGGTTTTGTTAGCATCTATATCACCCGTTTTCGTGATGTCTACAGCTATTCGAGTGCAAGCTAAACGCATAGAAAAGTCTGCTCAAGTGGCAAACTCTTTTATTGATGGGATCAGAAGTTACTCTATTCCAGCACCAGGTAAAATTATTTCCCTAGCAGCATCAACTAGCACGGCTGCTAGAAGCCAAACTGATAATTTATTTACTGTGACGACAATGCCACTACCTGTATCCAGTTCTGCAAGTAGTAATCCAAATCAAGATTTTTACTTAGCTAAAAAAGATGGAAATATCTGTTTAGTCGGTGCTACAGGTTGTACCAGAGATACAAGTAATCCCTTAGATGAGTTTTATATTCAAGCAGCTCAAATTAAAGTCACGGGTAGTGCATTAACTAATGGTTATCGTTTAGGAATACGAGTATATAGAGCAGATATTAATCTGAGTGGAACCGTCCTAGCTAGTGCAAGTAATACTAATGTACAAGCTACAGATTCATCTGTAACTAGTGGACTAGGTAACAAACAAGCACCAATTATAGAGAGAACGGTAGATATTAGTGGTAGCACTACCACATTTCAAAGTTTATGCGCTCGGTTAGGGATAGCGCAGAAAAAAGATGTAAGTAACGTACTACAGAATCAAAACTGCCCAAACTAATAGAAATAGTGCATCTATGGAAAATAGGAGAAACCAATTATGATGAACACACTGCACTTTATCCTCAAAAGCAGACTGAAAAACTCTAAATTAGTGCAAAAATCAGGTGGTTTTACACTAATTGAATTATTAGTAGCTTTAGTAATTGCTTTTTTAATCCTGACACCATTGTTAGGTTTCATGGTTAACGTTTTGACCACAGACCAACAAGAACAAGCAAAAGCAAGTGTAGAAGATGATATTCAAACAGCCACTAATTATATCGCTCGTGATTTGCAGCAAGCTATTTATATCTATGATGCAGCAGGTATTGCAGCAGTAGCAAGTCAATTACTTTACCCAAGTGATACCACTAAAACGCCTATATTAGTTTTTTGGAAACGAAATTTGGTGACTAATGTAGTTTCTTCTGCAACATCTGGTAGTAATGATGATACTTTTGTTTATTCATTAGTTGCTTACTATCTAGATACTTCTACCAGCACTACTTGGTCAAAAGCTGCGCGCATTAGTAGGTGGGAAATTAAGGATGGTGTTCCATCCATTGCTGGTGTACTTTGTGAAGGCTATACTAACAAATACGTTAGTGGTAATTGCCCCGATCCTGGTTTTACACCTTTTAATGATTATTTTACTGGAACTGATAGTTTAAGCGCGGGGATGCAAAAATGGAGAAAAGGATCGACTAGTTATAATACTGAGGATGCTAAGGTATTAATTGATTTTGTTGATCAAAGCACTAGTTCAGTACCAGCAGCTACTTGTCCTACTAATACTACAGCTACAACTACAACACCTGCAACTACATGGTCACAAATACCAGCAACAGCGAGTATAACAGGGTTTTATGCTTGTGTAGAAACAGTCTCTGATAGTACGGCACAGATTTACATTCGCGGTAATGCCTTGGCTCGAACTACTGCAAGTTCAATTAGCTATAGTAATAGTAATAAAAGTTACTTTCCCACTACCAGCATCAGGGTTCAAGGTAGAGGATATTTATATAAATAAATTTTGTTTACAGGAGATGCAAGTTATGGCTACTTTTTATAAAACCAAAAAATATCAACCTCAAAAATCTGAAGATTCAGGTTTTACTTTAATAGAAATGCTCGTGGTCGTGATAATAATTGGGATTTTATCCGCTGTTGTTGCTCCTAGTTGGTTAGCATTTTTGAATATGCAAAGATTGAATAAAGCCAATGGTGTAATTTACTTTGCTTTAAAAGAAGCACAAACAGAAGCTAGAAGTAAAAAGTTAAGTTATAGTGCTAGTTTTCGCGTTAATAGCAGTAATATTATTGAATATGTAGTTTATCCAGGTACTACCGTATCAAATGCTACTGTTTGGACAAGTTTAGCTAATACTCTTGGTCTTCAATCAAGACAAGCTTTTTTGTATAGTAATTTAACGGCGCTGAATACAGCAACTACTGATAGATTGATAGTACAAACAACACCAGCAACTTTTACATCTACATCTACACCAACAACACCTACTACTACCATTACCTTTGATTATTTGGGGGCTTTAGCTAATAAAACCAATAATACTGCTCCTGATACCTTTTTGAAATTGATGGTTGCTCCTCCAACTACAGCCACTTCTAATGCTGCTGGTAGTGTAAAACGATGTATTATTATTGATGGCTTAATTGCAGGTATGCGTTTAGCTAAAGATATAAGTTGCAATGACTAATCGAAGCCTGAAACCGGCTATTTTAGTCAAATCATAAAATGATTAATTGGTACAGTGCATAAATTATATATATAGTGAAGCGAGAAAAATCAGATTGATCAGTAAGAAGACTGCTGCAAGCAGTTCATCTTTTTTGTGGAGCAATAGTTCCACACTATCCCATCTTGTGGGATGGGCATCCTGCCCGTCCTAATATTATTAGCAGGCTGTTTATGCCTGCACTACAAGAAATTTGGGGATATTTTTTATTTGGAAGTCTCTAAAAATATCAATAGTCTATTTTGGTGAAAGTAGGGATACACAATCTTTACTAAATATGTCTAGTTCCTACTCACTTAGATAGATATTTAAACAAGCGATTATAAAACTGCCGCTATACAGATATGATAGTCAGCGTGGTGATAATTCCCATCTCCCACCTTATATCATCTTCTCAATGCCTCGAAAGCATCGGCCGAACACAAAAAAACAAAAAGTGAACTGGTTATTACGGACTGTTTTTGGCAATCCAAAAAAACAAAAAGTAGCAACCGCAGGTTTCGTGTTACCCACAGTCGCAATGGTATCAGTGGTAGTAGTTTTACTGACTACTACTATTATGTTACGTTCTTTTGACAGAGCAAAAAATGCCAACAATGTCCGCATTAATGAAGCTATTCTTAGTGCTGCCATTCCCGCAATAGACCGCAGTAGAGCGAAAATAAATAAACTATTTCAGGATATATCATTACCAAAAGTTACACCGACAGATAGAGAATTATCTAAAGTTATTGATGATATAAACAACATAGACAACATCAACAAATATACTTTTGGTGACGAAACCAAACTGCAAATAAGTTTTGATATTAGTGGTAATGGTGCAATTGAAAACCCAACAACAAATACATCATTATATGATCAGGAAACGGTGAATACAGCCTGGAAATTTCCTGTTGATACTGACAACAATGGGAAATTTGATAGTTATACTCTCTATGACATTTTATTGAGAACTCCCAGGAATAGTAGTGGTAAATATGCACGAGCTAGAACCCCTTTAGAAACCAGAACGTCACCAATGGCAAAAGGGATTGTGGATACGAATTGTGCCACAAATACCAACCCGACATTAGTAGGTAACACAGGTTGGATTAAACAAAATAATGAGCTAAAGAAATCTTTTTTTGTGCATACAGCCACAGTACCAATCACAGCCATACCTAGTGACAGTAACAACCATGAAAAATATCAAGGTAGTAAAGGTTTTGCCGCTGTAGAGTATCAACAAGACCGCATCCACACACCGTCCAGCAATGTTGTTGTTTATAACGATGATTTAGAAATTAATCCCGACACAGCCCTAAATCTCAATGGAGGAGTTTTTACTAATAGTAATTTTTTAACTGGGGGTTCTGGTCAAGTTCAATTATATCAAATTAGTAGCAAAAAATCCTGTTACTACAAATCTAAAAATTCTAAAATTATAGTGGGAGGAAATTTAGGATCTGGTGGTTTCAAAGGTGCAGGGACGACAACAACTAAAGTAGATTTATTCAAAGGTAAAAATACTCATCCTACCGCTTCGACATGGGAGGCATCAGTTACAGAAAGTTCCAGTAACCTCATGTACAATAACCTCGCTTATGTGAATCGGATCAATCAACTGATTGCAACTCAATTTGCTAATGCTATCAGTAGTGATCCATCAGAGGTTAAAACAGGTATTGAACAGAGAAAACAAGATTTAGGTTTATCCAGTTTCACAACAGCAGAACTTGATGCAATTCGTCATCAACAACTACAGATTTACTTCCAGAAACGGACTCGTCGTGTCCCTAATCAAGAAGTTAATTTTGGTGTGACAGAGACATTTCCTAGTCCAGTAATTCAAGGTAGTGATGAGACATTGCGTCCCATTGATAAATGGATGTATGCTACAGATCCTAGTGATGGCAAAACAGGAACAGATTACAGTACATTAGCTCTGAATATTAGTGGTACATCCCTACAACCACAAGCCACGGAACCACAAGCACTCAAAAATACTAGTGGTGTAGAATCTATGTTAGGTGACAGAGTTTTAGTTAGTCACAACTTATCGGAAATATGGTGGGATACAACGCCAGCAGCATCTCCAGGAAATAATGTTCCCGAACTATGGTGGAATAGCAGTAACCAGCCAAAGGGATTTTTAGGTAATGAGATTACTGATACACAAGAAATTAGTGACATTAAGTGGAATGCAGGAGACACAAGCAAAACTCGCACAAGGCGATCGCTAGTGCAAACAGCAACATTAGCGAATTTAGGAGATATAAGCAGAGACGGAGCATGGGAAATAGACGCAGCTAAAATCCCCCCAGATATTACAGCAGGGGTTGGTGGTTTACGAGTTGTTACAGGTGCAGGAGTTTATCTGAGTGCAAGTGATACGACAACCACAGTCAACAGCACAGTTAAAGAAATATGGCCAGATACTCTGCCATTTCCTGGTACTGCACCCACGAAAAAAACCATTACACCATATTCTCTGTATGATCCCTCAATCACATACCAATGGCGTGAGATTGCCAATGCTAACACACCATATTTGAAAATGCGGGCTACAGCAGTTTATCACTACAAATCTACTAACTACAACGCCCAAACCCCTATTCCCATAGCCTGTGTGAGTAGTTTTTATATTCCTACCAACAGCACTACTGCCAAAAATATCACCGGACTGCCTTGGAATGCTGCCACCGATGGTTTATCTAATAGTGGCATAGTCTACCCTGCACCCACATCTGCTAAAGGTGAGAGTTATTATGCCACAGTCTTAAACTATCTATCTCAATTAACCTATCCCAACGGACGATTAATAGATGATGGATTATTAGCCAAAGCATTAGCAAAAACAGCCAACCGAAGTATTTCTGAACAGTCTGCAATTGATGCTCAAATCTGCGCTCTCCAGATTCTGGATAGTAGTATTAGTCCCAGTAATTCCGTGATTCCTCATGGTGCGATTTACGAAACATCATTATTGGACTCCAGAGAAATTGTTCGTAACAGTTCATCTAACAACACCACCTATGATTATCCAATCATAGATAGACAACCCCTAGAAATTCGGACTACTGTTTTAGACCTGAACCAACTGCGGACAAAAACCATCGGGACTGCCTCTCCGTCTCAAGAATATTTATTACCCAATAGCGGGATTATTTACGCAACCCGTGATGATGCTTTACCCGATGCCAGTGCGGGGGTTTTAGGGGTACAAACAGAGGCACAAAAATTAGTTAGTCCTGTTGACTACATCCTGGATTCTACTCGTCGTCCCAATGGGATTATGCTCATTAATGGCAGTAAGTTGGGACGGGGAACAACAAACACTTACCGCGAAGAAGAAAAAGGTTTAATTTTAGCCAGTAATTTACCTGTATATGTTAAAGGTAACTTTAATCTCCACACTCAAGAGGAATTTACTAACCTTGCTGGCACGGACTTCTATAATCGGACTACTGCCAATGCTAACTTTGGCTGTCAGAATGGTGATCCTAGTGCATCTTGTCCCACAGGAGATGAATGGCGACCTGCTACAGTATTAGGTGATGCTGTCACCTTACTTTCTGACAACTTTCGAGAGGGTTTCCGTGATGAAGGGGACTATGACTGGAATAATAGCTTAGTTGGTACGCCACCATCAGGGTTTTCAGCAGTTAATTTCTTGGGTGCAAATGGTACATGGAGTGATACCAGTACAAGTAATGCAGGGTTTCCAAAAGATTTTAATCCAGTAATAACAGGATATCAGGGTAGTTCTTATGTGAATAACTTTGTTACCCCACTGGTGAGAATGATACCAGCCAGAGAATATGCCTATGAAATTTGTACTTCCACAGTTAAAGAGGAATGCTTTTGTAGTACCACAGATACGGCTGCTCAATGCGCTGTCAAGACTAAGCGCTGGTCAATGACTAATGTGGCTCTCAATGAATACAAATTTAATGGCCAGAATAGTTGGAGAGAAGATGGTATCGGTTCAGAAACTAATTCTATTAAAACAGGATTCATCGGGACAAACCCTGGCAATGATTGGAACGCATTACCATTTAAGAGACTGGCTTTTAAACGTGATATTGATACTACTTTGCTCATCACTCCTCTAACTCTTTACGGTAAAGGGAGTAGTAATCAACTAGAGGAATTTCCCATAGGTGGAACAACTTTAGCCAACCAAGTCACCCCTACATTGCTCATACCTTGGTTACTACCTAATAGTAGTGGAGTATTTGAACCTGTTTTACAAATCCAAAAACCCTTTGCTACTGAGACTAACCCCAATAACACCACAGTCATCACCAATACAAATGATACTAAAAATTGGTTGCAACCAGTATTAGCAGACACAACTTTTAACTTAATTATCGCTGCTGGGGATAGTCCAGCCCGACCAACAGAAGATAATGGTGGTTTACAAAACTTTACCCGATTTATGGAGAATTGGGCATCCTCTATTGGTCAAAAGACAGCCAAGATTTTTGGCTCTTTTATCCAGTTTAAAAAGAGTGCTTATGCGACAGGAACATATAACTTGAATGTCGGAGCTAGTAGCATTACCTATCCTATTGACAATGATAGTGGTGCGGCTACTGGTTATCTTCCTCCTCTCAGAAACTGGGGTTATGATGTCGCACTGTTATCAAAATCTCCTGATAGATTCGCTAGTAAATTGGTACTCACATCACCCGATTTACCAGATGAGTATTTCCGGGAAGTTGGTAAAGATGACAAATGGTTACAGACTTTATTATGCGCTAAAACTACCGCTACTGGTACTACCTATGCCATAGACGATAAAACTCAACGTCCTTCTACCTGTCAATCATGAAACCCAAACCACAAGCAAAAACATCATCTTTGGGTGATTCTGGTTTTACGATTATTGAATCACTCATGGCCATAGTTGTCGTTGCCATGCTTTTAGCGTCTATAACCCCCATCCTAATCATATCAACATCAATTCGTGTCCAATCCCGGCGCATAGAAAAAGCAACTCAGGCTGCAAACACTTTTATTGATGGTGTCAAAGCTGGTTCAATTGTCACTGGTTCTAGTGCCGCACCAAGTAAAAAAATTTCTTTAGACCCAGCAACACTGAGAACGCCAGCAGACTATTTCATTAGTATTACAAAAATGCCAGTTCCTATCAGTAAAACCGATGCAAATGTGAATTTGTATCTCTTAAAAAAAGATGGAAATATTTGTATAGCTAGTGATTCAGCTTGTCAAATAGACTCCACAAATACATTTGACGAGTTTTATATTCAAGCTATGCCTATCATAGTTGCCGGTATTCACACAAAAAGCAGTGGTTATCGTCTAGCAGTGCGGGTATATCGGTCAGATGTTAATTTTAGTAAACCCCTTTTAGCTAGTACAAGTGATGTTAAAAAAGTAGTTTCTCCTATTGTTGCAGATATAGGTAATCGGCAAGCACCGTTAATAGAAAGAACCGTTGATATCAGCCACAATAGCCCTAGATTTCAGGCTCTATGTTACCGTCTGGGCATGACAAAAGATCAGAATGGTAATAACCAAGTTTGTTAATAAATTGTTTTGTATTTTGTAGGTTGGGTTAAGAGGGTGTTTGATAGCGAAGCGTGGCGTTAGCCATAAAGTATCAGAATTAATTGAGATCCCCCCAACCCCCCTTAAAAAGGGGGGCTAAATTCCTCAAAGTCCCCCTTTTTAAGGGGGATTTAGGGGGATCTACGGGTGTCAGATCCCACAAAAAAAAGTTTTCAAACAGTCTATGATGATAAAGACGCTTAAATTTATTCTCAAAATTCAAATCAAAATCTCTAAATTTATGGCTAAATCTGGCGGTTTTAGTCTCATTGAATTGCTGGTAGCTTTAGTGATTTCATTTTTAATCATCACACCACTGTTCAGCTTGATGATTACTGTAATTACTATAGATAGAGATGAACAAGCTAAAGCAAATTCTGAGGAAGAAATTCAACTTGCACTTAATTATATTTCCCGTGATTTACAACAAGCTGTTTATATATATGATGCGAATGGTATTAATACTATAAAACCTCAACTGGCTTACCAAAGTGATAATACTAAAATTCCTTTGCTGGTTTTTTGGAAACGAGAATTAGTTAGTGCTATAGTTCCCACAGCATCAGGAAATGATGATACTTTTGTCTATTCTTTAGTTGTCTACTATTTAATCAAAGATAGTAATACAACTTGGTCAAAAGCTGCTCGTATTGCTAGATGGCAAATTAAAGATGGTGTAGAATTTAGCGGTGGTGTAACTTGTGGAGGAACTAAAAAGTATGTAAATACTAATAATTGTCCCAGTCCGGGTTTTGCTCCATTTAATAATTATTTTGATGACTCTGATAGTTTAGATATTGGGATGAAAAAATGGCGAAAAGATGGAATTTATACTGCTGATGCTATAGTGCTGATTGATTATGTAGATCAAACCACAGATTCGCCACCAGCAGCCACTTGTTCTGCTGACATCGCAGCTACAACTATAACAGATGGAATTATTTGGTCAGTAATTAAACCAACGAGTATGACGGGTTTTTATGTCTGTGTAGATAGAGCTAACACAACAGCACAGGTATTTATTCGAGGTAATGCCTTAGCTCGTATTGATAATAGTGCAAATGCAATTAAATATACAGATAGTAAAAAAACTTTTTTTCCTACAACCAGTGTGAGAGTCCAAGGACGAGGTTTTTTGTATAAATAATTTAATCAGTATCTAGGACTTACGCACTGTACAAATCAATGATAATAAGTAGGTTAGCATTAAAAATTGTCGTTATGGCAAGAGGCAAGAGGCACTCATGCAAGCCATAGTTCAGGGCTAATAACCAAAGTCTACTGAAGTAGACTAAAGATTTTCGGGATATTTAGTCATCTTTAGATGACTTGAGCTATTAGACTGGGAATGAATTCCCAGTCGGGCTATAGGTTTCACGTTAAGTTGACACCAATGAGCAAAAGCTAAACCCCTACGATAAATGTGGTTTTTACAGCTATACATATTGGATATTTTTTGTCAATGCGTAAATTCTAGTATCTATAAAAAATTAAATATCCGTAAAAAAACAGTATAGAAAAAGGTGCTATACATAGCAATATATATATGTTGGTTTTAGTTGTAAATAATTAGGGATGAATTATTTATTGAATAATCGCTCTAGCAGCGGTTTTACCTTGATAGAAATGATTGCAGTGGTGTTAATGATTGGGATATTATCAGCAATAGCAGCACCAAGCTGGTTAGCTTTTATCAACGCTCGTCACTTGAATATTGCCCAAGATCAAGTTTATCGAGCCATGCGTGAAGCCCAAAGCCAAGCTAAAAAAGAAAAGTTGACTTACCACGCTAGTTTCCGAGAACAAAATAATATTGTGCAATGGGCAATTCATCCGTCTACAATTGACGCATCTAATGCTAAATGGAATGACTTAGATGTCAGTGTGAAGTTAGATGAGGCCGAATCAACATTAGAATTGTCTAATGGTGTGAGACGAGTCCCATTTGATTATATGGGTAGTGTGAAACCCCCATTCGGACGAATCACTCTATTTAGTAAGTTTGGTGGGAAAGCAAAGCGTTGTGTTATTGTCTCGACTTTTTTAGGCGCAATGCGAACCGCTAAGGAAAATCCTCAACCTAACTCTAATGGTAAATATTGCGATTGAGTTAAGAGGATGTTTGATAGCTTGCGTGGCGTTAGCCATAAAGTCCCTTATGGTGTATCAAAAACTCTTAGATCCCCCTAACCCACGGTAGCCTTGATTAGGGGAGAATGAATCCATTAAGAGACTTCCAATTAAAAAAATATCCCAAAATTTCTTGTGGTGCGGGCCGAAAAGTCCCCTAATAATACAAGGAGGGACCAGATGCCCATCCCACAAAATTGGATAATCTTTTTTGTGGAGTTCTCTAAAGTCCCCCTTTTTAAGGGGGATTTAGGGGGATCTACAGCTATTGGATACCACACAAAAAAGTTTATGGCTACGTCACGCAACCTTTCAAAACTCTAATATGCTAGATCAAGTTACTGCCGCTTTTGAACGCAAAGATTATCAGACAGCAGCTAAATTACTCCAACAACTGTTGGTAGAATCACCGGAAAATCCCTGGGTACAACTGTATTTGGGGAGGTTAAAAGAAGTTTCTGGTCAACGAGAAGAAGCTGAAAAAGTATATCGTCAATTATTGCGATTGACAACTCATAGTAAACTTATCTCCCAAGCCCGTAAAGGTTTACAGCGATTGGAGGAAATTAAGCAAGAAGAAAAGCAAAGAGCAATTTCTAAAGCAACAGTTTCACCTGATAACAACGAACTGGGAATATTAGTTTTAGAACCCATTAATAATGCACTCAAAACCAGTGCAGTCAGCAATTTTGCCCAAATTATGCAGGTAGACCCTTATACAGCCAGAATCACATTACCAAGTCAGAATTGGCGAGTTTACCGCATGGGGAAAGTGGGGGAATTAGCATTTTATGGAACACAATTACAAGAGGCTGGTATTCCCTGTTTCTGGATTAAAATTCCCCAAATTCAACAAATTCAAGTATTTCAAGTTAAACATTTATCAATAGATAATTCTCAAATCAAAGCAGTTTGTCAAAACGAAGCAAATCAAACTGGTTCTATGAGATTTGATAGATCAGAAATTACTGATAGAGTTGTAGGACTTTTACCAATTTTTGAACAAGTTGTAGATGTTAACAATAGAGGTAAACTAGAATGGAAAACTAGAACTCAAGATTATGCTCAATTTTGTGATTTACATCTACCAAAAAGACGGAGTATTTTGCGAATTTATGATCAAGGCTATGAATTTCAGCAAAGCTTAGAAACTAACCAAAATACAATTAGACTTAATTGGAATAATTTAATGAATTGGATTGAGCAACAGTTGCCTCAAATTAATGTATGGTCAGATTTTAACCGCTTTGCACAAACAGTTATAGACCAAACAGAAACCCTCAATCAGATTCCATCTCATATTAATTTATTTCGCAAAGAAAACAGTTATTGGGATGCAGCTTTTCATTTATATAGTGGGATTATCTTTACTAAAAATGCTGCTGTGCAAACATCTCAAAAAAATCATAACTAAATATGTAATAAATAATAATGTAGAGACGTTCCATGGAACGTCTCTACAAGATTTATCCAGGAGTTTTAACTTGACGTGCCATATCTAAAAAGGTATTCATATTTACCCCAGGACGACGACGAGGATTATTCGTAGGAATGAGATATTTGGTAGCAAAATTTGTTTCAGTTGGGACTGCTATTTTAACGGGTTTAACAGGTTCAGTCTTAGTAACTTTTGCCGCTACTGGTGCGGTTTTTGGTTCAGCTTTTGGTGCTACTGTTGCTGGTACTGGAGTAACAGTAGCTTCTTCCTTTAATTCTAAATAGTAGCTATTGCCTTTTTTACTAAATAATCCAGTAATAAAACCCACAATGCCCGCAATGATATTTTTGATAAATCCCATAAAAAATGCTCCTGGTTTGAATAGTCGGAAAGGTGACCGAAATTGTTAAAAATTACGGTGTAATATTACATTTGATTGCGCTACTTACTGTCAATTATTAGACTTACTGTTTGCTGATTAAAAGCCTAAAATTACTTCTGGTAAGTATTTTTAGGTCTTTTCGGTCTACACCAGTATTCGGTAAATAAGGCAAATTAATTATTAAATTTTATTATAACTATAAGATTATGAGAACTTATTTAATATATCTTAATAATTTATGCATTGGTGTCAACTTAGGCTACAGATAGCTTATTTGTTTGGCTTCCACACCCGTCAGGGAATAAATTCCCTGTCTCATAGCTCAAGTCCGTTAAAACGGACTAATAAATTTTCCTAGTATTTAGTCATCAAAAGACAACTTTTGTTATGAGACTGGGAATTCATTCCCAGTCGGGTTAAAGGTTTTACGTTAAGTTGACACCAATGAGCAGTGCTAAACCCCTACAAATCTAGGTTTTTCGTGATTTTACTTTCATTCCATGTCCCAACCGTTTTATAGTTCAAGGTTGTTAAGCTATGGCTGGTACAGGGATTTCTAGGTGAGGATATAATGGAAAGCGATCGCACAATGCTGCTACTCTTTGTAAACAATCCTTGGTTACTATATCCGACTCTGGAGAGAGTAAACGGTCAGCAATAATATTGCCAATTTCCGTAAATTCGGACACACCTAAACCTCTGGTAGTCATAGCTGGTGAACCCAATCTTAAACCACTGGTAACAAAAGGTGATTCCGTATCAAAAGGAACTGTATTTTTATTGGCAGTAATATTAACAGTGCTGACTAACTGATCTCCTTTCTTCCCAGTCATGCCAACAGAACGTAAATCTACTAGCATCAAGTGATTATCAGTGCCATTAGATACTAACTTAAAGCCTCTATCTTGCAATTGAGTAGCTAAAGCGCGAGCATTGGCAATTACTTGGCCAGAATAGGTTGTAAACTCAGGTTTGAGAGCTTCACCAAAAGCCACAGCTTTACCAGCAATGACGTGTTCTAGTGGTCCACCTTGAGTACCGGGGAAAACTGATTTGTCCAGCTTTTTACCCAATTCGGCATCACGAGTTAAAATCAAGCCACCTCTTGGACCACGTAAAGTTTTGTGAGTTGTAGTGGTGACAACATCACAATAAGGTAAGGGGTTGGGATGATGACCTGTAGCGACTAAACCAGCAATGTGAGCAATATCTGCCAGTAAGTAAGCGCCAACTTCATCAGCAATACTGCGGAACTTTTCAAAGTCAATAATCCGAGGATAGGCTGAATAACCACAAATTAACAGTTTAGGCCGTTCTTTGATGGCTAAATCCCGAATTTGGTCATAGTCTAACTGTTCAGTTTCTTTACTTACGCCATAATGACGGACTTGAAACCATTTACCAGAAACATTCACTGGTGAACCGTGGGTAAGGTGTCCCCCGTGGGATAAATCCATGCCCATAATTGTGTCTCCTGGTTGCAGCAAGGTCAGGAAAACAGCAAAATTAGCTTGTGCGCCAGAATGGGGTTGGACATTGGCATGAGCCGCACCAAATAACTGTTTGGCTCTGTCAATGGCTATTTGTTCGATTTTGTCAACAAACTCGCAACCGCCATAGTAGCGTTTGCCGGGTAATCCTTCGGCGTATTTATTCGTTAATGCCGACCCTTGGGCAGCTAATACGGCAGCAGAGGTAAAGTTTTCACTAGCAATTAATTCCAAGTGGTCACGTTGACGCTGTAATTCTTGGTTAATTAGTTCATTAATAGCAGGATCTGAGTTTTTGAGAATGTCTGAGTTCGTTTTAGTCATGTTTATTATCCTTATGGAGGTTGACAAAAATGGAGATTGAATTTAGCTTAACCGACAGAAGCCCCACGTTTGACTCGATAGGGCAGCGGGGGATGAATGGCTCGTGAATTGACGACAGTTTTCCGACCAATGCGATAGCAAGGAAGGAAAACATGGAGACAATTCACAAATTTTGTGTTATGAACTGAATATCTCGGCAAGGCGAGAGAATAGCGATAACCAAGCTAGATACATGATCATTTTTGTTGATTAACCTTGATTTTGCCTTTGGAACGAGGGGTCAGCCTATCGTCTTAACATAAGTCTTCTTGTTCTTGAAGAGCAAAAAGCTGTTAACTGGGTAGGAAGCCTATACTTACCCGCAAGGGAAGTGTAGGTAGTTCACGCTGAAAACCTGTGATAACTGGAAGTGTCATCATATCGGAATCTTTGAATTTAGAGAACTCCACAAAAAAAATTATCCCATCTTGTGCGATGGGCATCTAGTTTCTCCTTTTATTATTAGCAGGGCCAGATGCCTGCACCACAAGAGAATTTGGGATATTTTTTTATTTGGAAGTCTCTTAAACTTCATTCATTTTGAAACCTGAAGTAATGCGAGCATCTTGCTCGCTACTTAACAGCAGGGAGCAAGATGCTCCCACTACTTTCAATAACTATGGTTTTCATCTTAGACGGGGTTTAATAAACCTGGTTATCTGAATTTATGTATTAATTTGTACTAAAACAAACAAAAGTATCGGATACATAAGATACAATAAGAGCTACTTAACAGCAGGGAGCAAGATGCTCCCACTACTTTCAATAACTATGGTTTTCATCTTAGACGGGGTTTAATAA
>JAKOGY010000531.1 GCA_028658405.1 Dolichospermum sp. ST_sed8 | reverse complement strand
ATAAACTTATCACCAGTTTTACTTTCGCAGTAAATATCAAATATGGCTTTACGTTCTGCTATGGTATCGGCTAGATTTTCCGGATTTTTAAAGGTTAATTGTTGAATTTGATGATGTATTGGTAGAAGTTGGTTGAGAAAATCAATGAGTAAATCTTTACTACCCTCTTCACCGAACAGTTTCTTAAAGCCAAAATCTGTATAAGGATTAAAGTATTTTGCAGCCATAACTACTCCTCTAAGATTATTTTAATGAAATACTCGCTGAATAACTTTAGAAAACTCTGTCTAATATTTCCTGTATAGCACAAAAAATCAGCGCAAGTCTATCAATTGGCATTATTCACTCAAATTCTTTTAATAGCTTCATAAGATAAACCAGTTGATTCTGCAATAATTTCTATAGCTATATTTTGCTCTTTCAATGCTTTAGCAACCTTCTCAATACCCTTCTCAATACCCTTCTCAATACCCCTCTCAATACCCTTCTCAATACCGACCTTCTCACCTTCCTCAAAGGCTGTATCAAATACATTTTTCACTTCTAGATACTGCACTAAACTCTTCTTATATTGTTCATACTGCT
>JAKOGY010000530.1 GCA_028658405.1 Dolichospermum sp. ST_sed8 | reverse complement strand
ACTTAACCAATATTCACAATTACACCCAACAGTTACAACAATGGCAACGTCAGAATATTTTACTCTATGGCTGTAATGTCGCTGCGGGGGATGCTGGGGAAGAATTTATTCACAAATTACATCAAATTACAACCGCAACCATTAGCGCCTCCACCACAAAAACCGGCAATGCAGCATTAGGGGGAAATTGGCAATTAGAGGTGAATATTCCCGCTACAGATGAAATCAACCCAGTAAAAAACCTCTCTCCAAACCTCTCTCCTACAAGGAGAGAGGCTTTAAACATTCCCCCTTCCCTAGCAGGGAAGGGGGTTAGGGGGTTAGGTTCTGTTTTCAATGCAGACACCCTCCACAGCTACCAGGGAGTATTTGCACCCACATTAGTGGGAGAGTGGGATTTTCTCAGCTATGCCAATGCTGTGACAGTGGTGGGTAACTATGCCTACGCTGTGGGGGATAGGTTAGAGATCATTGATATTAGCAACCCTGCCCAACCCGTTGTCAAGGGAAGTTACAAAGTTGGTGGTCAAAGTGTGCAAGTAGTCGGTAATTATGCTTACGTAGCTGGTGGTTCAGGACTACAAATAATAGACATAAGCAACCCCACAACCCCCACCCTCAAGGGC
>JAKOGY010000058.1 GCA_028658405.1 Dolichospermum sp. ST_sed8 | reverse complement strand
GGGTAATGGGTAATGGGTAATGGGTAATGGGTAATGGGTAATGGGTAATGGGTAATGGGTAAGAGCTAAAAACTTTTACCCATTATCTCTTCCCCAGATTTACAATTGAGTTCAATATTGGTAATGTTTTTTAGTCGTGTCTAATCGTGTAAAATCTTTTCCTGTCTGGGGACTCTTCGCACTATTAACTAATATTATCCTCATGTTAGCGGTGATCGTATTGATTTGGCGACAGCAAAAACTAACCCCTGTGTTAGCAACTACAGCTATCCCAGATTCCCCAGAACCAGTTAACCTCAATTGGAAAAATCAATATGTATCACCAGAGTTAGGCCCCCGTCATAAACTCAGTTATCCTCAATGGTTGGATATTCTCAAGCAAGAAGCTAAAATGACTGCTAGGAAAAATCCCCAGCGATTAACCATCCTCGCGGGAGATTCTCTGAGTTTATGGTTTCCACCAGAGTTATTACCTGAGGATAGAATCTGGCTAAATCAGGGTATATCTGGGGAAGTTAGTAATGGATTATTGCAAAGATTAGATTTCTTTGATCGCACCCAACCAGAGATAATTTTCGTCATGGTGGGTATTAACGATTTGATTCGCGGGCTAGATGATCAGGAAATTTTAGCCAATTATCGGCAAATTATCAGTTATTTGCGAAAAAAACACCCCCAATCAGAAATTGTCATTCAGTCAATTTTGCCTCATGGTGCGGAGGGGGTAACTTGGGAAGGAAAAGAAAAACTCCTAGCAATTCCTAATCCTCGGATTCGCAATTTAAATCAGGAATTGAATAATCTTGCTACTGAAAAAGCTGTGAGATATCTGGATTTACATCCTTTATTCACCGATAAACAAGGTAATCTTCGGACAAATTTTACTACCGACGGTTTACATCTAAGTCCTCCAGGTTATCTAGTTTGGCGGACTGCTTTAAAGATGTATACTAATCAACAAGTAACACCCCAAGTACCTCACTTAGAAAAGATAAGTTCAAAAAATAGGATATAAATCCAAATTTTCCATCTAAATCGTCTCCAAACGCGAGAAAATCAAAAATAGTAATTATTAGTGGTCAGTTTCAAATGGATACAAAAGCTTTTAAACGCAGCCTCCAACATTCAGCTAATTACAATCGTAAGGGCTTTGGTCATCAAGCAGAAGTTGCTACCCAGTTACAATCTGAGTTTCAGAGTAACTTAATTCAGGAAATCCGCGATCGCAACTACACTCTCAAACGGGGTAATGTGACCATTCAATTAGCACAAGCATTTGGCTTTTGTTGGGGTGTGGAAAGAGCCGTAGCTATGGCTTATGAAACTCGTCAGCATTTTCCCACAGAACATATTTGGATTACTAACGAAATTATTCACAATCCCTCTGTGAATAAACGAATGCAAGAAATGCAGGTAGAATTCATTCCCGTCATTGATAAAAATAAAGACTTTTCTGTTGTTGGTAGCGGTGACGTGGTAATTTTACCAGCCTTCGGTGCAAGTGTTCAAGAAATGCAAATCTTGAATGATAAAGGTTGCCAAATTGTGGATACTACCTGTCCTTGGGTATCTAAGGTTTGGAACACAGTAGAAAAGCACAAAAAAGGCGATTACACCTCAATTATTCACGGAAAATATAAGCATGAAGAAACCGTTGCTACTAGTTCTTTTGCTGGGAAATATTTGATTGTTTTGAATTTAGAAGAAACAGAATATGTGATTAACTATATTCTTAATGGTGGCAATCATGAAGAATTTTTAGCCAAATTTTCTAAAGCTTGTTCTGCGGGATTTGATCCTGATCAAGATTTAGAACGGGTAGGCATTGCTAACCAAACAACCATGCTCAAAGATGAAACCGAAAAAATCGGGAAAATGCTAGAGCGGACAATGATGCAGAAATATGGACCAACAGAGTTAAATCAGCATTTTCAAAATTTCAATACTATCTGTGATGCCACTCAAGAACGTCAAGATGCTATGTTGGAATTAGTGGAAGAAAATCTAGATTTAATGATAGTCATTGGTGGGTTCAATTCATCAAATACTACTCAATTACAACAAATTGCTTTTGATCGCAATATTCCTTCCTATCACATTGATTGTGTGGAACGGATTCAATCAATTAATAACATTGAACATCGGCAATTAACAGGAGAATTGGCAATTGCAGAAAACTGGCTACCAGCAGGAGAAATTAAAGTTGGTGTGACTTCTGGTGCTTCGACACCGGATAAGGTAGTTGAAGATATAATTGAGAAAATTTTTGCCCTCAAGTCAACAGCAGCTTTAGTTTAAATCGTAGTTTTTTGACTTACCTCTTTTGACATTACTAATAATTTTTCTAAGAGGATGTTTATAAAGTTTCAATTAATGCTAATACAGCGCAGCATAAATGAAGCAACCATTTAAAATTTCTGAAAAGCTCATTCTGTATTCGTTTTGATTTTTGACTTTTGCTCTGCGGACTCCGGTTTTGTTATACTTACCGAATACTTTGAAAACATCCTCTTCTGAAAAACGATATGATCGCAATTTATCACTTAATTTAAGAAATTTACAACAATGACTGATAATACATCTTTTGATAAACTCCAACCTGCAAGTCAACAACAATCTATCGTCTATCTACCGTATATTCCGGGTGGTAAACGAAATTTGTTACCCTATGCCATCACTCTTTATAAAAAATGTCAGTTGGAGGGACACCGCAAAATTGAGGGTAGTGACAATATTTCCTTCGTTGCTTCCTGGAATGATGCCACCTTACCCTCAGATTTAACCATTTGCCAGATGCAGTTTGATGCTAAATCTGAACTAACTTATGAAGTCAAGATGCCCAGTTTTGAATTTATTAGTTTTTTAATTGAACTAATGGAAAACTATAAGCGCAATAAAATCGCCGATTTTTCTAAATCTTTTTACCGTAAACTCTTACGTTTAGATGATTGAAGCAAAAGCGGAATTTAGAATTTAGAATTTAGAATAAGCTTTTTACAGATTCGGAATGGTTCATTAATTTACGCCGGACTGGACTAGAAACATGAGAATATATCATCAAGATTTATAAATGTTAATGATTTAAAAAAACAATATATGATTTAAAATATTTTTTATTACAAAAGTACCATAAATAAAATTCCCAAAAATCCCCCAGTAGGGTATTGTCAAAAGAGATAAATTATAGTTTGCTATTAATTTTGTTAGTCGTTATATTACTTAAAGCTAGTCTGCAAAAAGTACATTGAAAAATACACAGCCTCATGCACATACCTGACGGATTTATTTCAGTTCCAGTAGCAGCAGCTACCAGTTTAGCCAGCGCAGCCGCTTTATTCGTGGCTTTTGAGCGATCACAAACAGCTTTTGGTATTCGTCGCGCCCCCATTCTCGGCTTAACCACCGCCTTTATTTTCGCCGCCCAAATGATTAATTTTCCCGTAGCGGGAGGAACTAGCGGCCACTTATTAGGAGGGGCTTTAGCCGCGATTATTTTGGGTAGTCCTTGGGCGGGAATGTTATGTATCGCCACAGTTTTAATTATTCAAGCCGTCCTATTTGCTGATGGTGGAATCACTGCCTTGGGTGCAAATATTTTCAACATGGGAGTGATCGGCGTGTGGGTTGCGTGGGGATTAACCCAAACCTTACAACGACTATTTGGCGGTTCTCAAGGGCGTTTGCCCCTAGCAGCAGGCATAGCAGCCGGAGTCAGCGTAGTTGTCGCTGCCATAGCTTGTGCCATTGAATTAGCCCTTTCGGGAACAGCACCAGCGAACTTAGTTTTACCCACTATGGCAGGAGTACATAGTTTAATTGGTGTTGGGGAAGGTGCAATTACTGGAGGTGTATTAACCTACCTAGCAACAGCCCGTCCAGATTTATTACCAGGTGAAGAACACAAAGTTAGAGGGTGGTTAGTTCCCGTTGTCAGTATTTTCCTGATTTCGGGGGTGTTGTCTCTTTTTGCTTCCGCTTGGCCAGATGGATTAGAAAAAGTGGCGGAAAACTTGGGATTTATTGATTTAGGGGAAAAAGTGCGCGTCATTGTGCCCACACCTTTAGCTGATTACAGTATTGAGGGTTTAGGTAAAATTGGGACTAGTATTGCCGGGTTGGTAGGTGCTACATCATGTTTTGCTGTAGCTTTTGGGATTGCTAAAGTTATCAAACCGAATAATGCTTAAAATTTCTTTGCCATTACGCTTGCAATTATCCCTAATTATTGTAATTGGGGCGGCTTTTCTCAAACATCATACTTGGTCTAATTTACTTGTATATGGGGCGATCGCTCTTTTTTGGGTTTGTATATTACAAGTACCCATTCGCAAATTAGGCGGATTGCTGGGGACAGAATTAATTTTTCTATCCTTGGTGGCTTTACCATTGGGATGGGAACGGGCTAGTTTTTTGCTAGTGCGATCGCTAATCTGCTTAATTGTCATGAATAGTTTTTTATTAACCCTACCCCCTCATAGTTTCGGCATTGCTCTCAAAAGCTTGCCCTTACCGGCACCATTAAAGGAAAACCTGATCCTAGCTGGGCAATATTTAGAAATATTACTCTCAGAAGTAACCCGAATGCAGCGCAGCGCCCAATTAAGAGGTTTAAATGGTACAGGAGGATGGCTACGCTATGCCAGTGCTTCTATGATTGGGGCTTTATTTCTCCGCACCTTAGACAGAGCCGAAAGAGTTTATGGGGCAATGGTAACTCGTGGATATAACGGACAATTACCCATAGATTCCCCCCTCAAACCGCAAGAACGTTTTATCCTGTTAGTAGCTGGGGTGACAGCTACTTGTTTAACCCTAAGTTCTTATTTTATTGTTATTTGAGTGGTAAATCTTGACATCATTAACTTCTAATCCCCAAACTTCCATATCTCAACCACATACTACTGTCGTTGAAGTCCAAAATCTGGTGTATGCTTATGAACGCCAGCAACCCGTATTCCAAGAAATTTCTTTTAGCTTACAAACAGGCGATCGCGTTGCCTTAATGGGCGCTACAGGTTCAGGTAAAAGCACCTTACTAGAAAACCTCATTGGCTTAAAACATCCCCAAAGTGGCAAAATCTGGATTAACGGTATGGAGATATTACCAAACACCTTGCCGCAAATTAGGCGACAAATTGGTTTTAGTTTTCAAGATGCTAATGACCAATTATTTATGCCGACAATCCTCGAAGATGTCACCTTCGGACCACTTAACTATGGTGTGTCACCCATAGCGGCTAAAGATAAAGCTCATCAATTATTAGCCGACTTTGGACTCGAAGCCTATGCCCATCGTTCCGCCCATGAACTTTCTGGAGGACAAAGACGTTTAGCCGCCTTAGCCGCGATTTTAGCCCTAGATCCGGCGATTCTCATCTTAGATGAACCCACCAACGGACTAGACCCAGCCTGGCGACGACATTTAGCCCAAGTATTATTAAAATTACCTGTACAAGTGATGTTAATAGCCTCCCATGATCTCCAGTGGTTAGGAAGAGTTACCCAACGGGCTTTAGTCCTATCTACTGGTAAAATCCAAATAGACAGCGACATTCAACCACTGTTGCAAGATGGTAAAACCTTAGATAAATTAGGGTTGCCAGTAGATTGGTAAACTGTTGATAATCTCAGATCTAAAGGGACTTAAAATCCCCAATCTAATTCTTGTGAATTTTGTTGGCTTTAGCCTTCTGTAAGCACTATTTTGAATTATTAATGTTGTTTTCCCGTTATCCAGTTATTGCTCCTGTTAGCCTGAGCATTGCTTTGTTACTTACTGGTTGCAGCGAGACGAAAACTGTCCAGTGTCAGCGGTTGGTTACAGTTGTCAACCAAGGTATATCAATGATTGATGTAAAAAAAGGTAAGGAGGTATCAACTAGCTTGCAATTATCGAAAGACTTAAAAACCGTAACTAAGTCTATTCAGGAATTAAATTTAAAAGATCCCAAATTGCAAGAATTTGAAACCAGTTTTATTAAAATCTTTGATCATCTGAGTGAAGCCATAGCCAAAGCTTCTCAAGCTCTTGCAGATACTAAAAAAGCCGAAGCATCATCAGATGGTAGACTGAAAATTGAAAAAGCTAGAAAAGAAATTGATTCTGCATTAACAACCGCAGCTAAAACTGCTGGTAAAGAATCAGATGCTTTAGGGGTGCAATTAAATAAATATTGTAGCCAAGCAGAATCAACGAAGAATTAAAAATTGAGAATTAAAAGTTATTCATCCGTCACTCGCACAGAATTCATTCTGACTGTAGGGGCGAATGGCCATTCGCCCCTACTGACTCCTGTTCGATCAATAAATTTGTATATAGTATACTAAAATATAACAAATATATAAATAACTAAACCCATTAAGTCATGGACATAAGTTTAGAAGGTAGAATTAACAACACACCTTTAGCTGAGAATAAATGTTTATTGCCATTGTTTGAGTCTGTAGTAAACTCAATTCATTCTATTGAAGATTCAAAAATCAATAATGGATATATTGATATTATTCTTTTAAGGGAAGGTGATCAAACAGAATTCATAGAAGATGGAAATTTATCTCCAATACAAGGCTTCGTTGTTGTAGATAACGGAGTAGGATTTAATTATATTAACTATAAGTCTTTTTGTACTTCAGATAGTACATATAAAAAAAGCAGAGGCTCAAAAGGAGTTGGTAGATTTTTATGGCTTAAAGCTTTTACAGAAATACTGATTGAAAGTATTTTTGAAGAAGAAAATAATTTTTACAAACGTAATATAGAATTCAGCCTTTCTTGCAAAGGAGTTAAAGAAATTTCTAAACACAAAGTAGAATTAAATAATAAAAAAGAATTTTATACAAAAATTGAGCTTAAAAATTTCTTAAATCCATATAAAGGAAAATGCCCTCAAAAATGTGAAACTATAGGTAAGCAAATTCTAGAACACTGTATTTCATACTTTATTTTAAAAACACCACCCGAAATTAGAGTGGTTGATGGAAAAAAAGAATTCAATATTAATACATACTTTAATGAAAATTTAGAATCATTCTCGGATAATGATGTAATTAAAATCAAAGAACATACTTTTAATCTTAAAGGAATTAAATATTACAACTCATCAGATTCAAGCCATAAACTTTTTTATTGTGCTAATCATAGAACTGTTATTTCTGAAAATTTACACAACCATATCCCTAATTTAATTGAAAAAAGAAAAATTCGTGACAGAGAAGGAAGGCTTTTCACCTATCTTGCTTTTGTTTCTAGTGATTGTTTAGATCAATATGTTAATCAAGAAAGAACTAATTTTAACCTAATTTATAATCATGATGGTTTTACAGAAGATATAGGACTTATTTCTTACAAAGAAATACAAAATGAATTAAGTTCTGCAATATCTAAAAATCTTTCTCCATTTTTAAAAGGATTACAGGAAGAAAAGCAGAAAGAAATCGAAAAATACATTATAGAAGAAGGTGTAGAATATCGTCCGTTGCTAAAATATGCTACAGATAAATTAGAGTCTATAAAACCTGGACTCCCTCCAGAAAAGCTAGAAATAGAACTTCATAAAATAATGTCGAGATATGAACTATCCCTGAAAGAAACGGGAGTGAAAATATTAAAAACTCCTCTAGAACACTTTGAGAGATTTCCTGAATATACCAAAGAATATTATAATTTTCTTGAGCAGTATAATGATCTAGGGATGTCTAAATTAGCAAGATATGTTATTCATAGAAAAATTATAATCAGTCTGTTTGAGAAAAATCTAATTGTTAATTCAGATGGAAGATATAGTCTTGAAAAAGATATACATGAAATAATTTTTCCCATGAGAACATCTTCTGATGAAATTAATGTTTTTGAAAAACAAAATCTCTGGATAATAGATGAAAGATTGTCTTATCATGAATACCTTTCCTCTGATCAATCCTTAAAAAGACTAGAAAATTTAGATTCAGAAAGTAATGATAGACCGGACATTTTAGTTTTCAACCATCCTATTGCTTTTGTACCAGATGAAGAACAGCCTTATTCTTCTGTCGTGGTAATAGAATTTAAACGCCCAATGAGAGAGGGATATTCTGCATCTGATGATCCTATTGCTCAAGTTTATTCTTATATACGCCAGGTTAGATCAGGCAAACACAAGAATAAAGATGGTAGGTTAATATCCCTTCGTGAAGATACACCTTTCTATGCCTATATTATTTGTGATTTAACAGAAGAAATACAAACTTTTGCTGTTAATTCTTCTTTGACTCCAACACCAGACCTTCAAGGTTTTTTTGGTTTTAACCCAGGATTAAAAACCTATATTGAAGTATTATCATTTAACAAACTTGTTAAAGATGCAAAACAAAGAAATAATATTTTATTTAAAAAATTAGGCATATAATATAGAAATCTGGTAATAATTAGCTTTCCAGATTGTGTTTCTTGATTTAATCACAATTATCACAATGTCCACAACGCCAACTAGCATTTTCTTTCTCAAATCCAAAGGCATTTAATAAAAACTGCCAACGACACTTTTTAGTAGTGAGATATTCACTCATTTGTTTAGCAGCTTGTAATTGCGTTTCTGGTGGTTTTCCTGATTTTGAAGAAATAGCATAATGAAAAGGATCAAGCCATTCCAGTTGTCCATTACTATGGAGAAGAGAAAGTGCGACAGCAGCAATGGGAAATTCTTTAATTACAGCATTTACTTCCCCCTGGGGTGGTAAACTTTTCGCTAATTGTTGGGCTTTTTGCTGTTGTCCTCTCATTTGTTCTGCAAAAAAATGCTGTCTTTGCTTATCCTCAGAATCTAATAACCCCGTTGGTTCACTTACCAAAGTTAGCACATCAGCAGGTTTACCATCTCTTCCTGCTCGTCCTATTTCTTGGACATATTCAGATAATAAATGTGGTGCATGAAAATGTACAACCCAGCGGACATCTGGTTTATTTATTCCCATACCAAAAGCACAAGTACATACCACAAACAGGATTTTTCCACTCAACCAATTAGCTTCAATATTCCGACGTTCTTCTGGACTCAATCCAGCATGATAACTATTAGTTTGATGTCCTATTTCTGTCAACCACTGAGCTAAATTTTCACTATCTCTTCGAGTCCGTACATAAATTAAACCAACTTGATTTGGTCGTTCTTGAATAAACTTTAATAATTGTTGTTTTCTCCCTTTAGGAGTCCAAGCAATGCGGACAAGAGGATTTAAATTTTCCCGGTAGGGATTAATCCGAAAAATCTCAGGTTTGTGTAATTTTAAAACTGTAGAAATAATCTTTTGGGCTAAAGGATCAGCCGTTGCCGTAAAAGCTGCTATACTAATTTTTGTTCCCGGTGGTTTTGATTTTAGTAACGCTTCACGCACAGCCCCCAATCGCCGATAAGCTGGACGAAAACTATCACCCCACTGCACTAAACAATGGGCTTCATCCAGAATCAAACCATTAATTTGTAGTTGGGGATCACATAACCTTTTCCACACTGCTGGACTTAGTAAAGTTTCTGGTGATAAATACAATAATCTTAATTGCTGTTTTTCCAAAGCTTGCAAAGTTGCTTGGCGTTGAAATGGAAGTAACTCACTGTGTAAAAGTGCAGCTTTTTGTGATAGTTGACGTAATTCCTCAACTTGGTTTTCCATTAGTGCCACCAAAGGAGAAACTATTAAAGTCAATCCTGTTTGTAGTAGGGCAGGAAGTTGAAAACAAATTGACTTCCCCCCACCTGTGGGCATAATAATTAGGGCATCTTTTTGTGATATTAAACAATTAACAATTTCTTTTTGGGGAGGACGAAAATCGTCATATCCCCAAATTGCTTTTAATGCTGCGCGAACATCATGCCAAGATTGTGTTACTGGGAGATTCATTTTCCTAAAACAAAAGCGAAAAGAATAATAAAGGGAAAATCAAGATAAATATTCATCTTTACTCTTCCCAATCACCAATCACCAATCACCAATCACCCATTACCAATTACCAATTACCCATTACCAATCAATTCTTGATCATTCCATTCCAAAGTATCGCCAATGTTTTCGCCATTATGGTAAGCAGCTAGTAATACTTCGCAGGTTTTACCATAGGATATCGCACCAGTGGCATCAAGAGCGATCGCTCCAAAATCCCGATTATTCCTCTTAGCTTCCGTAAATGAGCGCTGCATTGCCTCTTTTAGCGACATTCCATCAGTGACGCGCACCACAATTTTAGCGGCTAAACACTCATCAATAATATCTTCCCCAATGCCTGTACAACTAACTGCGGCTTGACTAGTCGCATAATTACCTGCTGGCATAGCGGAATCACTGACGCGTCCAATCCGCTCAAAGCCTTTACCTCCGGTGGAAGTACCTGCCGCTAATTTACCATAGCTATCTAAAGCCACGACACCAATAGTCCCCCTCCCCGCACTTTCTGCCATTTCTGGTTCTGCTACTACCCCAGCCATTGTTCTTGTAAAGTTCCCCTGGCGTTCTAGGGTCCACTCTTGCAAGCGCAAATCAGTTAAACCATTGTAACTAGGAAGCTGCAACTCCCGCGCCAACTCAGCCGCACCATAATCAGACAAAACCCGATCATCGGAATCTTGTAAAAACAGCGCCATTTCAATCGGATTCTTCACCCGTGATACATTAATCACACCACTAAAGCGCCCAGTTGTGCCATCCATCATGGAAGCACTCATGCGGATTTGTCCATCAGATTGGAGGACAGAACCAGTACCAGCATTAAACCGGGGTTCATCTTCCAACATCTGACAACCGCGAACTACTGCTTGAGCCGCAGTTGCACCCGTCAGCAAAAGAGCATAGACTTCCTCAACAATCTGAGAAAGAGAATTGCGGACTGCGATTAATCCCCCCTTACCTTGGAGAGAACTACCAGCCCCTCCATGAATAATTAATTTAGGTTGCATTTGTAAAATCATTTATTTTCTTCGTAGGGGCGCAGGGCCTGCGCCCATATATTTATTGGTTGGTCTAACTCTCATTTTTAGCCTGAGAACGACGACGACGGCAACGTTCTGAACAATATTTCACTTCATCCCAGCAATCTTGCCATTTTTTTCGCCAAGTAAACGGACGTTGACATACTACACAGATTTTTTCAGGTAAATCAGATTTAGAACGAACACGCTCCATAATAATCTAGGTAATTGGTAATTGGTAATTGGTAATTGGTGATAAAATCCCTCTTTTCATCCTTTTCTCGACTATGGCTACGCCACGCAGGCTATCGCTCGATAAACACCTGATTCTGACAGTATACCTGTAGCTTGCGTAGCGATAGCCATACTAGCAACTTACATTATTAGTCCTGTAGCTTTTTTTATCTTGTATAAACTATTTATATGTTATACTCTGAAATAGTTCTAGTCTAAGCCTATTCTGGGAACTAAAGCTTTTTTGCGGTCTGTACTTCAACAAGCTCAGTCACAATAAACTACAGGTTTCAGCCTCGATAGTGTTTAAGTCTTAAAATCTGACATTTTACTGTTTTTTAACTTAAAAGGCGAAAAAAATGACTCAAAATCAGAATTACATCAATAATCTTCTGAATACAGCCATTCCTTCCGTTTATGATACTTTATTTGAATATGCTCGTTCTCAGAATTTCTGGACAATATTAGGGACAGCTTTCGGGTCTAGTTACAATCGCTTAAAAGCAGAGTCTATTCTTGCTCAGTGGAAATCAAAAAATTTCAGTGCTTTACCAAATATTGAAGTCGTTAGTGGTACAGTGCTAGGGACTGCAAGAGCAGGCTATGCTGCAAGTCAGAATAAGATTTATCTGTCTGATAGTTTTCTCAATACTGCCACTGTAAATGAAATTCAGGCTATTCTTTTAGAAGAAATTGGGCATTATTTAGACGCTCAAATCAACCTCACAGACACCAGAGGAGATGAAGGTGAATATTTCTCTGCTTTAGTGCGTGGTATATCTGTAAGTGCTACGGAAATAAATCGTATCCAAAATGAAAATGATCATCGGACTATTACCCTAAATAGCCAAAATATTGCCATTGAAGAAGCGGGGATTACCCTCTATGAGACAGTTAAGTTAACTACTTTGGGAAGTGGTTTTTTTAAGTCTTCTGGTAGTAATTACGTTTGGGTAACTACCAAGGGAGCAAATTCTGTTCTTAACCTCTACAACGGCACAACAACATTACCAATTGCCAATAGTGTCTATGATATTGTTGCACCCGACAATTACAATATTTCCAATGGCGGTTACAATATTTCTGGTAATACAGTTGTTTATGCCAAAAAAGATGGTAATGACACAGAGATTTATCGTTACAGTGGTGGCACAACAACCAAACTGACCAATAACACAATTAACGACTACGCACCTCAGATTGCTGGTAATACTGTCCTCTGGTATGCTAATGATGGCACGGATGTGGAAATATTCCGCAATAATGGCACAACCACAACTCAACTTACCAATAACGACACAGACGAGAGGGACTTAAAACTATCAGGTAGTAATGCTGTCTGGGTTGGTTCGGATGGTAATGACTACGAAATTTATCTGAACAACGGAACTACTACAACTCAACTCACAAACAACACCACCGACGATTATAGTCCTGTTATTTCTGATAATAAAGTAGCGTGGTTTAACTGGAATGGTACGGCAGAAAACTTGTTTTTCTACAATGGCACAACTACTACCCGAATTACCAATAACATTGAGGTTTATAATCCACTAGTTTCTGGAGATAAGGTTGTCTACTCTAAATATAATGGCACAAATTATTCTCTTCAGCTTTACAATGGTACTACTAACACCACAACCCAACTGGCCAGTCAGTTGTCGTCACAAGAAGACTTTAGAATTGACGGTAATTGGGTTGTTTGGGTAGATAAAACAACAACAAATAGTAATAGTTATCCTCTCTTCACATTGAAACTCTACAATGGAACTTCAACGGTAACACTAAGTAATTCCTTCCCTTTTGATTACGATTCTCTTTATCCTAACAGCAATTTCACGGTTGCCAATAACAAGGTGGCATGGGTAGGCACTAGTAATACTAGCGGTGATCGTGATATCTTTCTTTACGATGGCACAACCACCACCCAAATTACCACGAATCGTGGTTATTATTATTATTACTCACTTAACACCATTGTTGGCAATAGTGTTCTGTCAATACTAAACAATGACTTATACATTACCCAACCTTCAACAAAGCCTGGTTTAAGTATCAATAGTGTCACAGTAATAGAAGGGCAAACCTCCCCACAAAATGCGGTTTTAACCGTCACCCTTTCTGCGGCCAGTACAACTACTGTAACTGTCCAATATGCCACCAGCCCCTCCTATTCAGGAGGCTACAGTGCTTCTCCGGGTAATGACTACACTACCACTACAGGTACACTGACCTTTAACGCTGGGGAAACCACAAAGACTATTAACGTCCCCATTTTGAATGATAACTATAATGATAACTATTCAGAATCTGATGATGAAACCTTTAACGTCACACTTTCCAATCCTACGGGTGCTGTGTGGATACCGGGGCAAGATAGAGGCATAGTAACTATTAGTGACACTTTACAATCTAGTGCTACTACTACCCTACCCGCAGGTGTAGAAAACCTGACCTTGACCGGAACTGGGAATATTAACGGTACTGGCAACATTAACAGTAACACTATCCGGGGCAACAGCGGCAATAATATCCTTGATGGTGGAGCAGGAAGTTTTGATATCTTACTTGGAGGTGCGGGTGACGATACTTACATTATTACCCGCAACGCGGGTAATTTGGATTATTATAATACTGTTACCGAAAATGCCAATGAAGGAACTGATACTGTCCAGTATTCTTCTGATACAAGCTTTTATGGTAGTTACACATTAGGAGCTAACCTAGAAAACCTCACCCTGACTGGTACGAATGGTACAAGTGGGGATGGCAACGAATTGAATAACGTTATTACTGGTAACAGTGGCAATAACTCCCTGTATGGATACGGTGGTAACGATACATTAGATGGTGGAACTGGAAGTGATTATTTGTCTGGTGGTGCAGGTAATGATACTTACATCGTAGACAATGTTAGTGATTCCATTCAAGAAGATTCCATTCAAGAAAATGCCAACGCAGGTACAGATACAATTAAATCCAGTATCACCTGGAGTATTGCCACGTTGACAAACATCGAAAACCTGACTTTAACGGGAACAACCGCAATTAACGGTACTGGTAATGCAGGTAATAACGTCATTACTGGTAATACTGGTAATAACACCATAACTGGCGGTACAGGAAAAGATACTCTAACCGGAGGACTGGGAATAGACCGTTTTGATTACCGTAATTTAGCCGATTCTGTCTTCAGTAGTTTTGATGTGATTACAGACTTCAATGCTACTGCTAATAATGATTTATTCCTTGTTTCCACTGCCCGCAGTGTATTTTCTAATGTGGGATCTGTGGCAACACTGAATACAACCGGAATTGCAGCTAAGTTAACCAATACTGCTTTTGTAGCTAGCTCCGCTGCTCAATTTACCTTTGGTACTGGTGCTAATATCCGTAATTTTGTCGCTATTAATGATGGAACGGCAGGATTTAGTGCTGCTACTGATGCTATTATTGAGGTGACGGGCTTAACGGGGACTTTAGCATTAGCTAATTTTGTCACAGTTTAGCTAATAGACATCAGGTGAGAACATTTAATGTGCGTAACCTGAAACCCTTGTAGAGACGTTCCATGGAACGTCTCCACCCTTGACCGGAGATGGCGCAAAATATCTCTGAAATTCTCTTTGGTTTGTGACTTGTGCGTAAGTCCTATTATTTTCTGTAATTCCCTAATTTAATTGACTCCTAACCTAAATTGGATATTTATAAAGCATTAGTTGGTCATTTTTTATTTACTCTGGTGAAAACAGACCCAGAGTGGTTACACAAACAAACTATTAGTAGTCTCAATTGGCTGGCAAAAACCAGCTATTATCCGGCTAATAATTGTTTAAATCATCTCCTTTACCAATCTTTATCTCTCCAGAACCCACGACTAGAACAAACTATACTGGGAATGAAATTTCCTAATCCTTTGGGTTTAGCTGCTGGATTTGACAAAGACGGTGTTGGTGCTAGTTTGTGGCATAATTTTGGTTTTGGGTTTGCTGAATTGGGTACTGTTACTTATCACCCCCAACCAGGAAATCCACCTCCCCGTTTGTTTCGTTTGCCTTTAGATCAAGCGGCACTTAACAGGATGGGTTTTAATAATTCTGGTGCAGTCGCAATGGCCGCAAGACTGAGGGAGGGGAAAGAAAACTTGAATTATCCAATCCCAATACCGATAGGAATAAACTTAGGTAAATCCAAGATAACACCTTTGGAATTAGCAGCCCAGGATTATCTAGAGAGTTTTCGATTACTCAAGGATTTGGGTGATTATTTTGTAGTTAATGTTTCCTCTCCCAATACACCAGGATTGCGATCGCTCCAGGATGCTACCATGCTCAGTCAAATCTTAGATGTGCTACAGCAGAAAAACATCGCACAGAAACCCATATTTGTGAAGATAGCCCCGGATTTAGAATGGGAAGCAATATCTGACATTATTAATCTGGCTAAAACCTACCAAATTGCTGGTCTAATTGCTACCAATACCACCATCAGCCGGGAAGGACTCAAAACCCAAATCATTGCAAAAACTGGTAAATCCCCCCAAGAAGAAGCGGGAGGAATTAGCGGAAAACCAGTGCGCGATCGCTCTACGGAAATAATTCGCTACATTTACCAACAAACCCAAGGGCAAATGCCCATTATTGGTGTAGGTGGCATATTTACTGCTGAGGATGCTTGGGAAAAAATCACAGCCGGAGCTTGTCTGGTTCAAACTTATACAGGCTGGATATATGAAGGACCCATGATGGTACGCCGCATCCTTGCCGGTTTATTAACTAAACTCGAAGAAAACGGACTAACATCCATCAGTCAAGCGATTGGGATTAGTCCGTAGGGGCGCAGGGCCTGCGCCCAGTTATTAGTCAGTGGTAAAACCATCCCCTATTCCCTATTCCCTATTCCCTATTCCTCAATGGGGAAAAACTCCTTAGACTTACGAGAATAAGACCAAGCGATACCATCAGGATCACGGCTACGACACCACTCGGCAAAATCTGGTTCATTGCGTCGCTTGTAAACCGTACTAGAATAGACATTTAACCGTTTGGCTAATTCAGATTGAATCAGCGAACCAAAAACTAACTGTTCTTCTAGAGGTTTTTTAACTTCTTCATGGATAGGGGCAGGTAAGGATTCCGATTCAAATTTGGCTTGCGCTTCCTCCTCCTGGGGAATGACTGGAGGTGGAGCTAAAAACGAACGGGCAATTTTAGTAACTGGTTGAGCCGGAAGTTTTTCTAGCAATTCACTACTATCAAGAATATCGCCGAGAATACTTGCATTAATAAAGTAGTACGATTGTTCCTCTTTTTCAGATCCTAGTACACTAGCACCAAATTCCTTTGCTTTACCATCTAAATAGCGTTTTGCCACCTGTCCCGAAAAATTACCCTTGATTGCCAAATCCATCGGTGTAATTTTTCCCTGGTTTTCCCGAATCAAGTCATAAAAAAGCGGGTTAACTTGGTTGCACCACTTTTCCCATCTATATTGCTGCCAAAGATTGAAAACCATCAGCAGCCCTAGGATTAGCAGTAAGACTTTCCAGGTATTCACCAAGAAAACAATCACAAACGATATCGGCAAAATTAGAACGAGAAAACTTTTCCCGTAATTTTCTATGGTTTTCTCACTCATGCTCATTTTTGCCAAGTGAATTTTTACAAAATAATATTTCTATATTGGCAAAAATTTGGCCATTTGTTTGTATTTTTTGGCAAAATTTTTGCCAATTATTCGGCAAAACCTCCTAATTTCATGTAAAAGTGACATATAACACTAAGAAAAAATTTTTTTCCTAGCCCTTGGAGAAATAAAAATACACCATACGCAAAACATCTTGATTCATCCATTGTCTGTAAAGACTTATAAATGAAGGTTATCAGCTATGAGAAATTAGGTGTAGTCAGACTTGCTCCAAAAAGATTAAAATGAAGCGATGATAGGCTGTTAAATATTATTTATTTTATCCAGTTTTTTTAGCGCAGCTTCAGCAGATAATAACCAATCACTAATCATTTATCAAAATATGAAGATACCTGGATTTCCTGGTGACAGAGATAAAAAAGCAGCTTCCTCTACCCGAAAATCCTTTTTTTTAATTCCGCCATTAGCACTTTGGCATCCTTGGTGGCATCAATTTGTGGATTCAGCGGTAACATTTTTAACTGTAATGCTATGTTTACTCATGTTGCCAACTCGGTTTCCCGGAATGGAATTATTAGGCATAGGCCCTAACTGGCTACTCATTTGGGTAGTGGCTTGGAGTGTCAATCGCTCCGTATTTTCTGCTATGCTATCGGGAATAATTTTAGGGCTATTACAAGACGCAATGACATCACCAGATCCAACTCATGCCTTGGGTTTGGGAATAGTCGGAATATTAACTGCTCTGATTCAAAAGCAGCGGTTTATTCAAGAAGACTTTATTTCTATTGCTTTAATTGTATTTGGCATGGCTGTGGTAGCAAATACTATTTTTGCTGTGCAGTTATCTTTAATAGGAAATCGTCATGCAGCCAGTATTTGGACATATTACCAACGTGCTACCTTAGCTTCCGCGATTCTTAGTAGTTTATGGGCGCCTGTGGTTTATTATCCTCTTAATCTCTGGTGGCAGCAGATGAAATTAATTCGTAATTCGTAAGTCAAATGGATAATTTTCCCGAAGTCTCCCCAGCATCTGCATCTTTACCCCAAAACAATCAATTTGTAGTCAAAGAAATCGTCTATAATAAATTTGACTCTCAGATGATGCTGCGGTGCATAGAATTAGCTCGCACTGCCTTGGGACGCACTTCGCCAAATCCCCTAGTGGGGGCGGTGGTTGTCCAAGATGGAAAGATTGTGGGGGAAGGGTTTCATCCCCGTGCTGGTGAACCTCACGCCGAAGTTTTTGCCCTCAGAGCAGCGGGAGAACTAGCGCGAGGAAGCACTATTTATGTGAGTCTTGAACCTTGCAACCACTATGGACGCACTCCTCCCTGTTCCCAAGGGTTGATTAATGCGGGTGTGTCTAAGGTGGTAGTGGGGATGGTTGATCCTAATCCCTTGGTTGCTGGTGGTGGGATTGCGCGGCTCCGGGCTGCTGGTATAGAGGTGGTAGTTGGAGTAGAGGAAGCGGCTTGTCGGCGATTAAATGAAGGTTTTATTCATCGGATTCTCTATCAACGACCTTTAGGAATTTTGAAATATGCTATGACCTTAGATGGCAAAATCGCTACTACCGCTGGTCATAGTGCTTGGGTAACAAGTGAAGATGCTCGCAGTGAAGTTCATCAATTGCGAGCTGCTTGTGATGCTGTAATTGTTGGTGGGAATACGGTTAGACAAGATAATCCTTATTTAACTAGCCATCAAGTGGAGGCTCATAATCCCCTGCGAGTGGTGATGAGTCGTAGTCTGAATTTACCAGAACAAGCTCGCCTATGGGATATTCAGGAAGCTCCTACTTTGGTTGTAACGGAAGTTGGAAGTTCACAGACTTTTCAAAAAATGCTGCGGGAGAAAGGGGTGGAAGTGGTGGAATTTAATTCACTCACACCAGCAGAAGTTATGAGTAATTTATATGAGCGGGGTTTTTGTAGCGTGCTATGGGAATGTGGTGGTATTTTAGCAGCTAGTGCGATCGCTCAAGGCGCAGTTCAAAAAATTATGGCATTTATCGCGCCTAAAATTATTGGTGGCAATTATGCTCCTACACCTGTGGGAGAATTAGGTTTAACTAATATGACTCAAGCCTTATCTTTGGAGCGGGTAACTTGGCGTGTTGTCGGTTCTGATTGCTTAGTGGAAGGTTATTTACCACCAAAAATTATATAAATAACATAGATACTCAACTACGATTGTTGGCGTTCATAAGCTAAATCACGAATCAGACTCAGCCGAGATTGAATGTAGTCACAAAGAAAATCAGTTTCATGGGCATCTAAAAAGGCTTGATTAGTGATTTGTTTGACTAACCACTGTACCAAACTAGCATCATCAAGCTGTAAGAGTGTTACTGTGTGAGTAGCTTCAACTATAGACCAAAACTGACGCATGATTGTGGGAGTCATTAGACCTCTATGTTAATCATTGAATTTAGTTATTTCTCAGATTACACAATTTTAATATTGATTGACTGCATAAATATATAACAAGATATAACTATTATTAAAAATTTAACAAGTGAATAAATATTTTGCTAAAAATGAAGAAATGTCAAGTTATATAAATTAACAAAAATTTACTTCATCTCAATAAAGCTTATCACAAACAGTTAGAAAGTTTGGTAATTGGTAATTGGTAATTGGTAATTGGTAATTGCTGCTTTATTTGAGCCTTTTAGTCTTTTGACTAAAACTTATCGAGACAATAGCCAAATACTCTAGGAGACAAAGGAAACTGAGGAGTAGGGGTTTGAGATGTTTTTTACCTTTTTCCTCAAGTTTATTAACTTCCAATTTGAGATTTTTTGTATTAAAGTAAATGTAACCAGGTTATCTATAATTTTCACAAGATGACAAAGTAATGGTTCAACCTGATAACATAAGGAATACGGTTGAGGAAAATCCCTCAACATTTCATTCTCTTGATTTGAGTAACATCATTCAATATTGCCAAAACAATTCTGTTGGCAAAATGTTACCTGATGCTTTTTACATTCATATTTTAGCATTACATACTCTTGATCCTTGGCTTCAGGAATATGAAAGCCGCGCCCGTACTTGTACTGAGCGAAGTCAAACTAGTGCTTTACCTAAAGTTCAATCGGCAACCTTAGTTAAATTTAGCACTAATAAACCAAAAATTTCTTATTTATTCTATCCTAATTTTGATACTGATGCCCATCCGACTTTACAAGTTAGTATTCAGGTTGATTTAGAAACTTTAGAAGTTGGTTATCGGGATTACAGCAACTCGGAAAATCCCCCCATTCTTCACCGCAAAGAAACCTTTGTTACTCCAGAATATCCCCTCTATGCAGAATTTGCGGCTTTAACTCGCGCTCAAGTTGCTTTAGGTTTACTTAATCATCCTCAAGGGATTGGGACTAAGTTGGGCTGGGAACAACGGTTACAAGTTTATGGTGTGGAAATTCAAGGACATCGCTTAATCAAACGGGAAAATAGTCCGATACCTACAAATATAGTCCCCAAAATAGATCGTCACAAAGCTGCTATTATTCGTCCTGATTTATCCCGTCCTGTGCGTTTAGCATTAGAATCAAGCTTATTTAGTCCAGAAGCCACCTTTTTTGATTATGGTTGTGGACATGGTGGAGATGTTAACCGTATGGCTGAACAGGGTTATATAAGTTGTGGTTGGGACCCTTATTATGCGCCAGATACGTCTCGGATAGCTGCGGATATTGTGAATATTGGTTTTGTGATCAATGTCATTGAACATCAGAGCGAGCGCCGTGAAGCTTTGATACAAGCTTGGGAACTAACTCAAAAGGTGCTGTTAGTAGCCGCTCAAGTTTTGATATCTGATATTAAGCGGGGTGTAATTGCTTATGGTGATGGCATTATCACCAATCGTAACACATTCCAGAAATATTATGAACAGGAAGAATTAAAAGTTTACATTGATCAAGTGTTAGGAGTTGATGCAATTCCTGTGGCTTTGGGGGTTTATTTTGTGTTTAGAGATGAAGCGGAAGCTGAGTTATTTCGCGCTTCTCGTTTCCGTTCCCGGGCGACTACTCCCAGAATCCGTCTTTGTGTCAAACGGTTTGAGGAATATCAGGAATTGTTAACGCCGTTGATGGATTTTCTGACGGAACGGGGCAGAATGCCTATTAAGGGAGAATTACCTCAAGAAGCGGAAATTGCTGCGGAATTTGGCAGTTTACGCAGAGCTTTTAATGTGATTATCCAGGCAACTGATTCGGAAGAATGGCAAGCGATCGCCGATAAACGCCGTCAAGATTTGATGGTATATTTAGCATTATGTAATTTTAGCCGTCGTCCCCGCTTAGGACAATTAGCTCCCGCAGTGCAAGAGGATATTTTGGGTTTATATAGTAGTTATAAACAAGCTTGTATAGATGCGGATTTAATGTTAAAAAGTTTGGGAAATACAGAATTAATTATTAAACGTTGTCAAGAAAGTAAAGTAGGCAAAAAATTAGCTAATTCTCTTTGGGTGCATATTTCTGCATTACAAGCGGTTGATCCTCTATTACGTCTTTATGAAGGTTGCGCGAGTCGGACTATTGGACGGTTAGAAGAAGCAAATGTGATTAAGTTTCATTTAAAAACACCGAAGATTTCCTATTTATTTTATCCTGATTTTGATATTAATCCCCATCCAATTTTATCAAAGGTGATGACAATTGATTTGCGAGATTTGCACGTTACTTATCAAGATTATGATTTGGAAGATGATCCACCAATTTTACATCAAATTGAGGCTTTAGTTACTGCTGATTATCCTCAATATGAGAAGTTTGTGAAGTTAAGTTGTCAAGAAGAAGATAGAGGACTTTTGGATAATTGGAAGAGTATTAGTCGTCTTTCTGGCTGGAAAAAATGTTTAAAGGAAAATTATACTGTGATTAATGGTTACAAGTTAGGTTGGTGTAAGGATGTGGATGCTTATAAATTGAAGCTGCTTAAAGCTGCTGCGAAGACTCGACAAGGAAATAGGCTGAAGTTGCTCAAGTCTAAAGAGGGTAAGGTTTTGGAGGAGTCTGTCAATGGAATTGAAACTGAAGGGGATAAGTGAGTCGGAAAATAATTGAGTCTGTTATTTGATGATAATGAGATAATTTCAATGCCTGAAAAAAATCCCTCTTCTAATAAAATAAAAGGAACTAACGAGAACAATGATATTAATTCTAAGTTCATCATTTAAACGAGCTTTTAAAGCAAGTATTAAAAGACAACCGGATTCAACATGACTCCAGATTATTTTATCTCTAAAAACTCTCTAACTTTAAAATATTTCCTCGATACCTTGCTTTATCTAAAGCTTGACGCGGTTGACTATTTTTAAAAAGCAAGGCACTAACAAAAATATTGGTATCCAACACATAGTTAGGTGAATTATTCATTCAGAATGGTCTCTAAAATTTCTGGTGTTAAGCCTCTAGAAACTGCTTTATCACTAATTTCATCCATCAATTTACCAAGCAAATCAACTTCCTCATTCATATCATCTCTTAAAAATACGCTAACCAATGTTGCCAGAGATTGCTTTTTACGTTCTGTTGCTTTTTGATAGGCTTGAGCAACATTAGGACTAACTTTAATGGTGATTTCTTCGCTAATCTGCATAGTCAAGACTTCTTGATAGTATCTACTATTATATCCGAAATAAGAAAAAAAGTGGCATAGGCGATCGCTAGGTCGCGCTTCTCAATGATTTTATGTGATACCAATATTCTCAAAAAATTATTAAATAAAAATATCCAGCGGCAATTCATCACTCCTAAATCTCATCCATTTTGAAACCTGAAGTAGTGGGAGCATCTTGCTCGCTACTTAACAGCAGGGAGCAAGATGTTCCCACTACTTTCAATAACTATGGTTTTCATCTTAGACGGGGTTTAAATTTTAAATTATTTCTTTTGCTAGTTTTACCCAATTTTCAATGCCCTTTTTCGTCGGTATTCCTGAATTATTAAAAGTCCAAATATCCCGTTTATGTTGAAATCCATAACTAATATGAATTGGTTGCTGGTTACTATAAAAATACAGAGAATCAAAAGGTAGTTTGTTTTGTAAAATCCATGCTACTAATTCTGTACTTGGTAAATCTGTAATTAGAAAATCACAAGCTGCACCTAATCTTTCACAATAGTATTTACCATTTTTATTAATTTCATAACTAAGATGTTGGTCAAGATTAGGAGCTACACGCCCATTTTTTTGACCTGTAATCGGGTCTTTTTTCTCAAGATACTTTTTTAAATCAGCAGAACAAAAACCGTAGGTAAGACGAAATCTTTCTCTACCAAAATAATCTATCGTTGGGTCAATGATAAATTTACTTAAATCTTGTAATGCAGGAATAACTTCTAATATATTTTGCGGATATGGGTTGATATTTTTAGGATATTTATGATAAGTTTGAGTGCAGGTACAAAATTCTTCTAAAGTCAAATATTTACCTAATTTTAAATTACTATTATTCATAAATACTGAATAGTAATGAGATTGGTAATTTTATTGTAGCATTTTAACGATTAAGTTAAAAAATATGAATAAATTGATAATTAGAGAGATATTTATGATTAGATTAAATAAACTATGAAGTGAAATCATATTCTCGACAATTATCTTTTAATCAATATTGAAGTTTGAGTTGTTCACTACCAAGGTCTAAAAAAGTATGAATGTTAAAGAGCTTTTAGCTAGGTACGCAACAGGAGAAAGAAGCTTTAACTGCATTGCTTTACCAGGAGCAAATTTACAAGGAGTTAACTTGGGTGGTGTGGATTTCGGTAAAGCAGATTTAAGAGGAGCAAATCTAACAGCAGCTTCTTTAAGTGGTGCTAACTTGAGTAAAGCAAATCTCCAAGGAGCAACATTAGAAAGAGCGCATTTATCCGAAGTAATTCTTTGTGGTGCTGATTTAACTCAGGCTACTCTAAAAACGGCTCATTTAAATGAATCAGACCTCAGTGGGGCATTGTTAAGTGGTGCTAACTTGTGTGATGCTAATTTACACATGGCCTCAATTTCATCTGCAAATCTACAAGGTGCAAACCTGAGTGGTGCAAAAATGGGAGGTGTGAGAATGTGGAAAGCAGATTTACAAGGTGCAAACTTGAGTGGTGCTGACTTAAGCGAAGCTAATTTGTGCGAAGTGAATTTAACTGGAGCTAATTTAGATGACACAGATATGAGTGAAACCTTCTTAACAGGTGCTATTATGCCTGACGGTAGCATTCATAATTAGACAATTTTAACCCACGGAGGTGGGTTTTGTCTGTGTAGCTGCGACTTCTAGTCGCTAATTTGGATGACACAGATATGAGTGAAACCTTCTTAACATTTCATTGCGTTCTTTAATAGTTCGTTGATATTCTTCCCGTTCTTTTTGCCAATTATTATTGAGTTCTAAAACTTCTTGAGATAGAATCTCATAACGTTGACTAATACGCCCCTACTTTTGTATTTTTATCAGTTGGTTTTTTGGCTGACATTATTTACCTCAAAGTGTAAGAATTTAGGAATAGGGGCGTATTGCTATACGCCCCTACTTTTGTATTTTT
>JAKOGY010000057.1 GCA_028658405.1 Dolichospermum sp. ST_sed8 | reverse complement strand
ACAAATTAATATTCTTGACATCCTAAAAATCCTCAAATCCTGAAAATCCTGATTCAGACAAATTAATATTCTTCACATCCTAAAAATCCTCAAATCCTGGAAATCCTGATTCAGACAAATTCCTATCCTGAAAATCCTTAAATCCTGGATATCCTGATTCAGACAAAAATATTTAATCTCATCATCCTGAAAATCCTAAAATCCTGGACATCCTGATTCTGACAAATTCCTATCCTGAAAATCCTAAAATCGGTGGAAATCCTGATTCAGACATATTTATTTTACGTAAATCAAGGTAGAATATCAGATAAATGTGCTACCTACCAAGATTATGAGCCTGTGCATCAATCCTAACTGCCAAACGCCGCAAAATCCAAACAATATCCTATTTTGTGAAACCTGTAGTTCAGGCTTGTTGCTACAAAACCGCTATCGGGTAATAGTTAGGCTGGGAGGAGGTAGCTTTGGTGATACATTTGAAATCAACGAAGTCAGAACCAACAAAACCAAAGTTATCAAAGTCTTGACCGATAATCGGCAAAAAGCCATAGAATTATTTAAACAAGAAGCCGCTGTTTTAAGTCAACTCCATCATTCTGGTATTCCTAAAGTAGAACCAGAGCGCCTATAGATGGTAGTGCTTTGACAAGTCAAATCGCATTAGGTAGACTGCTGCGCGGTGGTTCGTGGAGCCTCCATCCTGTTTATTGCCGTTCTGCTTTTCGCAGCATCACCTACCTCGGCAACTACTACAACACTATTGGTTTTCGGGTTGTATGTAGTGGTGCGGCGAGGACTTTCTAGCCCTTTACACTCTTGCTTTTTTGCCCTCTTCTCTTCTTTTTCTTTTCCCTTCTTGACCCACCACCGTTAGGCGGAAAATATTTTTCTACAAAAAGCTGATTTTTGTGTCTGGATTAAGTATAGCACACATTTTGCATTTTGTCAGAATCAGGATATCCACCGATTTAAGGATTTACAGGATTGAAGAATAGGTAAGATGCTCTTATAACGAAATCCTGTTCATCTTCTAATCTTGTACTTTGACTTCGCTCAGTAACCGTAAATCCTGATTCTGACAATAATCAAATACAGTTGTAGAATAAAAGAAAGATATCAACAGTTGTGTCAGAAATATCAACATGACTACAAATACACACTTTCAAGCCAGAGTAAATAACGGGAAAATCGAAATTCCCCTTGAGTATCAAGACGAAATACACAATGCGGAAATAGTAGAAATTGTAATTTTACAACTTCCAAAAAAAAACACTTTCCGCAAACAGGTATTATCAACCAATTAACCGCAAATCCCATTAAGATTGCAGGTTTTCAGCCACTCACTAGAGAACAAGCAAATGAACGCTGGTCAGATGACACAATACTTTATTGATTCCAATATTTGGCTTTATCGTTTTATTGTGAATACAAATAATGCCAATTCAATAAAAAAGCAACAAATAGCCAATCCTGAAAATCCTTAAATCCTGAAAATCCTGATTCAGACAAATTCCTATCCTGAAAATCCTTAAATCGGTGGAAATCCTGATTCAGACAAATTCACATCCTGAAAATCCTAAAATCGGTGGAAATCCTGATTCAGACAATTAAATCATATATAGTAGTTTACAAGTAAAAACCATGAATACACTGTACAATTCTGATTTTTATGGATGGACAAAAACACAAGCACAACTACTAAGAGAAGAAAAATGGGAAACACTAGATAAACTCAACTTAATTGAAGAGATAGAAACATTGGGAAGACAAGAAAGAAGAGAATTAACCAACCGTTTAGCCTTGTTATTAGGACATTTACTAAAATGGCAACATCAACCAGAAAAACGTAGTAATAGTTGGTTAGCAACAATTCGAGAACAACGGACTCAAATCAACCGAATATTAGCAGATAGTCCCAGTTTAAAATCCTATTTAGAAGAAGCCTTTTTATTAAGTTATCAAGACGGAATTAACTTAGCAGTCAAAGAAACCAACCTACCTTATGAAACCTTTCCAGAAAATTGTCATTATGCGATCGCACAAATATTAGAAACGGAATTTTTACTAGAATCATAACCTTCTTCCTTTGCGTGAGAAACAAAATCAACCCAACCGTTCTCTTAACCACAAAGCTAACAAAGGCATTGCTAACCGATAACCATGTTCAGCATCATAAATCAAACCCTTATGCTGTAAACCAATTAACGCACCTTGCAGACTTCCACCCCGTGAAAGTCCATGCTTTTGAATATACTCCTTACTCTGCGGTTTATCAGTCGGATCAATAGCCAAAGATTCTAATAAATGTACTTGATTTGCTGGTAACAACATCAACAAAGATTCATAAATCATTGATAGATCTTTCAACAGTCCTGATATAGCCTTTTGGACATCTTCTTCCCTAATTAAACCATCTGCACAACGCGACGCAGATAACCGCCGAATAATCGCCATACCATCGCCAGTATGTCCCTCTACAGCCTCTAGAAATAGCTGTAAGGCTTGACTATGACAGTCAAAGGTTAAGCTACCTTCCCTATGTAAAATTTCTCTAGCCCACAAAGCCACAACATCTTTAGATAAAGGTGCTAACTGGATAGTTTCTAGCGGATCATTAGTATCATCTGGATGTTGGCTAGACTCAGCAATAGTGGCTATTAAAACATAGCTAACATGAGGATAAGCCTTAACTTCCCGTCTAAATGTAGTTTCCCATAAACCTTGACGATCCCAAGAACGAATATGGGGAAAACTTTCTAAAATTAGCAATATGCGTTGATTTAAATCAACTGCCATTATTTCTAATAAGTCTAACAAACTGGCGAAAGCTTGCCAAAGTTGTTTTTGTTCTAAAGAACGAATCAATTTGAGTTCATTTTCAGCATTAAATTCAAAAAACTCTAATGAATTTTGATGCACCCACTTTTGAATTTTTCCTATTTCCCAGTTTTCACTAATTGCTGCTGCCAATAATTGCACAAATCTTTCCGCTTCTGTAGCCCGAATACAGTCTATTTCCAAAATAACTGTATTAACTTCCTGTGCTGCACCCCTCACTAAAGTCCGTCTCCCACTCCCAGGAACTCCAGTAATCAACAAATCACCATCTTTAGCAAGTATTTCAATAATGCGCTGAAATTCTCCAGAACGCCCAATTAATTGTAATGGAGTAGACAAATTCAAATTCACTCATTTCTCACTTTTGTATTCAACAGCTACTTATCGCGGTATGCACTTGAACGATATACATCATAAGCCCCATCCTCGCTTGCGGGGAGGGGGTTGGGGGTGGGGTTCTTGTATCTTATTCAACCGAGAACCGCTACAATAAAGTATAAAATAAAATCAACAGTATAATACTAATATAAGCTAAATTTGAAGGCATATATGGTTAGTACAACAACTAAACCAAACAAAATTATCGAGGAAACTACCCCAGCAGAACAAAGAGTAGTTTTTCACAACATTACTTGGCAAAATTATCAGCAAATTTTAGCAGCATTAGGGCAAAGTCGTTCTTCTCGACTTATCTATGATCAAGGAACACTAGAAATTACTATGCCTTTAGAAGAACATGAAAGTGCTACCAGATTAATTGAATTATTCATCCGCATTTTGGTAGAAGAAAGTGGATTAAAAATAAAAACAATGGGTTCAACTACCTTAAATCGTGATGATTTACAAAGAAGTGCTGAACCTGATAACTGTTATTACATTCAAAATCAACCTCAAGTAGTTGGGAAAAAAGTTAATTTAAACGAAGATCCACCACCTGACTTAATTGTAGAAGTAGATATCACTCATACCGACATCAATAAGCTCCAGTTTTATGCCAGCATGGGTGTACCCGAATTTTGGCGTTATAACGGTGAAATATTGCAAATTTATCAACTTCAAAATCATCAATATGTTGAAGGAGAAAAAAGTCCCACATTTTCTATAATCACCAAACCAAAACTTTATCAATTTTTGCAAGATTGCCAAATAGATGAAGTTCAAGCTAGTAAATCCTTTCGTGCTTGGGTACAACAGGAAATACAGAATTAAGATATCCCCAAACAAACTGTAGGGGTGGGGTTTCCCCACCCTTGTAATCTCTTTGTAATTCGCTTAACTAGCTAACAGTGTCTTTTCCAAAGGAGTCCAGCGGAAAGTGCGATCGCCACCTCTCTCAATTACCACCTTAACCCGTGGTTCTAACTTAGGCAAATTCATTAAATACTCAACTTCCTGATCAGAAAGAATATATCCCTCAATAATCCACAACACCAAACCCTTAGATTTAGGTGGTAGTTGTTCCAAATGAGAACTGATCATTGGTGGTAAGTAATATACATCACCCACAGCCGCACCGCTACTGTTGCTTCTTTTACCTAAATGAGGTGGTCTGACACCATGAACTTGAGTCAGATAAGCAGCCACATCACCCAGTCCCCTAGCAGTAATATGCAGGCCAATATAGCCAGCAGCGCGTAATCGGCGGAGATACCGACCTTCATAGCCCCCCTCCAGAGGGACATAAACACCCAACGCCCCAAATTTCTCCAAATTGCGGATGAAACTGTTGCCAGTGGTAATTAGTGCCATAGATTTTCTTCCTATCCCACTTAGATATCTCTATTATTCACTCTCTAGTGGTAGATTGAGTTAAATGAAGCTGCATATTTTCCATAATTTAGCAAATTCAAAATCAGAATCTGGGCAAAATCGTCCACCCCCACCTCAGCGCCCCATAAACATCGCAAAAAAAATACTAGACAAAAATTAATAAATGATTTATACTATTAGATTGTAGCCGGATAGTATAATTAGATAGCCATCTTTCTTATTTAGAGTTTCTAGTTAGTCCTAGCATCTGAGTTCCTAGTTAATTTCCCCAAAAGAATAAAACTGGCTCATCTAGTAAGAGACTGCTAAACTAAAAAAGCTTTCAGGTCAAATCAAGAGCGAAAGTCATATTTAAGCTCCCACGCCAAATCACTCCCGTAAATCCTAAAAAAAAATTAGGCAAGACCTCAAACAATAGTTTAAGGTATTAGAACAAGTAGTTTTTGAGCAATAATGTTGGTTTAATGGCATTATGTTAAGTCTCAAGAAGTGGATACTGAGTGGAAATAACCATTTAAGTCCGACTACAACGGTAGAGTGCCAAAGCAATTGCTTGGACAAAAGCATTGCTGCACACAGCGCAAAGCAATAAAGCCTCGCATTGGATTGCAGAAGTAATACCTTCTCTGTAGAGCAGGCAGTTATTACTGCTATTTTGATTGAGTGAAAATAAACAAATTCACTAAAGCAAAAGGGACAAGAATTGTTGCGTCGCCAAGAATTTGCACTGTCTAACGCCAGTCCAAAATTCACAAGGTAAAGTTTACACTTAAGCGACGGTGACAAAACCTGTCCCCATTCGACTTCCAGGTCAAGCCCAAAAAAAATAGAACGAAAGGAGAACCAGTAACTGTGTCTGTAGGTATTCTCGGCACCAAGCTGGGCATGACTCAAATCTTTGATGAAGCAGGAGTCGCTATTCCTGTCACTGTCATCAAAGCCGGTCCATGCACCGTTACGCAAGTTAAAACGAAACAGACCGACGGTTATGCCGCCATTCAAGTTGGTTATGGCGAAGTTAAACCCAAGGCACTGAACAGACCATTGTTGGGACATTTGGCTAAATCATCCGCCCCAGCACTCCGTCACTTAAATGAATATCGTACCGATAACTCTGGGGATTATACTTTAGGTCAAGAACTTAAAGCAGATCTTTTTAGTGCTGGTGAAATTGTAGATGTAGCTGGGACAAGTATTGGTCGCGGTTTTGCCGGCAACCAAAAGCGTAACAACTTTGCTCGTGGTCCCATGTCACACGGTTCCAAAAACCATAAAGCACCAGGTTCTATCGGTGCTGGTACAACTCCAGGTCGTGTTTATCCCGGTAAAAGGATGGCAGGACGTTTAGGCGGTACTCGTGTCACAATTCGCAAATTGACAGTAATCCGAGTAGATGTAGAACGCAACTTAATTCTAATTAAGGGAGCTATTCCTGGTAAACCAGGAGCCTTAGTGAGCATTATTCCTGCAAATTTAGTTGGTAGAAAATAGTCATTAGTCATTGGTCATTAGTCATTGGTCATTAGTCAGGAGAAAAGACAACGAACAACTGACAACTGACAACTGACAACTGACAAAGGACAACTGACAACTGACAAAGGACACAAAGATGGTAGAGAGTGTAATTAAAAATTGGCAAGGAGAGCAAGTCGGCCAGACAAGCTTTGAATTGCGAGTTGCCAAAGAAACGACAGCGGCGCATATCGTACACCGCGCTCTAGTCAGACAAATGACCAATTCTCGCCAAGGAACTGCCAGCACTAAAACTCGTGCAGAAGTTCGTGGTGGTGGTCGTAAACCTTGGCGGCAAAAAGGCACAGGTCGCGCCCGGGCTGGTTCTATCCGTTCACCATTGTGGCGGGGTGGTGGTGTAATCTTTGGACCAAAACCCAGAGATTTCAACATCAGCATGAACCGCAAAGAACGCCGTTTGGCATTGCGGACAGCCTTTGTTAGTCGCGCTGAAGATTTAATAGTTGTTGAAGAATTTAGCAACGAGTTACAGCGTCCTAAAACAAGAGATTTAGTAGCAGCATTAGGTAGATGGGGCGCTACACCAGAACAAAAAACACTTTTGATTTTGTCTGAAATAGCAGAAAACGTGCTTTTATCAGCTCGTAACATCGAAAACTTAAAACTGATTCCTGCTGACCAGTTAAACGTTTACGATTTACTCCATGCTGACAAAATTATCGTCACATCATCAACTCTAGACAAGATTCAGGAGGTCTATAGTGCCTAAAATAGTTCCTACCCGTGATTTACCGGATTTAGTGCGTCGCCCCATTCTCACCGAAAAAGCGACCATACTTATGGAACAAAACAAATACACATTTGAAGTAATTCCTAAAGCCACTAAGCCACAAATTAGAGCCGCGATTGAAAACCTGTTTGAAGTTAAGGTCGTCAAAGTCAATACCGCTAATCCCCCACGCAAACAAAAACGTGTAGGTAGATTTATTGGTTATAAACCCCATTATAAGCGAGCTATTGTCACTGTTGCTCCTGGAGATGAAGAGAAAATTAGAAAAGTCCTCTTCCCAGAAGTTTAAAAATTTGAGATTTAAGATTTGAGATTGTAAACATTAATTAGTCCAAAATCCAAAATCTAAAATCCAAAATTAATTAATCCAAAATCCAAAATTGAACTATGGGTACTCGTTCTTATCGCCCTTATACCCCCAGTACTCGCCAAGTTATCATTTCTGACTTTGCCGAAATTACGAAAACTGAACCAGAAAAATCATTAACTGAATCAGTTCATCGTCCTAAAGGTCGGAACAATCAAGGGCGGATAACCAGCCGTCGTCGGGGTGGCGGACACAAACAACTTTACCGCATTATTGACTTCAAACGAGATAAGCGGAATATACCTGCTACAGTTACAGCCATTGAATACGATCCTAACCGGAATGCCCGGATCGCTTTGTTGTTGTATGAAGATGGCGAAAAACGCTACATCTTGCAACCAAATGGCATGACTGTCGGCACAAAGATTATTGCTGGACCTGAGTCTCCTATCGAAGATGGTAATGCCTTACCTCTATCAAATATTCCTTTAGGTACTGGTGTTCACAACGTCGAAATGATCCCAGGTAAAGGTGGTCAAATCGTTCGTGCTGCTGGTGCAGTAGCGCAAGTTGTTGCTAAAGATGGCAACTATGTCACTTTGAAGTTACCTTCTGGTGAAGTCCGGTTGATTCGCCGTGATTGCTACGCCACCATTGGTCAAGTTGGTAACACAGACGCAAGAAACCTGAGTGCTGGTAAAGCTGGACGGAATCGCTGGAAAGGTCGTCGTCCCAAAGTTCGTGGTAGTGCCATGAACCCAGTAGATCACCCACATGGTGGTGGTGAGGGTAGAGCGCCTATCGGTAGAGCCGGTCCTGTGACACCTTGGGGTAAACCAACATTAGGTGCTAAGACTCGGAAGAAGAAGAAAGCCAGCACCAAGTTAATTATCCGTCGTCGCCGCAAATCTTCTAAACGTGGTCGTGGTGGTCGTCAGTCTTAAGAATTTTAGATTTTAAATTTTGGATTTTAGATTGAGTCTATGTTTAAGTGTTCAAAGTTTTTGAAGCCTAATATTAAGACAGCTTAATTATCCAAAATCCAAAATTAAGAAATTCAAAATCCGAAATCCAAAATCCAAAATTGAACTATGGGTCGTTCTTTAAAAAAAGGTCCTTTTGTTGCTGACCATCTGCTCAAGAAAATTGAGAAGTTAAACGCAAAAGATGAAAAACAAGTGGTCAAAACTTGGTCGAGAGCTTCGACAATTTTGCCCTTGATGGTAGGTCATACTATCGCTGTTCATAATGGACGGCAGCACATTCCTGTATTTGTCAATGAACAAATGGTAGGTCATAAGTTAGGAGAATTTGCTCCTACCCGTACCTATAGAGGTCATGGCAAAAGTGACAAAAAATCAGGGAGATAATCATTAGTCAGTAGTCAGTGGTCATTTAGTCCTCTTGCAACTGACAACGGACAACTGACAACAGACAACTGGCAAAAATGGAGCAAGTTATGAAAATGGCAACTGACACTACTGAAGTTAAGGCGATCGCCCGTTATATCCGCATTTCTCCCTATAAAGTGCGTCGTGTACTTGATCAAATTCGGGGACGTTCCTACCGAGAAGCACTAATTCTGCTCGAATTTATGCCCTATGGTGCTTGTGACCCAATATTAAAGGTTCTCAGAAGTGCCGCAGCTAATGCAGAGCATAATGCTGGCTTAGATAGATCCAGTTTGGTGATCAGTCAAGCATACGCCGACCAAGGTCCAGTGCTGAAACGGTTTCAACCCAGAGCGCAAGGTCGAGCTTACCAAATTCGCAAACCAACGTGTCATATCACTGTTGCTGTTTCCGCTGGCACTGCTGCTGAGTAAACAGCCATACAGGCACAAAAAAATTGCGTACAGTAAGAAATTTTAGAGGAAGCATTTGTGGGACAGAAAATTCATCCAGTCGGTTTTCGACTGGGTATAACTCAAGAACATCAATCCCGTTGGTTTGCAGAACCTGACCGTTATCCAGAACTTCTCCAAGAAGACTACAAACTCCGTCAATACATTGAACAAAAACTAGGTAGATACGCTCAAAATAACGCCGGTATTTCCGAAGTAAGAATTGAGCGCAAAGCTGATCAAATCGACCTAGAAGTTCGGACAGCTAGACCGGGTGTAGTTGTAGGTCGTGGTGGTCAAGGTATTGAATCATTGCGGCTGGGATTGCAAGGAGCTTTGGGTGGTAATCGCCAAATTCGCATTAACGTTGTGGAAATCCAACGAGTTGATGCTGATGCTTACCTGATTGCTGAATACATTGCTCAACAATTAGAACGTCGCGTTTCCTTCCGTCGAGTTGTGCGTCAATCAATTCAACGCGCTCAAAGAGCAGGTGTACAAGGAATTAAAGTTCAAGTCGGTGGTCGGCTCAACGGTGCAGAAATTGCCCGCTCAGAGTGGACTCGTGAAGGTAGAGTTCCCCTCCATACTTTGCGTGCTGATATTGACTATTCTTCCTGTTCAGCGAAGACAACTTACGGAATTCTCGGGATTAAAGTTTGGGTATTTAAAGGAGAAATTATTCCTGGACAGGAACAAGCTCCCGAACAACCAGCTAGAGACCGTGACCGTGACCGTGACCGTGAGCGTGGTGACCGTGACCGCGAACCCCGTCGGAAACAACAACGTCGCCGCCAACAGTTTGAAGATCGCTCCAATGAATCCTAGTCAATGCTCAATAGTCAGTAGCAAAACAAACTGACAACTGACAACTGACAACTGACAACTGACAACTGACAACTGACTAATCATGTTAAGTCCTAGAAGAACTAAATTCCGCAAACAACAACGCGGACGCATGGAAGGTCTTGCCAGCCGGGGAAGTACCCTCAATTTTGGTGATTTTGGACTCCAGGCACAAGAACCATCTTGGATTACCTCACGGCAAATCGAGGCTTCCCGTCGGGCAATGACTCGTTATATTCGCCGGGGTGGCAAAATCTGGATTCGGATTTTTCCTGACAAACCAATCACCATGCGTCCTGCTGAAACCCGGATGGGTTCTGGTAAAGGTAATCCAGAATTTTGGGTAGCCGTAGTCAAACCAGGCCGGATCATGTTTGAAATTGGTGGTGTTACTGAAGAAATTGCCCGCGAAGCTTTCCGTTTGGCTGACGCTAAGTTACCAATTAAAACCAAGTTTATGGCCCGCTCTCAGCCACAGGAGCAGGAGTAGTTTATGCCTCTTTCCAAAATTTCCGCCGCTAGAGAATTAAATGACGAACAGCTAGGTGAAGCAATTGTCGCTGTTAAAAGACAATTATTCCAGTTGCGCTTGCAAAAAGCCACTAGACAACTAGAAAAGCCTCACCAGTTCAAACACGCACGCCATCGTCTCTCCCAATTATTGACAGTAGAAGGAGAACGTAACCGGGCAGCAAGTCTTTCAGACCAAGAACAAAATTAGGAAATTATGGCAGTTAAAGAACGAGTTGGCTTGGTAGTGAGCGATAAAATGCAAAAAACTGTGGTAGTAGCCATAGAAAACCGCGCTCCTCACCCCAAGTACGGCAAAATCGTAGTTCAAACCCGCCGCTATAAAGTTCACGACGAAGAGAATACGTGCAAAACAGGCGACCGGGTACGGATTCGGGAAACTAGACCCCTGAGTAAAACTAAGCGTTGGCAAGTTACAGAAATTCTGAACACCAAAGCTACATCGTAAACAGTTGTACTATCAGGTACAACGACCCTAAAAGAGAAACCAGTTGTGATTCAACCCCAATCTTATCTGAATGTCGCAGATAATAGCGGTGCTAAAAAACTAATGTGCATCCGCGTATTAGGTGCAGGCAACCGCCGTTATGGTGGCGTAGGCGATAAAATTATCGCTGTTGTTAAAGAGTCTTCACCCAACATGGCTGTAAAAAAGTCTGATGTTGTAGAAGCAGTAATTGTCCGTACACGTAAAGCTATCAGTCGTGATAACGGGATGTGTATCCGTTTCGACGATAACGCCGCAGTGATCATCAACAAAGATGGTAATCCTAGAGGTACACGGGTATTTGGACCTGTAGCTCGAGAACTGCGCGATAAGAACTTTACTAAAATTGTTTCTCTGGCTCCGGAGGTGCTGTAATGGCAAAGCGCCCACAACCCAAAGTTTTTCATAAAATGCACGTGAAAACTGGTGATACTGTGCAAGTCATCGCTGGCAAAGATAAAGGTAAAGTTGGTGAAGTGATTAAAGCACTACCACAACTGAGCAAAGTTCTTGTCAAAGGTGTCAACTTTAAAACCAAGCACGTGAAACCTCAGCAAGAAGGTGAATCAGGGCAAATAGTCACCCAGGAGTATCCCATTCATAGCTCCAATGTGATGCTCTATTCCACCAAGCAAAACGTTGCTAGTCGCGTCTGCTACACTTTCACCGCCGAAGGCAAGAAAGTGAGAATGCTCAAAAAAACAGGTGAGATTCTGGATAAATAGTTATTAGTCATTGGTCATTGGTCATTAGTAAACAACAACTGACAACTGACAACTGACAACTGACAAAGAACTTTCCCTGACCAAGACCAGGGGATATAAGGACAAACACTATGGCGAAAACACGACTCAAAACTGTATATCAAGAAACGATTACTCCCAAATTGATTACTCAGTTTGAATACACCAATGTGCATCAAGTGCCTAAGGTGATTAAGATAACTATCAATAGAGGTTTGGGAGAAGCTGCTCAAAACGCTAAATCACTAGAGGCATCTATTAGCGAAATTGCCCTGATTACTGGACAAAAACCTGTGGTAACACGGGCAAAAAAAGCGATCGCCGGCTTTAAAATTCGTCAAGGGATGCCAGTAGGGATTATGGTGACACTAAGAGGCGAACGGATGTACGCTTTCTTAGATCGTCTGATTAACCTCACACTGCCTAGAATCAGAGACTTTCGCGGTATCAGCCCCAAAAGCTTTGACGGCCGTGGTAACTACACTCTAGGTGTGCGCGAGCAGCTAATTTTTCCAGAAGTCGAATACGACAAAATCGATCAAGTCCGTGGTTTAGATATTTCTATTATCACCACGGCAAAAAGCGACGAAGAGGGCCGCGCCTTACTTAAGGAAATGGGAATGCCCTTTCGCGATCAATAAGTTCATCTAAAGAGGGAACGATGGCGGCTAACGACACAATTGCAGATATGCTGACGCGCATCCGCAATGCCAATATGGCGAGACATCAAACTACGCAAGTACCAGCTACAAAGATGACTCGTAGTATTGCTAAGGTACTTCGGGAAGAAGGCTTTATTGCGGAAATTGAAGAAGCAGGAGAAGGAATCAAGCGGAACCTAGTTATTTCCCTGAAATACAAAGGTAAAAATCGCCAACCCTTAATTACTGCCCTCAAGCGAGTGAGTAAACCAGGTTTACGTGTTTACTCCAACAGAAAAGAATTACCAAGAGTGCTAGGCGGTATCGGTATTGCCATTATCTCTACATCCAGTGGGATTATGACTGACCGCGAAGCACGTCGCCAAAATTTAGGCGGTGAAGTGCTTTGCCACGTTTGGTAATCGTCATTGGTCATTAGTCAGTGGTCATTAGTCAGTGGTCAGTAGCAAAAGAAAGACAACGAACAACTGACAACAAACAACTGACAACGAACAACTGACAACTAACAACTGACAACTAACAACTGACAAAAAATCATGTCTCGTATTGGTAAACGTCCAATTACCATTCCCGCCAAAGTGCAAGTGGCGATTGATGGTCTCAAAGTAGTAGTGAAAGGTCCTAAAGGTGAACTTTCCCGTCAACTACCTAGAAATGTCATCCTCTCCCAAGAAGGAGAAACATTACTAGTTACTCGTCGTGATGAAACCCGTACCTCCAGACAAATGCACGGTTTGAGCCGCACCTTAGTGGCCAACATGGTGGAAGGAGTTTCTCAAGGTTTTCAACGGCGCTTGGAAATTCAAGGTGTGGGTTATCGCGCCCAACTTGAAGGCCGTAACCTAGTTTTAAACATGGGTTATAGCCATAAGGTACAAATTGAACCACCAGAAGGAATTCAATTTGCGGTAGAAGGGACGACTAATGTCATAGTCAGCGGTTATGACAAAGAAATTGTCGGGAACACAGCAGCTAAAATTCGTGCCGTTCGCCCACCTGAACCCTACAAAGGTAAAGGTATTCGCTATGCGGGTGAAGTGGTCAGACGCAAAGCTGGTAAGACTGGTAAGGGTGGTAAGAAGTAGACATGAAACTTACACGCAAAGAATCAAAACAGCGTCGTCATCGGCGCGTTCGTGGCAAAGTCAGCGGTTCTCCAGAACGTCCACGTTTGGCTATATTTCGATCCAATGAGCATATTTATGCTCAAGTAATTGATGATGCTAAACAGGAAACTATCGTAGCCGCATCAACTGTAGAACCAGAATTGAAATCTAACCTAGGTTCTGGTGCTAACTGTGATGCATCAGTACAAGTTGGTAAATTGGTAGCTGTCCGCGCCCTAGAAAAAGGCATCACCAAAGTCGTTTTTGACCGTGGTGGCAACCTCTATCATGGTCGCATTAAAGCACTTGCTGAAGCAGCACGCGAGGCTGGTTTAGATTTCTAAGTCCGTCAGTAGTCAATAGTCAGTAGTAACTGACAACTGACAACTGACAACTGACAACTGACAACTAAAAGAGAGCATTAATTATGGTAACTGGTCGTCGCAAGCAGGCCCGTGCGAAAAAAGAAGAAACCACTTGGCAAGAGCGAGTTATCCAAATCCGCCGGGTGAGTAAAGTCGTCAAAGGTGGTAAAAAACTCAGCTTCCGTGCCATTGTCGTCGTCGGTAATGAACGTGGACAAGTTGGCGTAGGAGTTGGTAAGGCATCAGATGTAATTGGTGCTGTGAAAAAAGGTGTCGCTGATGGTAAAAAACATCTAATTGACATCCCTATCACTAAATCTAATTCTATTCCTCACCCCATTGATGGTATTGGTGGTGGTGCTAAAGTAATGATGCGCCCAGCCGCACCAGGTACAGGGGTAATTGCCGGGGGTGCTGTACGGACTGTACTAGAGTTAGCAGGAATAAAAAATATTCTGGCCAAACAACTAGGTTCAAATAATCCTTTGAATAACGCCAGAGCCGCAGTCAACGCTCTATCTACCCTGCGGACATTAAGTGAAGTTGCTGAAGATCGCGGCATCGCCATTGAAAAACTCTATACCGTTTAAATAGAGTAATTTTTGGCAAGTCAAGTATTAGTTTAAAAACTTACTAATTACATCATGAGACTGAACGATGTTAAGCCCCAAAAAGGCTCTAAAAAACGCCGTAAGCGCGTAGGTAGAGGTATTTCTGCCGGACAAGGTGCCAGCGCTGGTTTAGGGATGCGTGGTCAAAAATCCCGTTCTGGTAGTGGGACAAGACCAGGTTTTGAAGGTGGTCAACAGCCTTTGTACCGCCGGATACCTAAACTGAAAGGCTTCCCCCTGCTTAACCGGAGAGTTTACACTACGATTAACGTAGAGAAGTTAGCTAACCTACCCCCTAACACAGAAGTAACTGCGGCATCTTTAAAAGCGGCGGGTATCTTAACCACTTTTAAAGGTGAATTGAAAATCTTGGGGAATGGGGAATTAAATGTTCCTCTTCATGTCAAAGCTGCTGCTTTCACAGGCCAAGCTCGGATCAAAATTGAGGCCGCTGGTGGGAGTTGTGAAACTGTGTGAAAGTCTGAACTATGATTTTTATGATTAGGATGATTTATATGATTAGGATGATGAATGTGATTTTGATAATCATCTTCATCAGATAAATCACAAAAATCACAGTTCAGACGAATGAATCACGTAAATCATAGTTAAGATTTCAAAGGTAAACTCTATGATCAGTCGAGACAAAGCCCCAACGGCTCAAGAAACTTTTATGCAGATGGCTCAAGCAGCCGGACTCAGAGGTAGGCTGCTTGTCACTGTCGGTATTTTAATTTTGGTACGCTTGGGTATCTTTTTACCTGTTCCAGGCATTGATAGACCTAAGTTTGCTGAAGCTATATCGGGCAACAATTCCATCTTTGGTTTGTTGGATATATTTTCTGGACGGGGACTCTCTACTTTGGGTATCTTCGCTTTAGGGATTTTACCCTTTATTAATGCCTCCATTATTATCCAATTGCTCACTGCTGCTCTGCCATCTTTAGAAAATCTTCAGAAAAATGAAGGAGAAGCAGGTCGGCGGAAAATATCACAAATTACCCGCTATGTGACTGTAATTTGGGCAATTATTCAAAGTGTGGCTTTTTCGGCATTATTCCTGCAACAATTTGCCAAAACACCAGGTCCGATATTTGTAGCAGAAACAGCGATCGCTCTGACTGCTGGTTCAATGTTCGTGATGTGGGCATCTGAACTGATTACAGAACGGGGTATTGGTAATGGAGCATCTTTGTTGATTTTTGTCAACATTGTGGCATCTTTACCTAAGTCTTTAGGCGATACCATTGACTTGGTGCAAGTTGGTGGCCGGGAAATTGTTGGTCGGGTCATCGTCCTTGTAGTAGTGTTTATGTTCACTATCGTGGGCATTGTCTTCGTACAGGAAGGAATGCGCCGCATCCCCATTATTTCTGCCCGTCGTCAAGTAGGTAGAAGGGTGTTAGCAGAACAGCGGAGTTATTTACCCCTCCGGCTCAATTCTGGGGGCGTAATGCCGATTATTTTTGCAGCAGCAATCCTAAGTTTGCCACTTTTAGTCGCCAATTTCACTAAAAATCCCGAATTAGCAAACATTGTTAATACCTATTTAAGTCCTGGTGGTTCTGCACCTTGGGTATATGCCCTCGTTTACTTAACTTCCATTGTTTTCTTTAGTTACTTCTATTCTTCGTTGATTCTCAACCCAGTAGATGTAGCTCAAAATTTGAAAAAAATGGGTTCTAGCATTCCCGGTATCCGTCCCGGAAAAGCTACTAGTGAGTATATCGAAAAGGTAACAAACCGACTCACTTTTTTAGGAGCTATCTTTTTAGGCTTGGTGGCGATTATTCCTACAGCCGTAGAAAGTGCTTTGAAAGTTCCCACCTTTAAAGGTCTGGGAGCAACATCTTTGTTAATTTTGGTTGGTGTAGCAATTGATACGGCTAAACAAATCCAAACTTATGTTATCTCTCAGCGTTATGAAGGAATGGTGAAACAATAGTGACGCGATTAATCTTCTTGGGACCACCGGGTGCTGGTAAAGGAACTCAAGCTCAAACCTTAGCTGCATTTTTGCAGATTCCCCATATTTCTACAGGTGACATTCTTCGCCAAGCTATTCAAGAAAAAACAGATTTGGGCAAAAAAGCCCAAAGTTTTATGGATCAAGGCGAATTAGTCCCCGATAAATTAGTAGAAGATATGGTTGAAGAACGCCTAAAAAAATCAGATGCCCAAACAGGTTGGATTTTAGACGGCTTTCCTCGGAAAGTTACACAAGCAGAGTTTTTGGCAAAATTGCTCAATAGTCTAGGACAGGGTGGTGAACAGGTAGTTAATCTGGATGCACCAGATGAAACTGTCATTACTAGGTTACTAGGACGCGGACGAAAAGATGATACTGAAGAAGTTATTCGTCGGCGCTTAGAAGTCTACCGTGATGACACTGCACCCTTGATTAACTATTACAGCGATCGCCAAAAACTCCTAACTGTCAACGGTAATCAGTCCCAAGAAGAAGTTTTTACTGATTTGAAAAATATCATAGCTGGGTGAACTACTCCGCCGTAAGACGGACGGAGCTTCCCAATTCATCGGCAATAGCCTCTTTGAACTTCGTAGTTCTATTGGTCTAACATTCCCTCACTGGGCAGGAGTCCTGATTCCCAAGACCCAAATCTTTCTCTAGCAACACTTACCTATCAGCTTGGTTTTCGCTTACGGCATTGGTGGTCAAGATACTCAAGATCCTACCAGAAAATCCTGGGGATTCGTCATCCATCCAAAATTTGTTTTTACTTGAGTTTTAAATCAATTCCAGATGCAATCCTCATCCCCTGCTCACAATCCCCACCTTATGAGTACATTGAAGGCGGGGACTTCCGCAAATCGTTTAAACTGTTGATATATTTCTCCAATTATGTTCTTAATGCCCATGAAAGTGGACAAGGACAACAGGAGATTATTGAGTTGAGGAAAAAACTTGTCTAAGCAAGATTTAATTGAAATGGAAGGGACAGTCACCGAGTCGTTGCCTAATGCAATGTTTCGTGTTGACTTAGACAACGGCTTTAATGTCCTAGCACACATTTCTGGGAAAATTCGCCGTAATTACATCAAGATTTTACCTGGCGATCGCGTCAAAGTTGAATTAACACCCTACGACTTAACTAAAGGTAGAATCACCTATCGCCTGCGGAAGAAATAAATCTACTAGAGAATCTTACCATACATAACTTAACTGGTCTTTTTCTAGTTACATAACTGAAATATTTCTTCTAAAAATGCTATAATTTACTATTTGGAGTCAATTTTAAAGGCATGAAAGTCAGAGCCTCAGTTAAGAAAATTTGTGAAAAGTGCAGCGTGATCAAGCGTCGTGGTCGCGTGATGGTGATTTGTGAAAATCCCAAACACAAACAACGCCAAGGATAGAAATTATCTATTCCCCGCAAAGTTAAACCCGCGACAATTCAACGGCTAAGGCCACGATATCGCACTTTGCTAACTGCAACTACGAAAACAATAGGGAGAGATTCATTGTGGCACGGATTTCCGGCGTAGACCTTCCCCGCGATAAGCGGGTAGAAATTGGTCTAACATACATTTACGGAATTGGCTTAACTAGATCACATCAAATTCTTGCAGCTACTGGTGTAAATCCAGATATCCGCGTAAAAGACCTATCTGATGCTGATGTAGCCGCTCTCAGAGGAGAAATCGAAAGCAACTATCAAGTTGAAGGAGATTTACGCCGCTTAGAAGGACTAAATATTAAGCGTTTGATTGATATTGGCTGCTACAGAGGGCGTAGACACCGCATGGGCTTACCAGTGCGTGGGCAAAGAACCCGTACCAACGCTAGAACCAGACGTGGTAGAAGACAGACAGTGGCTGGTAAGAAGAAAGCCCCAGGCAAATAACTTTTCTAAACTTGCTGATTACAGCAAGTTGTACCTTAAATTCACTAAAGAAATATGGCCAGACAACCAACGAAAAAATCCGGGAGCAAAAAGCAAAAGCGGAACGTACCCAGTGGGGTTGCTTACATTCAGTCTACCTTCAACAATAGCATTGTCACGATTACCGATCAAAAGGGAGATGTGATCTCCTGGGCAAGTGCTGGTTCTAGTGGATTTAAAGGGGCAAAAAAGGGAACTCCCTTTGCGGCACAAACCGCTGCTGAAAGCGCAGCTAGACGAGCCACAGACCAAGGAATGCGGCAAATCGAAGTGATGGTGAGTGGTCCCGGTGCAGGTAGAGAAACCGCTATTCGGGCGCTTCAAGGTGCAGGATTGGAAATTACACTCATTCGAGATATTACCCCAATTCCCCACAACGGTTGCCGTCCACCCAAGCGCCGTCGAGTTTAAACAGAACTTATTTGGCTCTGAAGCCGAAAGATTAAAAGCTCTGGAAAATGACAAATAATGCCCTCTGTGGCTTGTCAATTTGAACTATTTCCCCAAGCGAATACTTGTCAAATTTAAACGCATGGGGTAAATAAGTTCACGTAGGAAAACAATAGCGTGTCAGCTTTTCTCCTGGAGAGGGTTGCCATACTTTGTAGAAATCAAACAATAATGCCTGTGGTCTAAATTGAGGAATCAAAGTTGATTAACCAGTTGTTAATCCTTTTGAACAACCTTAACAAAAACTCCAGAACATTCCCGAAAATTCGAGAAGCAATTAACTTTGTCTTCTAGCAGCACCTTAAAAAAGGGAGGCTACTCCGTGGCGCAGTTTCAAATTGAATGTGTAGAGTCTAATGCTGAAGAAAGTCGGAGCTATTACAGTAAGTTCGTTCTAGAACCCCTAGAGCGTAGTCAAGGGACAACTGTTGGCAACGCGTTGCGGCGGGTTTTACTTTCTAATTTAGAAGGGACATCAGTAACAGCAGTGAGGATTGCTGGTGTTAGCCACGAGTTTGCGACAGTTCCAGGGGTAAGAGAAGATGTACTGGAAATCCTCATGCGAATGAAGGATGTGATTCTCAAGAGTTATTCTTCTCAACCCCAAATTGGTCGCTTACTCGTTAATGGCCCGGCAACAGTTACTGTGGCACATTTCGATTTACCTAGTGAAGTAGAAGTGATTGACCCGACCCAGTATATCGCCACCATCGCTGAAGGTGGAAAACTGGAAATGGAATTTCGGATTGAGAAGGGCAAAGGTTATCGGACTGTAGAACGAGGCAGAGAAGAAGCCACATCTTTGGATTTTCTGCAAATTGACTCAGTGTTTATGCCCGTGCGGAAAGTCAACTATAGTGTTGAAGAAACCCGTGACGATGGCTCTTTGAAAGACCGACTTCTGTTGGAAGTATGGACTAATGGTAGTATTTCTCCCCAAGAAGCACTATCATCTGCCGCTGGAATTTTGGTAGATTTATTCAATCCCTTGAAAGATATCTCCTTAGAACCATCGGATATGGGTTCAGATCTCCCAGATGATCCTACCGCTCAAATTCCCATTGAAGAGTTGCAGTTATCTGTAAGAGCTTATAACTGTCTGAAACGCGCTCAAGTAAATTCCGTAGCTGATTTATTGGATTATACCCAAGAAGACCTTTTAGAAATCAAAAACTTTGGTCAAAAGTCAGCAGAAGAAGTAGTTGAAGCTTTACAGCGTCGTTTAGGTATTACCTTACCTCAAGAAAGAAGCTCTAAACCCAGCTAAAGCAAAACCATTAGTAATTCACTTTTGCATTGTTATGCGTCATCGTTGCCGAGTCAAAAAACTTAGTAAACCAGCGGATCAACGTAAAGCTCTTCTCAGAGCTTTGACCACAGAATTAGTCCGTTATGGTCGAATTACTACAACTTTAATCAGAGCTAAAGTTGTCCGCAGTGAAGTAGATAAAATGATTACCCTAGCTAAAGATGGATCTTTAGCATCGCGTCGGAAGGCATTGGGTTATATCTACGACAGCACTTTAGTTCATGCACTATTCGAGCAAGCTCCTACTCGGTATGGTAACCGTCAAGGTGGTTATACTCGCATTCTGCATACCGTACCCCGTCGCGGTGATAATGCTCAAATGGCGATTATTGAACTAGTTTAAAGTTATTAGTTATTAGTCATTGGTCATTGGTCATTGGTCAGTAGCAAACAACTGACAACTGACGACTGACAACTGACAACTGACAACTGACAAAAAACTATGTTAGAAATCAGCCAGCATAATTCTACTCAGCGAGTAGCCCTGGTTATTCAGTACATAGGTACTAATTTTCACGGCTGGCAAAGACAAAAAGGACAGCGCACTGTCCAAGAAGAGATAGAAAAAGCGATCGCCACTGTTCTAGGGTATCATGTGACACTCCATGGAGCAGGTCGAACTGATTCTGGAGTTCATGCTGCCGCTCAAGTAGCCCATTTTCAAGCTACAACTTTAATTCCTGCTCATAGGTGGGCAAAAGTTCTTAATGGCTATTTGCCCCCAGGGATATTGATCAGGGCATCAGCAGGTGTAAGTGAAAGTTGGCACGCTCGTTTTAGCGCAGTTTACCGACGATATCGCTACACTATCTATACTGAAGATTTGCCGAATTTATTCGCGCAATCTTTCAGTTGGCATTATTATTATGCTCCCTTAGATGAAGCCTTAATTACATCTGCTCTGAAACCGCTGCTGGGAAAACACCATTTATCTGCTTTTGAACGGGCTGGGTCAGCGCGATCGCATTCCTGGGTAGAAGTGCAAGCAGTAGAATGTCGTCGAATTGGACCATTTATCCATATTGAAATTCAGGCTAATGGATTTTTATATGGCATGGTGCGGCTGTTAATAGGAATGGTAGTACAAGTGGGTTCTGGTCAGCGGACTCTAGATGACTTCACCGAAATCTGGCAACAAGAACGCCGGGAAGAAGTGAAATATTCTGCACCCGCTCACGGGCTATGCTTGTTGAGAGTCGGTTATCCCGATTTTCCCTTTCCGCCAAAAATTTGGTATGACACCCAACCATACTTAGTCATGAATAATCATCTGAACTATGATTTTTATGATTTGTGTGATGAAGATGATTAAGCGTTATCCCGATTTTCCCTTTCCGCTAAAAATTTGGTATGACACCCAACCATACCTAGTCATGGGTCATGAATAATCATCTGAACTATGATTTTTATGATTTGTGTGATTAAGATGATTAAGCTATCGCCTTGAATTTTGACAAGGCACTGACAAAGGACAAAAAAAATGACTAAAACTTACCTTCCCCCTCAAGCATCTATTGAGCGCGATTGGTACTTAGTAGACGCTACAGATAAACGTCTGGGTCGTCTTGCTACCGAAGTTGCCATGATTCTCAGAGGCAAAAAGAAACCTGAATTTACACCCCATATTGATACGGGGGATTTTGTCATTATTATCAATGCTGAGAAAGTGGCAGTTACAGGTAAAAAACGGACTCAAAAACTTTACCGTCGTCATTCCGGCCGTCCTGGTGGAATGAAAACAGAAACCTTCGCTAAGTTACAACAGCGCTTACCAGAAAGAATTATTGAACACGCTGTCAAAGGTATGTTACCTAAATGTAGTTTAGGTAAGCAGTTATTTACCAAGCTGAAAGTGTATGCAGGACCAACCCACCCTCATGCAGCACAACTACCTAAAGAAATCACAATTAATACAATTCCTGGAGAAAATTAATGCAAGTAGCAGAAACTACTAGCGGTCGTGCCGTTTACTGGGGTACTGGTCGCCGTAAATGCTCAGTTGCCAGCGTCCGTCTAGTTCCCGGTGAAGGGAAAATGACTGTTAATGGTAAAGATGGAGATTTGTATTTCCAATTCAATCCCAACTACTTAGGAGCTATCAAAGCACCTTTGGAAACATTGGGATTAGAAAGCGAATACGACATCTTGGTGAAAGCCGAAGGTGGTGGTTTAACTGGACAAGCCGATTCTATTCGTCTCGGAGTTGCTCGGGCATTGTGTCAACTTGACCCAGATAACCGTTCACCTTTGAAAACTGAAGGCTATTTAACTCGTGACCCACGAGCTAAAGAACGGAAGAAATACGGTTTGCACAAAGCCCGCAAAGCACCTCAATACTCCAAACGTTAATCGCCTTTGGATTTTGGATTTGGGGTTTTTCTCCATCAGCCATTGCGGTAATATGTATCGTCTTTGAAGCATAATAGAGATATATAATAGCAAAGCGTGGCCTAAGCCATAGAGATTTATCTCACAGTCTAAAATCTAAAGTGTCAAAATTTATAAAATAGATTCGCAACAAAAACAATGGCTAAACCTGATATTCATCCCAAATGGTATCCAGACGCTAAAGTCTACTGTAATGGTCAAGTTATTATGACCATTGGTGCTACCAAGCCCGAATTACACGTAGATGTTTGGTCTGGAAATCACCCCTTCTACACTGGTACTCAAAAAATGATTGATACTGAAGGACGTGTAGAACGCTTCCTCCGTAAATATGGTATGTCCAGCACTCAAACTGAAACTCAAACTGGCGAAGATAATCAAAAGTAGCTGGTTGGCTGTAGCTGTTGATAGCGTGGCGTTGCCACAGACGACCCTGCATAGTGCTGGGTCGCTTGTCATTTAATGCTTGAGCCAATTTGTTATTTTTAAGGAGATTATTTAGTCATCATGGCAGAATCATATTTACTGGAGAAACTGAAATCTGTTGAACAAACTTTTCATGAATTAACACGTCGTTTAGCCGATCCTGATACTGCTAGTAATCCTGATGAGTATCAAAAAATTGCTAAGTCTCGTTCTTCTTTGGAAGAGGTAGTTGATACTTATGAAAATTGGAAAACAGCCCAGGATGAATTGGTAGGAGCGCGTCAGATACTCAAAGAGTCTAATAGTGATCCAGAATTGCATCAAATGGCAGCCTTGGAAGTCAGTGAACTAGAGGACAAGCTGAAATATTTAGAAAGTCGCTTAAAGGTGTTACTACTACCCCGTGACCCCAACGATGATAAAAATATTATGTTGGAAATTCGCGCTGGTACTGGTGGAGATGAAGCTAGTATCTGGGCAGGGGATTTACTGCGGATGTATTCCCGTTATTCTGATGTCCAAGGCTGGAAGGTGAAGCTAGTTAGCGAATCTTTGGGGGAAATGGGCGGGTTTAAAGAAGTAATTCTAGAAATTCAAGGGGATAGTGTTTACAGTAAACTCAAGTTTGAAGCTGGTGTCCATCGTGTACAGCGCGTACCAGCCACTGAATCTGGGGGAAGAGTTCACACTTCGACTGCTACTATAGCGATTATGCCAGAAGTGGATGATGTGGAAATCCACATTGACCCGAAAGATATTGAAATGAGTACGGCGCGTTCTGGTGGTGCTGGTGGACAAAACGTGAACAAGGTGGAAACAGCGGCTGATTTGTTCCACAAACCTACTGGGATTCGGATTTTCTGTACGGAAGAACGGAGTCAGTTGCAGAATAAGGAACGGGCAATGCAAATTCTCCGGGCTAAGTTGTATGAAATAAAGTTGCGAGAACAACAGGATGCTGTCAGTTCTTTGCGACGATTGCAAGTTGGTACAGGTTCTCGTTCTGAAAAAATTCGTACTTACAATTATAAAGATAGCCGGGTGACTGACCACCGTTTAGGTCAAAACTATACTCTGAACCCTGTTTTGGAAGGTGATTTAGAAACGGTGATTCAATCTTGTATATCTCAAGATCAACAGGAACGTTTAGCGGAATTAGCAACAAGTGGTTCTAGTAGTTAATTAACTTCATAATTATCCTAGAAAACCGCTTGTTGTTAGATTTTGCACCTACAGGCGGTTTTCTGATTGGAAGGGGGAAATAGACGATACTGAGTTTTTAAATATAGCAACCGCCAAGGTAGTTAGGACACCAACTGACGAGGGTCTGACCAGTTTTTTTTTCAACAATTCTCTGAAAACTTCTTGATAAAAGACTTACAGCCTTAACTTGTCACCACTGGGTATAGTTAATTTAACATTTAGGTTTTTGTGTTAAAATCTCCCGATGATATTTTTGGGATGCTTTGTGATTGATTATTTTTGTTGTCTGATAGCGAAGCGTGGCGTTAGCCATATCAGGATATCCAGGATTTAAGGATTTACAGGAT
>JAKOGY010000529.1 GCA_028658405.1 Dolichospermum sp. ST_sed8 | reverse complement strand
CACGAAATCCTTAAGAATGGTGCGTTACGCTATCGCTAACACACCCTACGTATCTGTTCAAAAATCAAATAGTAGCCTATAGGTAATAAGAGGACTCCACAAAAAAGATAAGTTAATCTTGTGGGATGGGCATCTGGTTCCCTCCTAATATTATTAACAGGCAAGATGCCTGCACCACAAGAAATTTTAGGATATTTTCTTATTTGTTCTTTCCCATGACTCCTTCCTGTGCCAATAGTTGTAAATCCGTGACTCCACTATCAGCCTTTAGCACCTGAAAATCACGGCGAAATGTCCGATACAGTAGATCCAGATTATCTGGTTCATCGTCAACCACTAGGATTTTGAGTTTTTTGGGACTTTCCAGGGTAGTCAGTTGACGGCGAACTTTGTCAAGTTCAATATTGGGATTATCCATATTTATAGTCGTGTTATTTTCTATTTTGTTATATTTTGTACCTGTATGATATTAAGAATAGCACTAAAAAACCAAGTAAGATACAAACTTGTTTGATACACTAATTTTACAATTATATATCATGGTTATTTTCTGCTGACATTTTTATTAGCAATAAGTCAAAATACACATAAGAGAAGAAAATAGTTTCTCAACTTCATAAGACCTCGCGGTATGCGGGAAACTCAGTCGCTTTAGGGCTGAGAGGGAAGCGACACGGGCGGTAATAAAGGCATTGAATCTTTTTTCATTACCG
>JAKOGY010000528.1 GCA_028658405.1 Dolichospermum sp. ST_sed8 | reverse complement strand
AAGGAACGCTTTGAGCTTAATGAACTGCTAAAAGCATCCGTTAGCAACTGGAAACACCAGGGGTTAAGAGAAATACCCATCCCCAAAAAGGACGGTACTATCAGGATGTTGAAAGTCCCCACTATTGCAGATAGGGCGTATCAATGCCTTGTTAAATACGCATTAGAACCAGCCCACGAAGCAACCTTCCACGCCAGGAGCTACGGGTTTAGGACAGGACGCTCGGCACATGATGCCCAGAAATACCTGTACAACAACCTATGTTCTACACGAAATGGAATAGATAAACGAGTTATAGAACTCGATATCGAAAAATGCTTTGATAGGATAAACCACACCGCCATCATGGACAGACTCATCGCTCCTTATAGCATAAGACAAGGAATCTTCCGATGTCTCAAAGCCGGAGTCAATCCAGAATTTCCCGAACAAGGGACACCCCAAGGGGGTGTGGTAAGTCCACTACTAGCTAACATCGCCTTAAATGGGATTGAAAGTATTCACAGATATCACCATGATACTAGTAAACGAATTACAGACAAAACCTCAAGGGAAAAGATTACTGAACCATCAGTCCGCTACGCGGACGACATGGTAATAATACTTAGACCTCAAGACGATGCCACAGAAATACTTGACAAAATCAGTCAGTTCCTAGCAAAACGGGGAATGAAGGTCAATGAGAAAAAGACAAAGCTAACCGCCGCGACAGATGGGTTTGATTTCCTCGGCTGGCACTTTAAAGTTCAGAAAAAGGG
>JAKOGY010000527.1 GCA_028658405.1 Dolichospermum sp. ST_sed8 | reverse complement strand
GTGCGGTAATAAAGCGCATAGAGTTTTTCTTTTTGTAAAGATTGGTTAAAATGAGTAAAGATTTATCGCCTTTGTATTTGATGATGTTATACTGTTCACAACAGGAATGGTAATCAACCTGTCTAAAAACCTAACTGCCTAACGGCAATCTGTACCTTGACAATTGAAGATATGGGGTTCTATTCCATAGTTCTAGTTCCTTCCCAGGAATAGGTAAAATCTTCATGGGAACTAGACGACACAGAATTTAAACTCAATCAAATTTTGCAGTAATGCAACTACCTTCGGGCAGAGGGAAAGTTAACGCTTGGGGAGAGAACCACCTCTGGCTTAGATACCGCAAGGGTTCTAAGTTAAGTGGACTCGTTGAATCAAGAATCTCAGCGGCTTTAGCCCTGAGAGTGTCAAGCACCTTGTTTACTACTTTATATGTCAAGTTTAATGCCCCAGTGTCAGCAATTACAAGCACAAGTTGAGACAATTCTCCAACTTTTACACCAAGAAGCGGCTTTGCGTTCTCAGGATATTACATCTGTGCAAATGTCTTTGGATAAAGCCATTTCTCCCAAGTTTGAAATTGTCTTTGCTGGTGCTTTTAGTGCGGGTAAATCAATGTTGATTAATGCACTTTTAGAGAGAGAATTGTTATATAGTGCTGAAGGACACGCGACTGGGACAGAATGTAAAATTGAATATGCACCGGTAAATTCTGAAAGAGTTGTTTTAACCTTTTTGAGTGAAGCAGAAATTCGAGAACAAGCGGTTTTTCTGTGTCAACAAT
>JAKOGY010000056.1 GCA_028658405.1 Dolichospermum sp. ST_sed8 | reverse complement strand
GAAATAAACACTAAGATTATCGCTGTCCAGATGTGTCTAGACTTTGGTAATTTTGGGTAAGTTTTATAGAACGGTTTATGTTCTACCCGAAGTTCAAGATTTTGATGTGCCATAGCTGGTCTGTTATCCCTGAGTGAACTAATGAATATAATTATACATTAATTCACAGTAATTCGGTATAACCTAAATTAATTAGGGTCTACTGAAGGCTGAGATCCTTCAACTGCTGGTGTTTGTTCAGGTGTAGATTCTACTGACGGACTAGATGGTGATTTGGGAATCATAAATTGCCGCCAAGTTCTAATTTGTTCTCGAGAATCAGTGTAAGCACTACTACCACGAGGGATTAACTTAGCCGTATCAATTGCTTTAGCCACATCCACCTCACTTTGAGAACGTGCCATTTCTAACAACTGTTGACTCCACTGGTCAATGGCAATATTGACATCTAAACGTAAACTATTACGACTAGAGACTCGATTTGCCAACTGGATAGCTTCACTTAAAGCCTCTGGTGTGCCAGTAACTGCGACTTGCTTGGCTTTTTGCCAACTGTCTTTAGCGCGAATTTGCTCTTGCCAACCATCTATAGATGATTGTGCTTCATCAGATAAAGCGCGTCCTGAAGAGGCGATTTTTTGGGCTTCACTAATAGCATTTGTTAAATTACCGCTATCAGCTAATGCTTTAGCTTGATCTAAATACGGTTGATCTTGAATGCGCTCAATTTTAGCTGTCCATAGCCTAATCTTTTTCCTGGCTTCTGGATATAATGCCCTACCAGAACGAACTTGATTAAGTTCAGCGATCGCTGTTTGTAATGAGCTAACATCTTCACTAATAGCTATTTGTTCAGCCCGATCTAAATATGGTCTATCTTCAATCGTCTCCACTTGGCCACGCCAACGGCCTATTTCTTGACGAGCTTCTGTAGCACGGGGATTATTACCAGGAATTAACTGGACTTCAGAAATAGCGGCTGTTAAATCATTAACTGTACCTTGACTAGCTAAGTTCCGGGCTTTTTCTAACCGAGCCACATCTTCAATTTCCAATTGCCAACGAGCAATTAATTTTTGTGCTTCATTATAAACATCTCTAGAAGCATCTATTTGTTGAGCTTGGGAAATCGCGGTTTCTAACCCAGCGACAGTACCCAAAAAGGCGCTTCTTTGCGCTTCACCCAAAACCATAAAATCATCAACTTCCGCCTGTAATTCAGGAATAGGGGGAATTTGTCGGGCAATTTCCAGAGCTTTATCAGCATTGCGCTCTTTCATTTGAGCTTGTGCTAATTTGAGCATTTTTCGGGCAAATCCTGATATTAACTCTTGAGCTTTTTGATATAGATAACTATCTGGTTTAATCGTTCTAGCTAATTTAATAGCTTTGAGTAAACTATCTACATTGCGATTTTTTGCTAAATCTTCTGCTTTGTAAAGTTTATCTCCATCTTCCCGCGCCGTAACAATAATATTATTTAATTGATCATATTTAGTGCTAGACCAGTATTTATTATTTACCCGCAGCAATCTAGCTGTGAGCATAAAAGCTGATTGCCAATGTCGTTGACGCAATTCTTGTTCAGCTTCTTGGTAAATTCCTTCTGCCTTTGACCAAATTGTCTGCCATTTTTGAATTTGCTCTTCTACCAGTTCACTAACTTTGACATCCGTAGGGATTTTTCGGGATGTAGCGATCGCTTCCTCCAGATTCCCTGCTTGGAAACTTTCATCAGCCAACTTGAGAATATCCCGTGACCATTCCTCCAAAAGACGATTAATTTCCCCCCGCAGAGGGTGATTTTCTGGTAGTTGTTTGACTAAAGTAATTGCTTGGAGCAAATCATTAATTGTTTGCTTAGAAGCCGCCAACTGAGCGCAGTGTAACCTCACTGATGCACTAGCCAACGGCCAGAAAATTTGTGGACAGTTAGGAGCAGAGGGTAGCTTAAACAGTATGGATAGTGCCACAAAACCCATACTACCAGGAATCAAAGTCAGAATTACCGCCCACGTGACCCAGTTTTTAGTCCAGCGGGGCAATTTTTGAATTAAAACATTGAGATTAAATGTAGGGGCAATCCCCTGTGGTTGTCCTTCTGAATTATTATTTATAGCCAAACCTGCGCCATCTTGCTTATTTATTTTCTTCCCGGACTGAGAATGAGAACCAATAGCAGCAGTATCACCCGTTTGATTATTTTCTATATAGTTGGGACCCAGCCCAATTGGTTCTCCTGCTTGGTCTTTAGACCAATTATCTGGAATATCCCGCTCTGTCATTGCTCACACCACACTAATTGAATAGCAATATGAAAGTAGGTAGATTAATATAGATAATTTTACATTACAGCAGATTGCAGATCAATCAGGTACAGAATCAGCAGTTCAAAGCTAGACACTAAGCCAATTTTACTCTTGACTCGGTGACTCGGTGACTCGGTGACTCCTGCTGTATGTTGGCTATCCTAACTTTCCCATCTAAAAAAACCCATCATTGACACTCATCACTCCCATCAATAACATTACTGTTCTTTGGTTTGAGTGTGACTGGTTACATTAACCAGAAATTGTAGATTCTGTTTGCAAATCTCCAATTAACTGGGTTAAATCCTCACTACTTGCTTGATAAATATTACCGCAAAACTCACAAGTTGCTTCTGCACCATCATCTTTTATAATCATGTCTTGCAGTTCAGCTTCTCCCAATATTTTCAGCGCCCCTAGCACCCGATCAAAAGAGCAGCCACAATGAAAGCGTAACATCTGACTTTCAGGAAATATGTTCAATCCCATATCTCCTAACAAATCATTAAAAATTTCTGTCAGTGTTTTACCTGCTTGGAGTAATGGAGTAAACCCGGATAAAGCCGAAACCCGTGATTCTAATGTAGCCACTAGCTCTTCATCCCTAGCCGCCTTGGGTAACACTTGTATCAGTATGCCCCCGGCTGCTGTTACGCCCTGTTCTCCCACAAATACACCCAAAACTAAAGCTGAAGGAGTCTGTTCAGAACTTGCTAAGTAGTGAGCAACATCGTCACCTATTTCCCCAGAAACGAGTTCCACTGTACTAGAGTAAGGGTAGCCATGGCCAATATCGCGGACTACATAAAGAAAACCTTCACCCACTGCTCCCCCAACATCTAGTTTACCCTGATCGTTGGGTGGCAATTCCACAGATGGATTACCGACATAGCCCCTAACCGTACCATCTAAGCCAGCATCTGCTAATATACCACCTAAAAGACCATCTCCCTTAACACGAACATTCACCCTAGAGCCTACCCGTTTCATGCTGGAAGCCATCAACAAACCAGCAGCCATACTTCTTCCCAATGCTGCCGTAGCCACATAGGATAGTTTATGGCGTTGTCGAGCTTCTTCCGTTAACCGAGTTGTAATCACACCTACAGCTTTAATCCCACCATCAGCCGCAGTTGCCCGAATTAATTGATCTGCCATGAAAAACCTGACAATTCTTTACAAGATGACTTTTATATTTTAGATTGTTTCGTGTCAGGAGTCACCGAGTCACCGAGTCACCGAGTCAGGAGGTTCAAGCGACTTAAGTATAAGTTAACACAAACAATAAAAAAGTAGGGGCGTATGGCAATACGCCCCCTACAGATTAAAGATTGGCGTTTGAATCAGGAGTCACCGAATTACCAATTACCAATTACCAATTACCAATTACCAATTACCAATTACCAATTACCAATTACCAATTACCATGCTAGGCAAATTTCAACAAAGCCAAATCCGCATCGAAATTGCAGCATCAGCCGATGCTATTCATGACAGTATTCTGCATCCTGCACAACTGAAAAAATGGCTATTGGGGCAAAGTTTCCCTCCAGAAATGCCCACAGAATTACCACCAGGATTTGAGTTCACAACTTGGACAGGTCCTGTGTCCATTCATCATCGAGTAGAAGTTGTCAAACCTAATTGTCTGCGCTTACTACTCAGTGGAGGTATTGATGGCTTTCATGAATGGTACTGGGGCGAAGGTTGGGTACAATCTCGCTTAGAAGGAATATCCATGTTACCCCTAAATTTAGGTCAAACCCTAAGTCTAGTAAGTTTACGTCAATTCTTAGCCACCACCAATTGACACTCCCCGGTCTAAAGACACGGGGATTCTTTGTTCAAGGACATGACTTGCTCATCCAGGATTTCTCCAGCACGAGTAGAGGTCTTATCTCCCAAAGCGTTGCTTGCGTCTAGCGCAAAAGTTCCCGTATGCCCTACGGTACTCAATCCTCGACTTGTGGATATTTCTAGCTGCGTTTTCATCTCTATCCATCACACAACCGCATTTACAAATATGCGTTCTGGTGGATAGGGATTTTTTGACAATTTCACCACAACTAGAGCATTCAAGGCTTGTGTATTGCGGATTGACCGCTACCGTGATTCTCTTAAATACTTTTCCAAAATATTCAAGCCAAACACGAAACTGATACCAAGATGCGTCGTTAATAGACTTAGCTAAACAATGATTTTTCACCATATTGTTAATTCTCAAATCTTCATAGGATATCAAGTCGTTAGACTGAACTACGCACCGTGCTAATTTCACAGCATGGTCTTTACGTTTCCTACTTATTTTGAGGTGGCGTTTACCTAAAATCTGCCTAGCTTTGCCTCGATTTTTTGAACCTTTGACTTTTCTGGAAACGCGACGTTGTGAACGTTTAAGAACCTTTTCTCCAATCCGCAGAAATTTAGGATTCTCAACCATTACACCATTAGAATCGGTGTAGTATTCTTTTAATCCTACATCCAGCCCAATCGTATTTCCTGATGGAGTTATATCTTCTTGACGATTAACATCAATGCAAAACTGACAATAATAACCGTCAGCCCGTTTGACTAATCTAACTCGTTTGATTTGATTTGTTTGGTAGAAATGCAAATCACGAGTCCCTTTAATTTTTAATCTACCAATACCTTTTTTATCGGTAAAAGTGATAGATTTACGATTATCCGCAAGTCGCCATCCTGATGTTTTGTATTCAACAGTACGACAATCTTTTTGGAATTGAGGATATCCCTTTAACCCAGGAATATTCTTCTTGCAATTATCGTAAAACCGAGAGATAGAAGACCATGCTCGTATGCCTTCGGCACGCTTCGCTAACGGCACTAGCTTGTTGTGCCATTGAATTGAGTTCATTAGCAAATGGAAAATTAGCCGCTAAAACAGCGCAATATTTCTGCAAGTCATTTTTACCTATATCTTTTACGTCCATCCATAGCCGAATGCAGCTATTGCGAACGAATTGAGCGGTGCGAATTGCATCATCTATTGCGCTAAATTGAACTGATTTTCCGTAAACCTTAAACTCAAAAACTAGCATTGTTCTTACTTTCCTCTTACCTCCAGTCTTATACTACTTCTCGCAGCGTAAGATTGTCAAGATGATTAGTGGTGAAATATTGAAATAGGTTAAAACCTATCGTGTCGTTTTTCATCCCCTGTCTAAAGCACGAAAGACGGAACTTCGTTCGGAGTTTCTCAGGGGCTTTCAAACTTTCCGGTTTTCCTTGTAACTTTCATCTTTGCGCCTCTGCGTGAGATAAAGATTACTTGATTAATGAAAGCGCTCCTCCAGTTGCCAAAATGCAAATAATGCCAGTTAACCCCGCGAGGGGTTTTTTATTTATACCTGTCACCCATGCAGATACTTTATCTGTGTAGGTAATTAATTCTGCTGTATCTATAGTAGCGATCGCCCATACCCAACCAGTATGAAGTCCCCAAGCTATCCCTAAATTATTCCCATCAGCTAATCTGGCTAATACTAATACCATGCCCATTAACCATAGTCCAGGAAGTTGAGGAAGAGTTTCTTTTTGTTCCCATACCAAATGTAAGACAGCAAAAATTGAGCTAGAAATAATTGCAGCTAACCAAATTGAATAATTTTGTTCTAACTTAGTCAATAAAAATCCCCGAAATACCAGTTCTTCTATTCCCCCCACAAATAAAGCTACTAAGGAAATTGTCAATAAATTAGATGGTATTAACTTGACATGAGATTTTTCCAAATAGCACCAACCAGCGCAAATTTGCCCGAAAAATACCATAGCTAGACTAAAAACACCCAAGCCAAAACCCAGAAATAAAGAACCGAAAATAGAAACTTTCCCTACTAATCCATAATCAGGGAAAGAACCCAATTTCAACCATTGGAATCCCCAGAGAATTAGCGGGACTAATAAATAGAGAGACACCAATAAAGGAATTTTTTGCTCTGGTTGTAAAGATTTGTGTATTTGCCAATTCAAGGTAATGGCTAAAATTGCTACTATTGGCAACCAACAACTTACCCAAACAATAAAAAAAGCCATGACCAAAAATACTGGTGTATCTTTAAGAAACCCCAGCAAAGTATTGGCCGATGACTCTAAAAATGACAGTGGAATAGACATAAAAAACATGACTAACTTCCCGCAACAATAGATTTCTTGATTATTCATCAAGACTGTACTAGAATTTGTGACTCATGGAAGAGGCCAAGTAGTTTTTTATGTCTTATACCACTAAATTATTTAACTACGGCTACTAATTAGCGGTAGCTTTAGGGATAAATTCATCAGTATTTACCTTAAACTTATCCCTAATAAGTGAAAAAATTTATGCTTCTGCGTCTGAGTCGTCACCATCATCATCAGACTGGATTAATTGTTTATCACTTTCACCAAGTTGAATTAGGTGAATATGTTTGTAACCTAGTCTAATTTCAAATTCATCACCAGGCTTTAAGTTCATCGCTTTGGTGTAAGTTGCACCAATCACAATTTGACCATTTTGATGAACACTGACCCGGTATGTCGGTTCGCGGCCGCGTCCATCTTTTGGTGCTTCTGGGCTGAGGGGAATACCTCTAGCTGACAATAAAGCATCATAAAAGTCTGTTAAATTAACTCGAACTTGGCTATTTTTAGTAACGGTGTAATAACCACATTGCTTTGCTCTTTCCCGACGTGGTAAAGTCGAAAGTTCTTTTACTTTCGATAGCAGTGTTTTTCCTGTCAATGGGGCAGTTGCAGTTTCAGTCATTATGCTCTAATTTTCCTTAATCTCTTCAAACTGATAGGGTAGCGTGGCGTTAGCCATTTCAAAATTTTTTCTCTGGGTTTAGTATTCAGCTTCTTAGCGAATAACCAGACTCCAGATAGTGACAGAGGTGAGGGTGATGGGTGAATTCCTGCTGATATGGCAGCAAAAAGACTCTATTATAGTTATCCAAAATGGGTTCTATAAGTCATAGTTGCCACAGACATTAATTTCAGTAATTTTACGGCAATTTTAACCATCATTGGCCATCAGAAATTAAATTATTTTCTCTTTGGGCTACTGTAGCGGTGTAACTTCAAGCCACCTTTACAAATCAGGTTAGTTCTACTCCAAAAAAGTCGTAGAGCCAATAAATTACAGGTTTTTCACATTCAGTGCTGCTCTCTCTTGCCTTTAAATTATAGGGCTAAAGACAGCATTATGATTTTTATGTGGTCTGACGGACATACACCCTTTTATTCTGCCTGTAGAGACATGAATTTTCTAGTCTCTACATTACGAAGAAACAAAAGAAGTATTAGCTGTGCTTATACGGCTATTGTTCCTGATTTTGTTAGTTCGTAATTACTCTATTAAATAGTAGCATGAAATAATAATAGCAAAATATTTTTTGAATTTAAAATTCATATTTGAACTAAATTTTGATCTAACTCCCTGGAATTGAGGAGGTAAAAAGCAGTAGAGATTTTCCTAGAGCTTCTTACTGTCATAAGGATAATGTCATAACTTTTATAAAAGTTAATCTTATTCAGACTGGCTTTGTTTGAGTGAGCGAGTTAAATCAAGGGAGTTTCTATGGCTTCGTCACGCAAGCTATCAATGACTAACCACAAAAAGCGGGGTAGAAAATCCCCGTTGTTGATCACTATCAGATTCAAAGCTCTCATCAAATTATCTACGTCTGTCTGGGGGAAGAATAAATTTACCACATCTATTGGGTATTTGATAGCGATGAGGAAAGATATTCACTTGCTTTAACACTTCTATATATTTAAAGATGGAGAATTTTTATAACTAGTACCGCAGAGCGGAATTTAGAATTTAGAATTTAGAATGAATACAGCATCAGCTTTTCACAGATTCGGAATGGTTCATTAACTTACTCCGGACTGTACTAGTCCGGCGTGGCGTAAATGAAGCAACCATTTAAAATAGAGGAAAAGCCTATTTCATCAGACTTTTGACTTCCAGACTGCGTTACTAGGGCTTGACGAAATAAGTATTAAGTATAAAAGGGTTAAGAGTAAAAGCAAAAAAGCTGCGGCCAACTCAAGCCTTAAAGAAAACCTATCTTTATACTCTACGCTACGCTGTACTATCAGACTTCATTTTTCCCTAGCTTCATGATTTTTGAAGTTGGTAAGGTAATAGAGAAGATTTAAACCCCAAATTTGGATTGATAATAATGGAAGTTATTTTTAAGATTACTCGACAACAAGAAAATTCTCACCCTGTTTTCAAATCTTATCTTTTGCAGGTAGAACCAGGTAATACTATCCTGGATTGTCTCAATCAGATTAAGTGGGAACAAGATGGAACTTTAGCATTTCGCAAAAATTGCCGCAATACAATTTGTGGTAGCTGTGCTGTGAGGATTAATGGGCGGTCTGCTTTGGCTTGTAAGGAAAATGTTGGGAGTGAACTGGCCAGATTAGAAAAAATCTCATTATCTGCAAATCAGTCTCCAACTACTCCAGAAATTACAGTTGCACCTTTGGGGAATATGCCTGTAATTAAGGATTTGGTTGTGGATATGAGTGGTTTTTGGAATAATTTGGAGAAAGTTGCCCCTTATGTGAGTACAGCCAGTAGACAAGTTCCCGAAAGGGAGTTTTTACAAACGCCTCAAGAGCGATCGCTCCTTGATCAAACTGGCAATTGTATTATGTGTGGGGCTTGTTATTCTGAATGTAATGCCATAGAAGTTAATCCTGACTTTGTTGGTCCCCATGCCTTAGCTAAAGCATATCGGATGGTGGCAGATTCCCGCGATAGCAATACAGAACAACGATTAGAAAACTATAGCGAAGGAACTCAAGGGGTTTGGGGTTGTACTCGTTGTCTTTATTGTGATTCTGTTTGTCCCATGGAAGTTGCTCCATTAGAGCAAATCACCAAAATTAAACAGGAAATTCTAGAGCGCAAACAAGCTAGTGATAGTCGGGCAATTCGTCACCGTAAAGTTTTGGTAGATTTAGTCAAACAAGGTGGTTGGATTGATGAACGTCAATTTGGTGTGCAAGTAGTTGGTAATTATTTCCGCGATCTGCAAGGATTACTTAGTATTGCACCTTTGGGTTTACGAATGCTAGTCAGAGGTAAATTTCCTCTTTCTTTTGAACCATCTCAAGGGACTCAGGAAGTGCGATCGCTCATCGAATCTGTACAAAACATTGATTAATTGATTTTGAATTTGTGAATTTGTGAATTTGTGAATTATGGGCGCAGGCCCTGCGCCCCTACTTAATTCTTTTTTCCTCTTTTTTTTCTCCTGACTCCTGTAGGGGCGTATTGCAATACGCCCCTACTGACTCCTCGATTAACTGGGATCTTGACGAATATTTAATTTTCTACCAAAACGGTCATAAACTAAAATATCCCATTGTCCATTGTTACTATACTCAAAGGCAATTCTATTCCCATCAGCGCTAATTGTGGGATTGCGGACTTCTCCCTGTATATCACCAGCTAAATTCCGTGATTGGCGCACATCTCTATCATAAAAAACAATCTGTGTTCGTCCTTGACGACTAGCAGCAAATACAATAAATTTACCATCGGCTGAAGCCGCAGGATGAGAAGCAATCGTATCAAAGGAGTTTAAATCAGGCAAATATACTAAATCACGAGTCACTGTATCAAACATATATACATCTTGACTGCCCCGGCGATCGCTCGTAAAGACAATATATCTTCCAGAAATTTGCGGATTTAATTCCGAGGAAGAACTATTGAGACTCCTTCCCCCCGAATCAAATGGGTAACTGAGTAAACGCGGATAGCCAAAACACCCAGTTAATGAAGTTGAGCATAAAATTAAAATAATTGATAATTTATAATTCATTTAGATGAAGATTCTAATTTTTAATTCCCCCCTTCTCAAAAGAAAAAGGGAGAAAAAGGGATGTACTTACAAAAACCAGCCGTAAGAATGTAAACCCTTACCCAAAAGATTCACACCTAAATAACAAATCCAAACCATCACAAAACCAATCGCGGCTAAAATTGCCGGTTTTCGTCCTTGCCAACCGCGAGTTATTCTTGAATGTAGATAGGCAGCAAATACCAACCAAGTAATTAACGCCCAAGTTTCCTTGGGGTCCCAACTCCAGTAAGTACCCCATGCTTCATTAGCCCAAACTCCACCGGCAATAATCCCAATTGTCAGGAGGGGAAATCCCAAGCCGATAATGCGATAACTAATATTATCGAGGGTTTCAGCCAAGTTAAGACGTTGAGGAGAAAGGGTTTCAGTAGCTGCTACAGATTGGGTTTCAGTCACAGTAACTAAATCTAAAACCGCAGTTACATTCCCGTTATTATTACTTTCCAACCGAGAAAAGCTATTAGTTTCTACAGCAGGTGAAGATGTAACTAACTCACCTGCTTTAAGTAATTTATAACCATTACTCCGATAACCACCATTACCAAAAGAACTACCTTGTAATTGGATATTTTGGCCGCGAGTCACAATTAAAAAAGCGATCGCTAACAATGCACCTACCATCAAAGCCGAATAACTCAACATCATGACACTGACGTGCATCATCAGCCAATTTGACTTTAAAGCAGGAACTAAAGGCTCTGATACCTGCATATTTGATGGTAAAGTCAGAGTCGCAAAAGCCGCAATTCCCATGGCTACAGGTGCAGTGACAACTCCCACCAAGCGACTACGACTACTATTTTCAGCAATTAAATGTACAGCAGTAATTCCCCAAGCGAGGAAAAATAAAGACTCATAAAGATTACTCAGAGGAAAATAGCCAGCTTCTATCCATCTTGCCCCTAATAAAGTCGCCATACACAAATTAGCGATCGCCATACCGGCTGTTCCCAAAGCCGCTGTCACCGATAAACTCGGAAAAGCCGCCCCCACCCAATAAACCAACATCGTACAGAATAAGACAGCAAAAGAGGCATTATCTAGCCAGTTCTGGAGTACAACCAGATTCATAAACACTTCTCTCCAGTGGACGCTTGAACATATCAATTCCGATTACCTTGATCCTAGCTGGTTTTGGTAATTGGAGATTGGGTATTAGTTATCCTTCATAATTCATAGCACCCAAATATGTAGTTAAAAACCGAGATGTGTAGGGGTTTAGCTCATGCTTTACCCCTACTATGGAATCACACAATTAAGAGGTTTTGAATATAAATTAGTCCGTGAGTTGCCCAAACTTGTCCATATTTACATATAATTTATTACAAGAACAGTATCAAATTAATATCACAAAAATTACCTAAAGTTATGAAACAAAGGTTATTTAGTCAAGGGTGGATAGGGGTGACACAAATTGTCACTCTAGCTTCCCTGACAGCATTAACGACAATTACGACTATCAACCAGCCCAGTTATGCTGAAGGAACTCTGGTTGAGAACCGAAATTTTAAAATTGATATTGATTTTGATAAGATCAATACCTCTAGTGCGACTGTCAAATCTGGAAGAAATTCCGGTATTCCTATTAATATTTTAATTCAACTGTCTCAAGGTTTCTCAGAACCACCAAAGACGACAAAACTAAAAGCTGATGATTTCTTAGTTCAGGCTGCGGATAAGTATAAAATAGGAGATTATCGCGGGGCAATATTAGCTTATGACGAAGTAATTCGCCTTACTCCTAATAATTTTGAAGCTTTATTCTATCGCGGTATGGCTTATTATAATTTAGGAGATAATCAAGCAGCGATACAAGATTACAACCAAGTTCTCAAAATTAATCCTAACGATGCCAATGCCTACATCAACCGAGGAAATCTCCGTGATGCTTTAGGAGATAAACAAGCAGCGATACAAGATTATAACCAAGCTCTCAAAATTAATCCTAACTATGCCGACAGGACAAAAATGAAAATTATCAGGATGCTTTGAATAGAACTAGAAAATTACAACAATAGTATTTTTGTCAGAATCAGGATTTCCAGGATTTGAGGATTTTCAGGATGGTAATTTGGATGTTGTTTGTGAATATTTTAATACTGTAAATTACAGTTACACTAATAGTCTATTAAGAACAGCAGATTGGTTCTTATTCTAAAATCTCTATTTTTCATGGATAATAAAAAAATAACATCCTGTACATCCTTTAATCCTGGGTATCCTGATTCTGACAAAAATACTATTGTTGTAATTTTCTAGTTCTATTCAAAGCATCCTGATAATTTTCATTTTTGTCCTGTCGGCATAGTTAGGATTAATTTTGAGAGCTTGGTTATAATCTTGTATCGCTGCTTGTTTATCTCCTAAAGCATCACGGAGATTTCCTCGGTTGATGTAGGCATTGGCATCGTTAGGATTAATTTTGAGAACTTGGTTGTAATCTTGTATCGCTGCTTGATTATCTCCTAAATTATAATAAGCCATACCGCGATAGAATAAAGCTTCAAAATTATTAGGAGTAAGGCGAATTACTTCGTCATAAGCTAATATTGCCCCGCGATAATCTCCTATTTTATACTTATCCGCAGCCTGAACTAAGAAATCATCAGCTTTTAGTTTTGTCGTCTTTGGTGGTTCTGAGAAACCTTGAGACAGTTGAATTAAAATATTAATAGGAATACCGGAATTTCTTCCAGATTTGACAGTCGCACTAGAGGTATTGATCTTATCAAAATCAATATCAATTTTAAAATTTCGGTTCTCAACCAGAGTTCCTTCAGCATAACTGGGCTGGTTGATAGTCGTAATTGTCGTTAATGCTGTCAGGGAAGCTAGAGTGACAATTTGTGTCACCCCTATCCACCCTTGACTAAATAACCTTTGTTTCATAACTTTAGGTAATTTTTGTGATATTAATTTGATACTGTTCTTGTAATAAATTATATGTAAATATGGACAAGTTTGGGCAACTCACGGACTAATTTATATTCAAAACCTCTTAATTGTGTGATTCCATAGTAGGGGTAAAGCATGAGCTAAACCCCTACACATCTCGGTTTTTAACTACATATTTGGGTGCTATGAATTATGAAGGATAACTAATACCCAATCTCCAATTACCAAAACCAGCTAGGATCAAGGTAATCGGAATTGATATGTTCAAGCGTCCACTGGAGAGAAGTGTTTATGAATCTGGTTGTACTCCAGAACTGGCTAGATAATGCCTCTTTTGCTGTCTTATTCTGTACGATGTTGGTTTATTGGGTGGGGGCGGCTTTTCCGAGTTTATCGGTGACAGCGGCTTTGGGAACAGCCGGTATGGCGATCGCTAATTTGTGTATGGCGACTTTATTAGGGGCAAGATGGATAGAAGCTGGCTATTTTCCTCTGAGTAATCTTTATGAGTCTTTATTTTTCCTCGCTTGGGGAATTACTGCTGTACATTTAATTGCTGAAAATAGTAGTCGTAGTCGCTTGGTGGGAGTTGTCACTGCACCTGTAGCCATGGGAATTGCGGCTTTTGCGACTCTGACTTTACCATCAAATATGCAGGTATCAGAGCCTTTAGTTCCTGCTTTAAAGTCAAATTGGCTGATGATGCACGTCAGTGTCATGATGTTGAGTTATTCGGCTTTGATGGTAGGTGCATTGTTAGCGATCGCTTTTTTAATTGTGACTCGCGGCCAAAATATCCAATTACAAGGTAGTTCTTTTGGTAATGGTGGTTATCGGAGTAATGGTTATAAATTACTTAAAGCAGGTGAGTTAGTTACATCTTCACCTGCTGTAGAAACTAATAGCTTTTCTCGGTTGGAAAGTAATAATAACGGGAATGTAACTGCGGTTTTAGATTTAGTTACTGTGACTGAAACCCAATCTGTAGCAGCTACTGAAACCCTTTCTCCTCAACGTCTTAACTTGGCTGAAACCCTCGATAATATTAGTTATCGCATTATCGGCTTGGGATTTCCCCTCCTGACAATTGGGATTATTGCCGGTGGAGTTTGGGCTAATGAAGCATGGGGTACTTACTGGAGTTGGGACCCCAAGGAAACTTGGGCGTTAATTACTTGGTTGGTATTTGCTGCCTATCTACATTCAAGAATAACTCGCGGTTGGCAAGGACGAAAACCGGCAATTTTAGCCGCGATTGGTTTTGTGATGGTTTGGATTTGTTATTTAGGTGTGAATCTTTTGGGTAAGGGTTTACATTCTTACGGCTGGTTTTTGTAAGTACATCCCTTTTTCTCCCTTTTTCTTTTGAGAAGGGGGGAATTAAAAATTAGAATCTTCATCTAAATGAATTATAAATTATCAATTATTTTAATTTTATGCTCAACTTCATTAACTGGGTGTTTTGGCTATCCGCGTTTACTCAGTTACCCATTTGATTCGGGGGGAAGGAGTCTCAATAGTTCTTCCTCGGAATTAAATCCGCAAATTTCTGGAAGATATATTGTCTTTACGAGCGATCGCCGGGGCAGTCAAGATGTATATATGTTTGATACAGTGACTCGTGATTTAGTATATTTGCCTGATTTAAACTCCTTTGATACGATTGCTTCTCATCCTGCGGCTTCAGCCGATGGTAAATTTATTGTATTTGCTGCTAGTCGTCAAGGACGAACACAGATTGTTTTTTATGATAGAGATGTGCGCCAATCACGGAATTTAGCTGGTGATATACAGGGAGAAGTCCGCAATCCCACAATTAGCGCTGATGGGAATAGAATTGCCTTTGAGTATAGTAACAATGGACAATGGGATATTTTAGTTTATGACCGTTTTGGTAGAAAATTAAATATTCGTCAAGATCCCAGTTAATCGAGGAGTCAGTAGGGGCGTATTGCAATACGCCCCTACAGGAGTCAGGAGAAAAAAAAGAGGAAAAAAGAATTAAGTAGGGGCGCAGGGCCTGCGCCCATAATTCACAAATTCACAAATTCACAAATTCAAAATCAATTAATCAATGTTTTGTACAGATTCGATGAGCGATCGCACTTCCTGAGTCCCTTGAGATGGTTCAAAAGAAAGAGGAAATTTACCTCTGACTAGCATTCGTAAACCCAAAGGTGCAATACTAAGTAATCCTTGCAGATCGCGGAAATAATTACCAACTACTTGCACACCAAATTGACGTTCATCAATCCAACCACCTTGTTTGACTAAATCTACCAAAACTTTACGGTGACGAATTGCCCGACTATCACTAGCTTGTTTGCGCTCTAGAATTTCCTGTTTAATTTTGGTGATTTGCTCTAATGGAGCAACTTCCATGGGACAAACAGAATCACAATAAAGACAACGAGTACAACCCCAAACCCCTTGAGTTCCTTCGCTATAGTTTTCTAATCGTTGTTCTGTATTGCTATCGCGGGAATCTGCCACCATCCGATATGCTTTAGCTAAGGCATGGGGACCAACAAAGTCAGGATTAACTTCTATGGCATTACATTCAGAATAACAAGCCCCACACATAATACAATTGCCAGTTTGATCAAGGAGCGATCGCTCTTGAGGCGTTTGTAAAAACTCCCTTTCGGGAACTTGTCTACTGGCTGTACTCACATAAGGGGCAACTTTCTCCAAATTATTCCAAAAACCACTCATATCCACAACCAAATCCTTAATTACAGGCATATTCCCCAAAGGTGCAACTGTAATTTCTGGAGTAGTTGGAGACTGATTTGCAGATAATGAGATTTTTTCTAATCTGGCCAGTTCACTCCCAACATTTTCCTTACAAGCCAAAGCAGACCGCCCATTAATCCTCACAGCACAGCTACCACAAATTGTATTGCGGCAATTTTTGCGAAATGCTAAAGTTCCATCTTGTTCCCACTTAATCTGATTGAGACAATCCAGGATAGTATTACCTGGTTCTACCTGCAAAAGATAAGATTTGAAAACAGGGTGAGAATTTTCTTGTTGTCGAGTAATCTTAAAAATAACTTCCATTATTATCAATCCAAATTTGGGGTTTAAATCTTCTCTATTACCTTACCAACTTCAAAAATCATGAAGCTAGGGAAAAATGAAGTCTGATAGTACAGCGTAGCGTAGAGTATAAAGATAGGTTTTCTTTAAGGCTTGAGTTGGCCGCAGCTTTTTTGCTTTTACTCTTAACCCTTTTATACTTAATACTTATTTCGTCAAGCCCTAGTAACGCAGTCTGGAAGTCAAAAGTCTGATGAAATAGGCTTTTCCTCTATTTTAAATGGTTGCTTCATTTACGCCACGCCGGACTAGTACAGTCCGGAGTAAGTTAATGAACCATTCCGAATCTGTGAAAAGCTGATGCTGTATTCATTCTAAATTCTAAATTCTAAATTCCGCTCTGCGGTACTAGTTATAAAAATTCTCCATCTTTAAATATATAGAAGTGTTAAAGCAAGTGAATATCTTTCCTCATCGCTATCAAATACCCAATAGATGTGGTAAATTTATTCTTCCCCCAGACAGACGTAGATAATTTGATGAGAGCTTTGAATCTGATAGTGATCAACAACGGGGATTTTCTACCCCGCTTTTTGTGGTTAGTCATTGATAGCTTGCGTGACGAAGCCATAGAAACTCCCTTGATTTAACTCGCTCACTCAAACAAAGCCAGTCTGAATAAGATTAACTTTTATAAAAGTTATGACATTATCCTTATGACAGTAAGAAGCTCTAGGAAAATCTCTACTGCTTTTTACCTCCTCAATTCCAGGGAGTTAGATCAAAATTTAGTTCAAATATGAATTTTAAATTCAAAAAATATTTTGCTATTATTATTTCATGCTACTATTTAATAGAGTAATTACGAACTAACAAAATCAGGAACAATAGCCGTATAAGCACAGCTAATACTTCTTTTGTTTCTTCGTAATGTAGAGACTAGAAAATTCATGTCTCTACAGGCAGAATAAAAGGGTGTATGTCCGTCAGACCACATAAAAATCATAATGCTGTCTTTAGCCCTATAATTTAAAGGCAAGAGAGAGCAGCACTGAATGTGAAAAACCTGTAATTTATTGGCTCTACGACTTTTTTGGAGTAGAACTAACCTGATTTGTAAAGGTGGCTTGAAGTTACACCGCTACAGTAGCCCAAAGAGAAAATAATTTAATTTCTGATGGCCAATGATGGTTAAAATTGCCGTAAAATTACTGAAATTAATGTCTGTGGCAACTATGACTTATAGAACCCATTTTGGATAACTATAATAGAGTCTTTTTGCTGCCATATCAGCAGGAATTCACCCATCACCCTCACCTCTGTCACTATCTGGAGTCTGGTTATTCGCTAAGAAGCTGAATACTAAACCCAGAGAAAAAATTTTGAAATGGCTAACGCCACGCTACCCTATCAGTTTGAAGAGATTAAGGAAAATTAGAGCATAATGACTGAAACTGCAACTGCCCCATTGACAGGAAAAACACTGCTATCGAAAGTAAAAGAACTTTCGACTTTACCACGTCGGGAAAGAGCAAAGCAATGTGGTTATTACACCGTTACTAAAAATAGCCAAGTTCGAGTTAATTTAACAGACTTTTATGATGCTTTATTGTCAGCTAGAGGTATTCCCCTCAGCCCAGAAGCACCAAAAGATGGACGCGGCCGCGAACCGACATACCGGGTCAGTGTTCATCAAAATGGTCAAATTGTGATTGGTGCAACTTACACCAAAGCGATGAACTTAAAGCCTGGTGATGAATTTGAAATTAGACTAGGTTACAAACATATTCACCTAATTCAACTTGGTGAAAGTGATAAACAATTAATCCAGTCTGATGATGATGGTGACGACTCAGACGCAGAAGCATAAATTTTTTCACTTATTAGGGATAAGTTTAAGGTAAATACTGATGAATTTATCCCTAAAGCTACCGCTAATTAGTAGCCGTAGTTAAATAATTTAGTGGTATAAGACATAAAAAACTACTTGGCCTCTTCCATGAGTCACAAATTCTAGTACAGTCTTGATGAATAATCAAGAAATCTATTGTTGCGGGAAGTTAGTCATGTTTTTTATGTCTATTCCACTGTCATTTTTAGAGTCATCGGCCAATACTTTGCTGGGGTTTCTTAAAGATACACCAGTATTTTTGGTCATGGCTTTTTTTATTGTTTGGGTAAGTTGTTGGTTGCCAATAGTAGCAATTTTAGCCATTACCTTGAATTGGCAAATACACAAATCTTTACAACCAGAGCAAAAAATTCCTTTATTGGTGTCTCTCTATTTATTAGTCCCGCTAATTCTCTGGGGATTCCAATGGTTGAAATTGGGTTCTTTCCCTGATTATGGATTAGTAGGGAAAGTTTCTATTTTCGGTTCTTTATTTCTGGGTTTTGGCTTGGGTGTTTTTAGTCTAGCTATGGTATTTTTCGGGCAAATTTGCGCTGGTTGGTGCTATTTGGAAAAATCTCATGTCAAGTTAATACCATCTAATTTATTGACAATTTCCTTAGTAGCTTTATTTGTGGGGGGAATAGAAGAACTGGTATTTCGGGGATTTTTATTGACTAAGTTAGAACAAAATTATTCAATTTGGTTAGCTGCAATTATTTCTAGCTCAATTTTTGCTGTCTTACATTTGGTATGGGAACAAAAAGAAACTCTTCCTCAACTTCCTGGACTATGGTTAATGGGCATGGTATTAGTATTAGCCAGATTAGCTGATGGGAATAATTTAGGGATAGCTTGGGGACTTCATACTGGTTGGGTATGGGCGATCGCTACTATAGATACAGCAGAATTAATTACCTACACAGATAAAGTATCTGCATGGGTGACAGGTATAAATAAAAAACCCCTCGCGGGGTTAACTGGCATTATTTGCATTTTGGCAACTGGAGGAGCGCTTTCATTAATCAAGTAATCTTTATCTCACGCAGAGGCGCAAAGATGAAAGTTACAAGGAAAACCGGAAAGTTTGAAAGCCCCTGAGAAACTCCGAACGAAGTTCCGTCTTTCGTGCTTTAGACAGGGGATGAAAAACGACACGATAGGTTTTAACCTATTTCAATATTTCACCACTAATCATCTTGACAATCTTACGCTGCGAGAAGTAGTATAAGACTGGAGGTAAGAGGAAAGTAAGAACAATGCTAGTTTTTGAGTTTAAGGTTTACGGAAAATCAGTTCAATTTAGCGCAATAGATGATGCAATTCGCACCGCTCAATTCGTTCGCAATAGCTGCATTCGGCTATGGATGGACGTAAAAGATATAGGTAAAAATGACTTGCAGAAATATTGCGCTGTTTTAGCGGCTAATTTTCCATTTGCTAATGAACTCAATTCAATGGCACAACAAGCTAGTGCCGTTAGCGAAGCGTGCCGAAGGCATACGAGCATGGTCTTCTATCTCTCGGTTTTACGATAATTGCAAGAAGAATATTCCTGGGTTAAAGGGATATCCTCAATTCCAAAAAGATTGTCGTACTGTTGAATACAAAACATCAGGATGGCGACTTGCGGATAATCGTAAATCTATCACTTTTACCGATAAAAAAGGTATTGGTAGATTAAAAATTAAAGGGACTCGTGATTTGCATTTCTACCAAACAAATCAAATCAAACGAGTTAGATTAGTCAAACGGGCTGACGGTTATTATTGTCAGTTTTGCATTGATGTTAATCGTCAAGAAGATATAACTCCATCAGGAAATACGATTGGGCTGGATGTAGGATTAAAAGAATACTACACCGATTCTAATGGTGTAATGGTTGAGAATCCTAAATTTCTGCGGATTGGAGAAAAGGTTCTTAAACGTTCACAACGTCGCGTTTCCAGAAAAGTCAAAGGTTCAAAAAATCGAGGCAAAGCTAGGCAGATTTTAGGTAAACGCCACCTCAAAATAAGTAGGAAACGTAAAGACCATGCTGTGAAATTAGCACGGTGCGTAGTTCAGTCTAACGACTTGATATCCTATGAAGATTTGAGAATTAACAATATGGTGAAAAATCATTGTTTAGCTAAGTCTATTAACGACGCATCTTGGTATCAGTTTCGTGTTTGGCTTGAATATTTTGGAAAAGTATTTAAGAGAATCACGGTAGCGGTCAATCCGCAATACACAAGCCTTGAATGCTCTAGTTGTGGTGAAATTGTCAAAAAATCCCTATCCACCAGAACGCATATTTGTAAATGCGGTTGTGTGATGGATAGAGATGAAAACGCAGCTAGAAATATCCACAAGTCGAGGATTGAGTACCGTAGGGCATACGGGAACTTTTGCGCTAGACGCAAGCAACGCTTTGGGAGATAAGACCTCTACTCGTGCTGGAGAAATCCTGGATGAGCAAGTCATGTCCTTGAACAAAGAATCCCCGTGTCTTTAGACCGGGGAGTGTCAATTGGTGGTGGCTAAGAATTGACGTAAACTTACTAGACTTAGGGTTTGACCTAAATTTAGGGGTAACATGGATATTCCTTCTAAGCGAGATTGTACCCAACCTTCGCCCCAGTACCATTCATGAAAGCCATCAATACCTCCACTGAGTAGTAAGCGCAGACAATTAGGTTTGACAACTTCTACTCGATGATGAATGGACACAGGACCTGTCCAAGTTGTGAACTCAAATCCTGGTGGTAATTCTGTGGGCATTTCTGGAGGGAAACTTTGCCCCAATAGCCATTTTTTCAGTTGTGCAGGATGCAGAATACTGTCATGAATAGCATCGGCTGATGCTGCAATTTCGATGCGGATTTGGCTTTGTTGAAATTTGCCTAGCATGGTAATTGGTAATTGGTAATTGGTAATTGGTAATTGGTAATTGGTAATTGGTAATTGGTAATTGGTAATTCGGTGACTCCTGATTCAAACGCCAATCTTTAATCTGTAGGGGGCGTATTGCCATACGCCCCTACTTTTTTATTGTTTGTGTTAACTTATACTTAAGTCGCTTGAACCTCCTGACTCGGTGACTCGGTGACTCGGTGACTCCTGACACGAAACAATCTAAAATATAAAAGTCATCTTGTAAAGAATTGTCAGGTTTTTCATGGCAGATCAATTAATTCGGGCAACTGCGGCTGATGGTGGGATTAAAGCTGTAGGTGTGATTACAACTCGGTTAACGGAAGAAGCTCGACAACGCCATAAACTATCCTATGTGGCTACGGCAGCATTGGGAAGAAGTATGGCTGCTGGTTTGTTGATGGCTTCCAGCATGAAACGGGTAGGCTCTAGGGTGAATGTTCGTGTTAAGGGAGATGGTCTTTTAGGTGGTATATTAGCAGATGCTGGCTTAGATGGTACGGTTAGGGGCTATGTCGGTAATCCATCTGTGGAATTGCCACCCAACGATCAGGGTAAACTAGATGTTGGGGGAGCAGTGGGTGAAGGTTTTCTTTATGTAGTCCGCGATATTGGCCATGGCTACCCTTACTCTAGTACAGTGGAACTCGTTTCTGGGGAAATAGGTGACGATGTTGCTCACTACTTAGCAAGTTCTGAACAGACTCCTTCAGCTTTAGTTTTGGGTGTATTTGTGGGAGAACAGGGCGTAACAGCAGCCGGGGGCATACTGATACAAGTGTTACCCAAGGCGGCTAGGGATGAAGAGCTAGTGGCTACATTAGAATCACGGGTTTCGGCTTTATCCGGGTTTACTCCATTACTCCAAGCAGGTAAAACACTGACAGAAATTTTTAATGATTTGTTAGGAGATATGGGATTGAACATATTTCCTGAAAGTCAGATGTTACGCTTTCATTGTGGCTGCTCTTTTGATCGGGTGCTAGGGGCGCTGAAAATATTGGGAGAAGCTGAACTGCAAGACATGATTATAAAAGATGATGGTGCAGAAGCAACTTGTGAGTTTTGCGGTAATATTTATCAAGCAAGTAGTGAGGATTTAACCCAGTTAATTGGAGATTTGCAAACAGAATCTACAATTTCTGGTTAATGTAACCAGTCACACTCAAACCAAAGAACAGTAATGTTATTGATGGGAGTGATGAGTGTCAATGATGGGTTTTTTTAGATGGGAAAGTTAGGATAGCCAACATACAGCAGGAGTCACCGAGTCACCGAGTCACCGAGTCAAGAGTAAAATTGGCTTAGTGTCTAGCTTTGAACTGCTGATTCTGTACCTGATTGATCTGCAATCTGCTGTAATGTAAAATTATCTATATTAATCTACCTACTTTCATATTGCTATTCAATTAGTGTGGTGTGAGCAATGACAGAGCGGGATATTCCAGATAATTGGTCTAAAGACCAAGCAGGAGAACCAATTGGGCTGGGTCCCAACTATATAGAAAATAATCAAACGGGTGATACTGCTGCTATTGGTTCTCATTCTCAGTCCGGGAAGAAAATAAATAAGCAAGATGGCGCAGGTTTGGCTATAAATAATAATTCAGAAGGACAACCACAGGGGATTGCCCCTACATTTAATCTCAATGTTTTAATTCAAAAATTGCCCCGCTGGACTAAAAACTGGGTCACGTGGGCGGTAATTCTGACTTTGATTCCTGGTAGTATGGGTTTTGTGGCACTATCCATACTGTTTAAGCTACCCTCTGCTCCTAACTGTCCACAAATTTTCTGGCCGTTGGCTAGTGCATCAGTGAGGTTACACTGCGCTCAGTTGGCGGCTTCTAAGCAAACAATTAATGATTTGCTCCAAGCAATTACTTTAGTCAAACAACTACCAGAAAATCACCCTCTGCGGGGGGAAATTAATCGTCTTTTGGAGGAATGGTCACGGGATATTCTCAAGTTGGCTGATGAAAGTTTCCAAGCAGGGAATCTGGAGGAAGCGATCGCTACATCCCGAAAAATCCCTACGGATGTCAAAGTTAGTGAACTGGTAGAAGAGCAAATTCAAAAATGGCAGACAATTTGGTCAAAGGCAGAAGGAATTTACCAAGAAGCTGAACAAGAATTGCGTCAACGACATTGGCAATCAGCTTTTATGCTCACAGCTAGATTGCTGCGGGTAAATAATAAATACTGGTCTAGCACTAAATATGATCAATTAAATAATATTATTGTTACGGCGCGGGAAGATGGAGATAAACTTTACAAAGCAGAAGATTTAGCAAAAAATCGCAATGTAGATAGTTTACTCAAAGCTATTAAATTAGCTAGAACGATTAAACCAGATAGTTATCTATATCAAAAAGCTCAAGAGTTAATATCAGGATTTGCCCGAAAAATGCTCAAATTAGCACAAGCTCAAATGAAAGAGCGCAATGCTGATAAAGCTCTGGAAATTGCCCGACAAATTCCCCCTATTCCTGAATTACAGGCGGAAGTTGATGATTTTATGGTTTTGGGTGAAGCGCAAAGAAGCGCCTTTTTGGGTACTGTCGCTGGGTTAGAAACCGCGATTTCCCAAGCTCAACAAATAGATGCTTCTAGAGATGTTTATAATGAAGCACAAAAATTAATTGCTCGTTGGCAATTGGAAATTGAAGATGTGGCTCGGTTAGAAAAAGCCCGGAACTTAGCTAGTCAAGGTACAGTTAATGATTTAACAGCCGCTATTTCTGAAGTCCAGTTAATTCCTGGTAATAATCCCCGTGCTACAGAAGCTCGTCAAGAAATAGGCCGTTGGCGTGGCCAAGTGGAGACGATTGAAGATAGACCATATTTAGATCGGGCTGAACAAATAGCTATTAGTGAAGATGTTAGCTCATTACAAACAGCGATCGCTGAACTTAATCAAGTTCGTTCTGGTAGGGCATTATATCCAGAAGCCAGGAAAAAGATTAGGCTATGGACAGCTAAAATTGAGCGCATTCAAGATCAACCGTATTTAGATCAAGCTAAAGCATTAGCTGATAGCGGTAATTTAACAAATGCTATTAGTGAAGCCCAAAAAATCGCCTCTTCAGGACGCGCTTTATCTGATGAAGCACAATCATCTATAGATGGTTGGCAAGAGCAAATTCGCGCTAAAGACAGTTGGCAAAAAGCCAAGCAAGTCGCAGTTACTGGCACACCAGAGGCTTTAAGTGAAGCTATCCAGTTGGCAAATCGAGTCTCTAGTCGTAATAGTTTACGTTTAGATGTCAATATTGCCATTGACCAGTGGAGTCAACAGTTGTTAGAAATGGCACGTTCTCAAAGTGAGGTGGATGTGGCTAAAGCAATTGATACGGCTAAGTTAATCCCTCGTGGTAGTAGTGCTTACACTGATTCTCGAGAACAAATTAGAACTTGGCGGCAATTTATGATTCCCAAATCACCATCTAGTCCGTCAGTAGAATCTACACCTGAACAAACACCAGCAGTTGAAGGATCTCAGCCTTCAGTAGACCCTAATTAATTTAGGTTATACCGAATTACTGTGAATTAATGTATAATTATATTCATTAGTTCACTCAGGGATAACAGACCAGCTATGGCACATCAAAATCTTGAACTTCGGGTAGAACATAAACCGTTCTATAAAACTTACCCAAAATTACCAAAGTCTAGACACATCTGGACAGCGATAATCTTAGTGTTTATTTC
>JAKOGY010000526.1 GCA_028658405.1 Dolichospermum sp. ST_sed8 | reverse complement strand
CGAATACTTCACCATGACTGCAAACTGCTAACTCCTTAATTCCTATGTCAACGCCAATGGTCGGTCTGTCTGCAAGTATAGGAGGTTTTTCAACTTCGTATTTAACAGAAATAAACCATTTATCAGCCTGTCTAGAAATCACGCAATTATGAGTTGCTGTAATCGGTAAAGGTTCTGCTAAACGTACCCAGCCAATTGACGGTAATTTAATTCTTTTACCATCATTTTTAATCGCTGGTTTCGCCTTAGTTCCTGATTCTAAATAGAAAGAATCGTGTTGTCCTTTTTTCTTGAATCGTGGTTGTTTTGATGTTTTGGAAAAACACCTATCCCAAGCCTGGCGTAAATCAGCTAACGCCTTCTGAGGAACATTTTTATTAACTTCGTAATACCAAATATGCTCAGATTTTACCTCAGCAACTAACTTTTTATGCAGGTCAATCGCTGATGGTAATTTAAGTTTTTCGCCTTCTTTTTGAGTAGCTAAGATATCTATAACTTGAGCATTTGCCCAGTTGTAAGCGTGTCTAGCTACTCCAGATGCTTTACGAAAAGCTGTAACCTGTCCGTTATTTGGAATTAACGCGGTTTTGAATGATAAAAGCATTGATTCGACCTGTCAATGTTGTGTTATGATACCTAGTATACCCGATACTCTAGGATTTGGCAATGCCTAAAACTAAATTTAAACCACAAAATCAAGTAGCGGACGATAAATCACCTTTGCAGTTTAAGGTGTTGCCTGGGGTCAGAGAAAAAATTAAAACCGTCCCTAACACAGCAGCAAC
>JAKOGY010000525.1 GCA_028658405.1 Dolichospermum sp. ST_sed8 | reverse complement strand
ACGGTAAACTAAGATTTCCGATGGGTAGTAGGGTAAAAGTTTGGTTTGGGCTTGATGCTTTTTATATTCCCATGCCCTCTAATTTAGAACACAAAGACATCAGAGAATATCGAATACTGCCAAGAAACAATGAATTTTATTTGGAGTTAACTTATAAAATATCTTCTCTCAAGCCCGACGTAAATATTGAGAATGTTTTATCAATTGATCACGGATTGAACAACTGGCTAACCTGTGTCAGTAACGTTGGTACGTCATTTCTGATTGACGGACGCAAGTTAAAATCAGTGAATCAATGGTACAACAAAAGAGTTTCGGTTCTCAAAGAAAATCAACCTCAAGGTTTTTGGTCTAAGCAATTAGCGTCAATAACTGAAAAGCGGAATCGCCGGATAAGGGATGCGACTAATAAAGCAGCTAGAATCGTAATCAACCATTGCATTGATAATAAAATCGGCACTGTTGTTTTTGGTTGGAATGTTGGACAAAAAGACTCCATAAATCTTGGGTCGAAAACTAATCAAAAATTTGTTCAAATCCCTACCGCAAAACTAAAAAACCGTATTGCCCAACTGTGTGAACAATACGGTATTAAGTTTGTTGAAACTGAAGAATCTTATACCTCAAAAACATCGTTCCTAGACAATGATTTTCTACCTACATTCGGTGCAAAACCCGAAGGGTGGAAAGAATCAGGGAAAAGAGTTAGCCGGGGCTTGTACCGTTCTCAAGATGGTACAAAAATCAATGCAGATTGCAACGGTGCAGCTAATATTTTCAGAAAAGTAGCGGTAAAG
>JAKOGY010000524.1 GCA_028658405.1 Dolichospermum sp. ST_sed8 | reverse complement strand
AGAGAGCGGTAGAACCATAATTTATTTTATCAATTTATTATTAAAATGTATAATTAATTTTGCATGGGTACTTAATAGAACTGCAAGATTCATCTCCAGATTTATTAAGGATTATCAGGTAGAAACTCTTGGGGCTGAATTAGTTGATTGTCGTCGTCCAAGAATGATGAATATTGGATTGTACAATCTTGATGCCCAGATGTGGAGGGAAACCCCTAATCCAAAGTGGTATCCTATTAAAAGGGGAAGTGCAGGTGCAGGACTTCAGGTATTTGTCTGTTCAACACCTGGGAATTAAGAACGGCTAACGCCTTAGTATTGGTGATGTAAATTAGGAGTAATCTTAAAAATATAGAGCCAAGATACATATAATTCCGGCAAGATGGAATTCTATAAGACTAAAACGATTGTAGCAATGATTATCTGTGAATCTTAGTTAACTAACTTTTGACTTTTAGGTTTACTATCACTACTCATCAGGCGTTAGCCTTTTAACTATACCATAAAAAAATTCAAAAGTCAACAGTACCTTAACTGTTTAAGAAGTAGCTTATTAATCATCAAAACAACCCTTTAGTTAGATATTATCTTGTATCCTTTAACTCCCTCCTTCTTTTGTGAGAGTATTTGCATTTGATTCAGAAGTCCGAGAATATCTGTAAAAACTCTAATCACCACGGAGATGGATTTCTAAATGCAGCGGCAATTGCCGCAGAGGTTGTGAGGATTAAAACACGTTAAACCTCGAAAAAATAACACGCAAAGCTGAGTAGTCTAACGCCTAATTAGGCGAGAGAAAGTGCAGTTAATGAGAAGAAATAGCATTAAGC
>JAKOGY010000523.1 GCA_028658405.1 Dolichospermum sp. ST_sed8 | reverse complement strand
CGGTAATGGATAGCTTAAAAAGGGGGGTTGGGGGGATCTAAACGTTGTGGGGCAACTTTAGAAGACTTGTGTGTACACCGTAGCCTTAAAAAGGGGGGAATTAGAGTCAAAGTCCCCCTTTTCAAGGGGGATTTAGGGGGATCTCAATATTTTGGATACATAACGAAAGACTTTTAAAACATCCTCTTAGTGAATATTATAGAGGCTGTCTATGGCAAGTCTCTATAAACTAGAAGTTAAACCCACACGGAAAGTAAAACCAGGACTATAGATGCGATTAACTCGCTCATATTGTTCACCCAGAATATTTTCTAAGTAAAAAGTTAGTCCCAAATTTTTACTTACCGGAACGCGGCCACTCAAATCTAAATTAAAGAAAGACGGCGCAAAATCTGTACTTTTATCTCCAACCCCAGCATTATTAAAAATAGAACGACGAGAACCACTATTATAAGTAGCATATAAATTACCTTGCCATCCATTCTTTTGATAACCAATACCAGTTTGTAGCAAAGAGTAGGGAATTAACCCTAACTGTAACCCTTTATCAGTTCCTGTTTTGATTTGAGCATCTGTATAAGTATAGTTGAGAAAAGTTGCCCATTCATTGGCAATTTTCAACTGCAATGCTGCTTCTAAACCATTGGTATCTACTAACCCAATATTTTGCCACTTTCCAGCAATTACTCCCAATCTATTATCTAAACTATTCCCAAAATATGTAAATTGTCCTAACAAATTATTTGACAATTTGACATCTATTCCCGCAGTCCAATTAGAACCAGTTTCCGGCTTTAAATCGGGGTTTGGTAGCCAATTATGAACCGTATCAAAA
>JAKOGY010000055.1 GCA_028658405.1 Dolichospermum sp. ST_sed8 | reverse complement strand
ATTGGTTGATACGCCTTGGTTGAGAGAAAACCTCAACTTATGTATTTGTTAGCTTTTGTTAGCAAAAAAGTATCGGTTATGATTAATATAGAAAATTAAAATTTAGGACAGTGAAAAATGTATCAAATAGATCCGCCACTTTCTCCTAAAGAAACATTACCCACAATGTATGATCTTCCTAGCGAAGACCCGGAGGAACCTGGTTTACCAGATCAATTTCATGTATTTCAACCACAATTATTAACAGACACATTTTGCCCACCTAACTATAATTGGCAAGAAATATTTACAGGAACAGACATAAATCTCTATTATGATTTACGTCATCCGTCATGGTACAAAAGACCAGATTGGTTTGCAGTCTTAGGAGTACCATACCTGTATGAAAATAGAGATTTAAGATTAAGTTATGTAGTGTGGCAAGAAGCAGTAAACCCTTATATTGTCGTTGAATTACTATCACCAGGAACAGAAAAAGAAGATTTAGGACAAGCCTTACGAGATGTTGAAAAACCCCCAGGAAAATGGCAAGTATATGAACAAATACTCAGAGTACCTTACTACGCAATATTTGACAGATATGAGTCAAAATTTAGAATGTTCAAGTTAAATGGCGGAATTTTTACAGAAGTAAAATTAGTAGATGATCGTTTTTGGATTCCTGGACTAGAATTAGGCTTGGGGGTATGGATAGGTCATTATCAAGGTGTAGAAATGCCTTGGTTACGTTGGTATGATCAAGAGGGCAATTGGATATTAACCAGTGTAGAAAAAGAACGCCAAAATACTGAATTAGAAAGGCAAAAGGCTGAATTGGAAAGGCAAAAGGCTGAACAGGAACGCCAAAAGGCTGAATTGGAAAAACGAAAAACAGAGAGATTAATAGCTCAATTAAGATCATTGGGTATAGAACCTGATCTAGAGTAATATTAACTTCAGAGGGAACAGGGAACGGGCAACTTTCTAACAGGAAAAACTCATGTTGAAAAACATGAGATTGAAATAATGACACTGTTTTTTTCGGGCTACGCATCTTAAAAAACATCTTTTTTTTGACTGAGCTTTAAACTCAGCAACTTTTGTTTCTTATCTGTTCCCTGTTCCCTGTTCCCTTCTTTTGTAAGTTGCTGTTAGGCACATTGTCAGAATCAGGATTTACAGGATTTAAGAATTTTCACCGATTATGAATAGATAAGAATCCCTGTTTTCATCCTTTAATCGGTGGATATCCTGATTCTGACCAAAAATTAAAAAAATTAAGTAATCCCACAGAACGATAGAAACAACAGTTTTACGGTTCTACCCAACGTCCATCTGCTTTAATTAGGTTGATTAATTCTTCTACTCCTTGTGATTCTGGGACTTTTTTAATTTCTTCCCTGCCACGATATAAAGAAATGTAACCGGGGGTTTTGCCAACATAACCATAGTCAGCATCAGCCATTTCTCCGGGGCCATTGACAATACAACCCATGACAGCAATATCTAACCCAGTCAAGTGTTTAGTGGCTTCTCGGACTACGTGCAGCACTTCCTCTAGATTAAATAAAGTCCGTCCACAAGAAGGACAAGCGACATATTCAACCATAGTTTTCCGCAAACCTAAAGCTTGCAGAATGCTGTAACAAACAGGAATTTCCTTTTCTGGCGCTTCCGTCAAAGACACGCGGATTGTATCACCAATACCGTCAGCCAGTAATGTGGCAATGCCAGCAGTAGATTTAATTCTGCCATATTCACCATCACCTGCTTCTGTTACACCCAGATGTAGAGGATAATCCATGCCTAAATCATCCATGCGTTTAGCCATGAGACGATATGCAGCAATCATCACAGGAACTCGTGACGCTTTCATGGAAATTACGACATTGTGAAAATCCAAAGATTCACAAATACGAATGAATTCTATGGCAGATTCCACCATACCTTCGGGGGTGTCACCATAGGTAAATAACATTCTTTCAGCTAAAGAACCATGATTTACGCCAATTCGCATGGCTTTACCTTGATCACGCAAGGAAATTACCAGCGGTGCTAAGGTTTCGCGGATTTTTTCGCCAATTTCGTCAAATTCAGCTTTTGTATATTCGGTGCGGCTGGTATTGGGTTTTTCAAATACATACAAACCTGGATTAATTCGCACTTTTTCGATATGTTTGGCGACTTCCAAGGCGATTTTCATGCCATTGTGATGAACATCTGCCACAATTGGCACATCACGGTAAGTTTTAATTAATTTTTGTTTAATTTCCGCCAAAGCTTTAGCGTGTCCCAGACTAGGAACAGTGACACGGACAATTTCGCAGCCTATTTCATGGAGACGACGAATACCCGCGACAGAACCATCAATATCCAGGGTATCTTCATTAATCATTGACTGTACCGTCACTGGGTATCCACCCCCAATGGTGACATCTCCCACTTGTACAGCGCGGGTTTTGCGGCGTTTGATGGTGGTATCAAAGGCAGGTTGACTAGATGTAGCGTTGATAATTTCCAGAGTCGGCAGAGTTTGCATAATCTAAACAGGTAGATTTTCTGTAGCTAAAATATCAGATTGCCAGGGCTTATACTTCTCAGATTGCCACAATTGGGGGTATTTTAGGTGATAAATTGGAAAAGAACTAGGGAACAGGGAACAGGGAACAGGGAATAGGGAACAGGGAACAGGGAACAGGGAATAGGGAACAGGGAATAGGCAAGAGTTTTACCACTGAACAACTGACAACTGACAACTGACAACTGACAACTGACAACTGACAACTGAACAACTGACAACTGACAACTGACAACTGACTAATGACCAAGTTAAATTAACTAAATTGATGCGTAAAACGATATGATAAGAGACATCACTTCAGTCATCAAACCATGAACGCTTTATGAAAACAGAAACCGTTCGCACGACGTTAACCATTCCCAGGGAACTCCTAGAAGCCACAGATAAAGCAGTTCTGGAAGGAAAAGCAAAAAATCGAAATGATTTTGTCGCTCAGGCTTTGCGAAGAGAACTAGCGATGCAAAAGCGGTCTGAAATTGATGCCGCATTAGCAGAAATGGCTAATGATCCCGATTATCACGCAGAAGTCTTAAAACTGGAGTTGGAATTTGCTACAGCGCAATGGGAGGCTTTGCAGTTAGGGGAATCGCCAAGATGAGAAGGGGTGAGGTATATGATGCGCGTCTAGAAATGTCTGAAGGCTCGGAGCAGGGAGGAACTCGCCCTGTGATTATTGTTAGTCGTGATGTGATTAATCTATCCAGCCCAGTGGTTTTAGCAGTACCCTGTACCACCTATCAAGACGGGAAGCGAGTTTACCCCACTCAAGTTTTAATTTTATCACCTGATGGCGGACTCAAGAAGGACTCAATCGCAATGGCAGATCAGGTGCGGGTGTTATCTAAAACCCGCTTTTTGCGTTTAAGAGGAATACTTTCTGAAGTTGTAATGGCACATTTGGAGCAAGCATTGTTAATTGCCTTAGATTTACCGGGATGTTAATAAGCTGTATCTTTGAGGGAGAGAATAGGGAACAGAGTTGAAAGTTTTTGGGTATATGGTTTTTTAGGTAAATTTTGTGTCTTATTTAAGTGAATACCGCCATAAGAGTCCTATATAATTTCCTTAATTAACCTAAGTTAGTATTAGGAAGCCGTTTAAAAACCTCAAACTTATCCTCACAATATGTCTAAATCAGTAAAAATATCAAATCATTTAACACAACAGGCTCAAGAAAAAGAGCAGGAGGTGCAACTAATAAATGAAGTTCGCATCTTATTAAAAACTTTGATTTATCAGGAAGAAATTACAATTAAAGAAATCATAGATTGTCTTTATGATGTTGGTTCAATTAATTTGATAAATCAAAAGTTTAATTTTGGAACTTTCAATAAAACTCTAAAATTTATGACTAAAATGTCTAAGCCCGCAGTTAAAATGCTTGCTTGGCAATGGGCTAAGAAAAAATCCCCTGATTTGATTACTAACTGGCTACAAAGTAAAGTTACATTTATCAGAGTACAAGAAACGCGGGTAGAATTAATGGCAGAAGATGAAAGTCTAAGTTCAGCTTCTATTCCCCAACTTCCACAGGAAAGTCAAATTGAACTGCCTGCAGCAGCGCTTCGCTATCAGGTAAAACGTCTTCATTTACAGATGAAATTGTTAACAGGTATTTTAGTTGCTACGGTAACTTTATTTGGTGGTAGTTTGATTTGGCTAACTAATTCATTACACCTATCACATTTGCAAAGTTTAGAAAAACTACAAAATCAAATTAAAACTTTAGAATCTAGTACCGCAGGGCGGAATTAAGAATTTAGAATTTAGAATGAAGAATTAAAGTTTTTATGATTCCGGTGTCAGCTTTTCAGGGAATTTAGTATGTTGCGGATTTTAATTCTCGGTGGAATTGGTGATGCGGTAGAATTGGCTGCTAAGGTAGCAAATATTCCTGGTATTGAGGCGATCGCTTCTTTAGCCGGTCGTACCCGTGAACCTGCTAATCTGGTTGGTAATGTGCGAATTGGTGGTTTTGGTGGTGTAGTCGGATTGGTTAGTTATCTGCGAGAAATGCAAATTGATCTATTAATTGATGCTACTCATCCTTTCGCTAATCAGATTTCTGAAAATGCAGCCGCAGCGACGGAGGAAGTAGGTATTCCTCGCTTAATGGTAATTCGTCCACCTTGGAAAAAACTTGAGGATGATTGCTGGTTAGAGGTAGAAAATAATCTGGCTGCGGCTGCTGTTTTAGCAAATCAAGCTAAACGAGTATTTTTAACAATTGGTAGACAAGAAATTGCAACTTTTGCACATCTACAGGAAATTTGGTTTTTAATGCGGATGATTGATCCACCAAATAATGATGTTGTCCTACCACCAGGATTAATTTTATGCGATCGCGGTCCTTTTACTTTAGAAAATGAACAGGAAATTCTAATCAAATATAATATAGATACCATTGTCACCAAAAATAGTGGTGGTAATGCTACATATCCCAAAATTATCGCCGCTCGAAAATTAGGGATAAAGGTTGTGATGGTAAATCGTCCACTCATACCTCCAGGAGAACGAGTTCCAGATGTGGAAAGTGCCGTGCAATGGTTATTGAACAAGTTAGAATTTTTGTGACAGCATGACTTGCAACACTGTTCCAGTAACCTTGGAACTGTTTAATCACAAGCGACAGAGCGGGGAACTAGCTACGCATCCGGTGGGTGTCGTGACTCAAAAAACGTAGTCAGTGAAGACTTAGACTGGTCAGTACAGCTTGTTTGATTTCTCTTACAAGCTCAGTCCCTTTAGGGCTGGGTTACTGACAATACATAACAGCAAATGTAATTAATTATCAACCTACTGTTGAATTTGCTATCCAATTTGATGCTTGGTTAGCTGCTATTATTTTATATGCTGTTAGCTTATATTAACAAGAAAATAAACTTCAAGTTTTTAATATAATAAATTCGCTAGACTCCATATCTGATGTATGTATTGATTGGGAATTTGATCAACATAAATATCAATTAAACTGGGAATAGTCCAATAATTCTCAAAAATCCAGATTTTTTAAAAAATATAGTACAATCGTGATCCTATACAAAAATATCAATTATATAGTACATTAGTATTAATTAGCTATTGTCACTTAATAATTTGCAGGTCATAAAATGGTATCAGTTAATCCGTTAGTTAAACCCTTTGTAAAGTGGGCAGGAGGAAAAAGACAGCTTGTGCCGACAATTCTAGCCAATCACTTACCTAAAAATTATAATCTTCAAACCTACTACGAACCTTTTATTGGTGGAGGTGCGCTTTTGTTTAGTTTGCAACCTAAAAAAGCTGTTATTAATGACAGTAACGCTGAATTAATAAATTGTTATAAAATAATTAAAAATTCTTTAGATGAACTAATTGAAGATTTAAAAAATCACAAAAATGATGAATATTATTATTATGATATTAGAGACTGGGATCGAGAAAAGAGTTTTCAGTCTAAAACAGAAGTTCAAAGAGCATCCAGGATTATTTTCTTAAATAAAACTTGTTATAATGGATTATTTAGAGTTAATTCTCAAGGTCAATTTAATGTGCCTTTTGGTAAATATAAAAATCCGAATATCTTAGATATAGCTGTTTTAAAAGCAGTGAATAAATATTTAAATGAAAACCAATTTACAATATTAAACTCTGATTTTCAACAAGCTCTTAAAGATGCAAAGCGAGGAGATTTTATATATCTTGATCCTCCTTATGATCCAATTTCCGAAACCGCTTCTTTTACTGGCTACGATGTTAATGGTTTCAATAAACAGGAACAAAGAAGATTAAAAGAAGTATTTGATGATCTAAATAGTAGGGGTTGTAATATTTTACTAAGCAATGCTTATACAGAATTTATCCAAGACTTGTATAAAGATTATCCACATACAAAAATATCAGCTATAAGAGCGATAAATTGTAATGGTAAAAAAAGAGGGAAAGTGGATGAGATTTTAGTAAAAAACTATGAGTGATAAAAATATTAATAAACCAAAAAACAAAAATGATATCGCTTGGGAAGCACTATTTGAAAAATACTCTATTTTAGAACAAATAGATGAAATAGGATATTTTGAAATAGAGTCAAATAGCATTAATGAATTCAGAGAAAGTAGGTTAATGGCTAAGTTTGATCATTCTAATACTTTGCCTAATATTTTTAAAAAACATAACCTGTCTATATTACCTATTTCCAGAAAAAAATATACAATAGGTAGATTTGATACTTACTTGAATGTTGATTATGACGCTTCTCTAGAACCTACTCCTGTTGATTTTCCTTCCAGTATAGAAAGTATAGATTATTGTAATCTCTTTTCAGAAAGTGCAGCTTTAAGTTGTGCTTTCAATATAGATATTATAGATGATTTAATTAATAGTGATGGGGAAATTTTTAAACAAACTGTTTATGGTCGAATGTCTACAGGTAAGTTTAATTTTTTTATAAAAGATAGAGTAGATAATAAACAGTATGAAATCGAAGTTGATAATTCTCAGTGTGAAATAGATGCAGGGTTTGAGAGTGAAAATTATTTTGTATTGGTGGAGGCTAAATTGTATGATGTGGATAATTTTTTAGTCAGGCAGCTTTATTATCCATATCAACTATGGGCTAATAAAATTAGAACAAAGCAGGTAATTCCAGTTTTAATGACTTACTCTAATTCTAGTAATATATTTAGCTTCTTTATATATAAATTTGAGAATTTATTAGATTACAATTCTATAAAGTTGGTAGAACAAAAAAATTATGTTATAGCACCCGAAATAATCACTCATGATGATGTATCTGAAATATTTAAATCTATTACGATAGCTCCTGAACCAACAAATATTCCATTTCCACAAGCAAATACATTTGCAAGAATTATAGATTTACTAACAATTTTGTTAAATAAAGAGCTTACAAAGGAAGAGATTACAGCAAATTATCAATTTGATCAACGACAGACTGAGTATTATACTGATGCTGCTAGATATCTTGGATTTGTTGATAAATATAAAGACATAAATACCAAAGAAATCAACTTTAAGTTGACTGATGAAAGCACCGATTATTTAAAAAAAAGGCATAAAATAAGAATACTATATTTTATTAGAAAAATTTTACAATGTCAGGTTTTTTATAAAACTTTTGAATCTACTCTTTTAAATGGTGAAATACCGGATAAAAGTGAAATTATTAAAATAATTTTATCCTGTAATTCAAAGTTAAATAATAAAACCGCTGATAGACGTTCTAGCACAGTTAGACGATGGATAGAATGGATATTAAGTATGATTTCTAATGAGTGAAAATAGATATAAAATTGTCAACAACTAGTCTAGTAGTCTGTCAAGAACTAATTGACGGGTTCATTTGTTGCCATTTTGATTCTTCCTTCTTCCTTCTTCCTTCTTCCTTCTTCCTTCGTGTCCTTCGTGCCTTCGTGGTTCGTTTCTTATCCGTCAAAATTTATTTGACAGACCACTAGCCCTCTTAAAGTTTAAACAGATAAGAGGGAGAATTAAAAAACATTACCAATGATGATTATTATCGTTAATTAGGGACTTTATTTTTTGGAAGTCCCTTAACAGTCAACTGTCAACAATCATCTTTTAATAACCGAGACAATCCTCAGAAATAGCAAAGGTTTTGCTAACAATTTCTGATGCTAATTGATTCCTACTGAAGGCTTCGCTATCAGATTTAAGTAAAGGATAGTCCTGATGACTATGATGTTTATGCCCATTAGAGAATGACTGAGATTGTAAAGAAAGTCCCATTGCTAAACTAGGTATATAGATAATATTGTAATTTGCCACATCTTCAGAAGATATGCTCGCAAAGGACAGATTAAATAAGCTGTGTAAAGGTAACTTATACAGGTCACGGTGGGGAATTAAAATTATTGTATCTACCCCTTCCAATTCTTGAACAATTGTGGAAATATTCAAGATATTTTGCAAGTGTAATAGTTTTGATAGTGTTGCCGATTCTTGCCAATCTGCTAACCAATGTTCAAATTCAATTAATCGTCTTACCTCTTCTGGAATTGCTTCTATATCTTGTATGGGTGTAAACAATAAAATGGGTGATGGTGATTGATCTTTGATAATGAATGTGTGTAAAGCCGCTGGGCTAAGATGCCAATAAATTATGGCTGTGGAGGGATTAAGCAATTGTTGAATAGAGCTATAATCTCCAGTATAGAGTTGGTAATTTAAATCAGGAATCAACCACTTTAAACAATTATTTTTTCCCTGTTCAGCGATTTCCCAAGCTTCTAATAAGTCTCCTTTATTTACAGCCAAATCAACTGCTAGTTGTCCCAAACCTGCGAATTTTAGTCCCAGTTGTTTTTTATTATCATCAGCACGGGTGGGCTGTGTGAGTAATTGTTGTAATAATTCAATCCCCCATTTTTGTAATTCCTGTGCCGCTACTGTTTCTCCTAAACAGACAAGCACTTTGGTCAGCAATTGCAAAATTTCTAAATGCAATTCTGGAAAATCTTCTGGTGTCAGCGTGGATAGTGCCAATTGGTATTCTGACATGGCATGATGCCAATAATCACGAGGTGCGGTTTCTTTTTTGCCTTGCTCGTAGTAAGTATTACCAACAGCTATATGTAATCTTCCCCAACCTTCTGGGTGGGTATCTGGGCGAAGGTGTTTCAAACCCTCTTGATAACTTGCTAATTTACCCTCATAGCCGCCTAAGTTAAGGGCAGGATTAGATGCAGAAATGCTACTAACTACAATTAGTGATGATTGCTGGGGGGGAAGATGACCAGCAGCCGCACCCCTACCCAACCAAGCTTCCCAGTAGTCTAGTTTAATTTCTAAGGCCCTGTCATAGCAGGATATAGCTTGGGCGAAACGGTCTAGGTAAAATAGGGCTACGGCTTGGTTATACCATGCAGGGTGGAAATCGGGTTTGATGGCGATCGCTTGTTGATAGGAGGCGATCGCATCTTCACGACGACCTAAGTTTTCAAAGGACACACCTCGGTTATACCAAGCTAGATAAAATTCAGGCTGAATGGCCAGGGCTTGATCCCAAGACTCAATCGCTTGGGACCATTGTTTTAAACTAAATAGCACCACACCTCGATCAATCCACACTTCATGATAGTTTGGTTGCAGGTTGAGTGCCTGATCATAACTAGCGATCGCCTCTGCATATTGCTCAACCACAGCTAAAGCTATACCCCGGTAGTACCAGGTTTCTGGATCTTGGGGTTCTAGATTGAGTGCCTGATCATAACTAACAACGGCTTCCCCAATTAAACCTAACTTGAGTAATGTTAAACCTCTATTTAACCAAGCTTCTTGGTAATCTGGTTTGAGAGCGATCGCTTGATCAAAAGAAGCAATAGCCGTGTCAAAATTTCCTAACTCTCCCAGAATACAGCCCCGGCTATACCACACCTTGTAGAAATCGGGTTTGAGAGCCAGTGTTTGGTCATAAGCAGCGATCGCTTCGGTCAACCGTTGCAAGTAAAACAGTGTCAACCCCTGATTAAACCAATATTCGTAAGATTGAGGTTGTATTTGACTGGCCTGTTCATAAAAAGCCAAGGCCGCTAACAAATTTCCAGCTTTAGTTTGCTGTAAACCTTCGTAAAATAAACTTTGCGCCGGATTAGTAACAATTATTTGTGATGTTGATTGCTGAACAATTTGACGATCACGAATTGCCAATTCTGCCGCTAACTGTTGAACAAGTTGGTTACTTTGCTCCAACCGCACCGCCAACTCATCTAAAGTAGATGCTAACTGCGGTTCTAAATTCATCAAAGAATAGTTCTGGGTTTTCTCCCTTGGAGATTCTGGCTCTGGAATTACTTCCTCAACATTCCGGGAAAATTCCTGAATTCTATACTCATAACTCTGATAGTCATTTTCTGTCTTAGCTCCATTCTCAACAATATCTTCAGCTAAAGACTCATGACTTAACTCTAGAGACCCACCAGTAAAGAAATCCTCAAGCATTGGGGATGGTAACAGATTAGTCACACTTGACCTATCTTCATATTCCCAGAGTTGTTCCCCAAATTGGCGGAGCAACTCTTGACCAGGAGTATCTAACTCCTGGGCTGTCGGTATGGAAATTTCCCACTCCTGTGACTCTTGCTTGCGCTCATATTCCTGATTTAGGTTCCGCCGTAATAGCTGCATCCCAATATCATAGGACAGGTTACTAACTTCACCTATCCCTAACTCACCCAGTTTTACCATGCGTTGGGCTAACTGAAGATTTGGTGCGGGGGAAGCCAGTAATTTGTCACCAAATATCAACAGCCAATCTATCCAACGATCAACAGTAATGCGCGGTTCCATCCGCTGCAAATACTTCAACGCCCACTGTTGTCCTCGCGCTTGATGCACTCCTTCTAGTAGTTCGTTAAATAACAACTCTAGATCCGCGTTCGTGAGTTCTGGTGGTTGATCTGCCACCAGATTGCCTTGACTAGCCTGGGAATCACTTATTCCCAGACTGCCAAAAGGGGACTGTAAAAATCTGTTAAGCCACTGCAAGAGCCACCTGAACATCTGCCATTTTGTTGGATTTTCTTTCTTATAGATTGTAGCTATCGTTGTGTCAAAAAAATTATTAATTACGGAATGGACTAGAAAACCTAATAGACCTACGTAAAAATATTGACAGCTACTTTGAACAAATCAAACTTAATGATTGGGATGAGTCATGAAGAAATTTTGTTAAAAGTTCTTCTTGCTCCCCAGTCCCGATTATACAGAAGATTCATTATACTGACTAACTAATACTTCAATAATCTCTTCTGGATTATTTGTTTCAATTCCTAGTTGTTGGGAGATTTGCTCGCATAGATTTTCATCCTGCTGCAACATAATCAACAATTCATCTAAAGTAACAGTTTTGTATTCCCCATCTGGTAAATTTTCTTCCGTATCGGCAAGTATTAAGGGATTATTCCTTACTGCATCAGGACCGTCATATTCCCAAACTTCTTCTCCTGGATTGACTGTTAATACTTTCATGCCTATATCGTAGGACAGATTGCCGATTTCCCCAACCTCTAATTCACCAAGTTGGACTAATCTGGCTGCTAATTCATTATGGGGTTTAGAGGAAGCTAATAATCTCTCACCAAAACGATTTAACCATTCTAACCATTGTTCTGTACTAACACGATGTTCAATTTTTTGTAACCATTTTTGCGCCCAAGCTTGTCCCTTGACTTGATGGACTCCTTCCAAAAGTTCTGTGAACAGAAGTTCTAAATCTGTATCAGTTAGGGGTGGTACTACGGGTTTGGGGACATCTTCTCGACCTGAACTGAGATTTTGTTTACCAGCAAACCAGCGCCGGAAAAATTTTTTAAGCCATTGAATTAGCCGCTTGAGCATCTGATGCACCATTAATGTTGCTTAATAAAAGTTTAGCGGTGTCCGTGACTAGCTGCTATGTCTGATGAGAAATTGCCTGGAGTTGTTAGAATGATAAAACCCTAAATTTATCTGGGATATACGGATTTAAACCTGTCTCCATGTCTTACGAACCCCTGCACCATAAGTATCGGCCAAAAAGTTTTGCTGAACTGGTGGGTCAAGAGGCGATCGCTACTACCCTAACTAATGCCATTCTTTCAGCGAAAATCGCCCCTGCCTATTTGTTCACTGGCCCCAGAGGTACAGGAAAAACTTCTAGTGCGAGAATTCTCGCTAAATCTCTTAATTGTCTCCAAGGTAACCAACCAACTCCTTCACCCTGCGGCGTTTGTGAAATCTGTCAGGGTATTACTAAAGGCTATTCTACTGATGTAATTGAAATTGACGCTGCTAGTAATACGGGTGTTGATAATATCCGTGAACTGATTGAAAGGGCGCAGTTTGCCCCCATGCAGTGTCGTTATAAAGTTTATGTGATTGATGAATGTCTGACAGGAGATTCTTTGATTCTCACCGATGCTGGACTTATTCCCATTGATAACCCAAATATTCAAGGTCAGAGAGTTCTTAGTTACAATGAATCCTCTGAAAAATGGGAATTTAAGAAAGTTGTCCGTTGGTTAGACCAAGGAGAAAAGCAGACTTTAGTTATCAAAACTACTCACAGAGAAATTAAGTGTACAAGTAATCATTTAATCAGGACTGATGAGGGATGGATAGCAGCAAAAAACGTCAAAGAAGGAATGAAGATACTATCCCCTGTGAATGTGGATGTGGCACTCTCATCTACAAATTTGGGATGGATTACAAATTTGGAGAAGGTCGAATCTGTTCACCTCGCTGGAGTTGAGCGAGTTTATGATTTAGAGGTTGAGGATAATCATAATTTTGTAGCTAATGGATTATTAGTACATAACTGCCATATGCTTAGTACAGCGGCATTTAATGCGTTACTTAAAACCCTGGAAGAACCACCTAAGCACGTTGTTTTTGTCCTCGCCACAACAGATGCACAAAGAGTATTACCAACTATTATTTCTCGTTGTCAAAGATTTGATTTTAGACGAATTCAGTTAGAGGCAATGGTCAAGCATTTAACCCATATTGCCGCCACCGAAAGTATTAATATTTCTCATGATTCTCTGACTCTTGTGGGACAAATAGCCCAAGGGGGATTAAGAGATGCAGAAAGTTTATTGGATCAATTAGCTTTAGTAGCTGGGGAAGTGACACCGGATAAGGTTTGGGATTTGGTAGGTTCAGTCAGCGAAAAAGACTTATTTGGGCTATTAGAAGCGATCGCTCAAGATCAGGCGGAAATAGTCCTCGACTCTACTCGTAAAATCCTCGATAGAGGACGAGAACCCCTGATCATTCTTCAAAATCTTGCCGCTTTTTACCGAGATTTCCTCATAGCTAAAACTGCCCCTAATCGTCAAGATTTAGTTGCTTGTACTCAGTCAACCTGGACATCATTAGTAGAATTTGCCCAAAAATTTGACATTAGTACCATCTTGCTAGGACAACAACACCTAAGAACAGCAGAATTACAATTAAAAAATACTACTCAACCCCGTTTATGGTTAGAAGTTACATTACTAGGATTATTACCCAGCGCGACTATTCAAATCCAAACCGCAAATATTCCCCAGCGAGTTAATCCCAATCCTCCACCCCCTGCTTATCCTCCCGCTGCTGCACCCCCACCAGCATATCCGCCCACAAATCACTACCCAGCTACTAATTTCGCGCCAGAACCTATACCTGCACCACCCGCACAGCCAGTGGGGGAAGGTTCACAACATGACTTAACACAACTTTGGCAACAAGTTCGGGGACATATTCAGCAGCTACCTACACAAGCATTGCTAGGTCAAATGTGTCATTTAATGGAGTTCAATGATTCTATTGCCCGTGTAGGTGTAAAAGCGGTTTGGTATGACAAAGTGAAATCCTATCTACCTATTATCACCACAGCCTTTAGACAAACTTTCCAGCAAGAAATTCAAGTTACTTTAGAAAAAGCTACCACTGCAAACGCCACATCAACCAGAAGAAATCCACCACCACAAAATTCTCCTCCGGTTCAACAACCACCCCAACCTACAGCCAATCAGCAAACCCCAGCCCCGCAACCCACACCACAGCCAGTATCTACAGTATCTACAGTATCTACAGTATCTACAGTATCTACAGTATCAATACCACCATCAGTAGCAGTCCAGCCTGAGCCTGTTGTTACCCATGCAGCACCAGTACAAAGTACTTCTTCGCCACCAGTACAATCATCTCCATCAAATTGGGATCATGATGGCGTAGTTAAAGCTGCGGAAAGTTTAGCGAAATTCTTTTCTGGAGAAATCATCCGGATGACAGATGATAGCTTCCAACTATCGGATTCTGTGACTTCTACTGAAACACCTGAAATATATGAATCCTATGTTGATGATGAATATAATTAATTAATTTTCGTACAACTGCATAACTTGGTTCAGTGAGAGCCGGGAATGGACTCCTAATGTGATTGGTGATGTTCTGCCAAGGGATAGGTGTTCGGCGGCTGCACAGCCAATCATCGCGGCGTTGTCCGTGCAAAATTTTAAGGGGGGGAATAGAACCCGTAGGTTGTGTTTGCTGGCTGCTGCTTGCAAATGCTTTCTCAGTCCACTATTGGCTGCTACACCACCACCTACAGTAATGGTATCTAGATTATAGTTTCGAGCGCAGGCGATCGCTCTTTTGGTCAGCGATCGCGCTACAGTATCTTGAAAACTAGCCACAACATCCGCTATTGGTACTTCTTTACCTTCTTTCTCGAATTGCTGCACTAAACGCAATACCGCTGTCTTTAATCCGCTGAAACTACAATCATAGGGATGATAACCCCCACCTGGTAAAGAAATTTTTCCTTCCGGTAATGCAAAAGCCTGGGGATTACCTGTTTGTGCCAACTTATCAATTATTGGTCCACCGGGATAACCCAGTTTTAACAACCGCGCCACCTTATCAAAAGCCTCACCCGCCGCATCATCACGGGTTTCTCCCAAGGTTTCGTACATACCATAATCTTTAACATAAATCAAGCTTGTATGACCGCCGGAAACAAGTAAGCTAAGAAAAGGGGGTTTTAAACTTGGCTCACTCAAGTAAGTCGCGTAAATATGACCCTCCAGGTGATGCACTCCCAAAAAAGGCAAATTATGGACAATGGCTAGGGTTTTAGCAGCCGTTAATCCTACCAGCAACGCCCCCACAAGTCCAGGCGCACAAGTGGCAGCTATCCCATCAATCTGATTCCAGTCTAGATTGCTAGACTCCATAGCTTGCTCTATTTCATAATTCAGCGTTTCTAAATGCTGACGTGAGGCCACCTCTGGCACTACTCCACCATATTGCTGATGAACAGAAATTTGTGAAGCAACTATACTGCTACACACTTCACGATTCTTAATAATTGCCACAGCAGTTTCATCACAACTGGTTTCAATGGCTAAAACGGTTGTCATTAGGGTAAATCGGTAAAAGGCAAGAGGCAATATATTCTCCCATATCTTTACTGTTCCCTGTAAAGAGTTCCCTGTTTCCTAACTTTTGATTGAGAAGCTTTAACTTTTATTGACTTAAACTTTACTCCATTGCCAGCCAAGAGTATGATGACTTCCTAGTTATCTAAAATAAAGACTGTACAAGCCGCTTCGTTTTGTACAAGAAACTTCTCGTTTTGTAATAAAAGGAAACAACTCCATGAGACGATTGTTTGCTTTGCTTTTGGTGGTTACTCTTTGGTTCAATTTTGCCCCTGAAGCGAAAGCACTAGGCGCAAATCTTGTCCCTTGCAAAGACTCTCCCGCCTTTCAAGAGCTAGCACGAAATGCCCGTAACACTACCCCTGACCCCGAATCAGGTAAAAAGCGCTTTGAACGTTATTCTCAGGCACTCTGTGGACCTGAAGGTTATCCCCACTTGATTGTAGATGGCCGTCTTGATCATGCTGGTGATTTTTTGATCCCTAGTATTCTTTTCCTCTACATTGCTGGTTGGATTGGCTGGGTAGGCCGTGCTTATTTACAAGCAATCCAAAAGGGATCAAATGCCGAACAAAAAGAAATCCAAATTGATTTGGGTATTGCTCTACCTATCATCACTTCCGGTTTTGCTTGGCCAGCAGCAGCAATTAAGGAATTGCTTTCTGGGGAGTTAACAGCTAAGGATTCAGAAATTACCGTTTCACCACGTTAATTCATTTGTTTTCACTCACTTATTCTGGAGAATAATTTCATGGCTGAAAAAGGCGACGAAACCAATTACCTGATTACATTCATCTCCACTGCTCCTGTAGCCGCTACAATCTGGCTAACAATCACAGCCGGGATTTTGATTGAATTTAATCGCTTCTTCCCCGACCTCCTTTTCCACCCCCTATAGGTTGAAAATGTGGTTCAAAAAAGCTAATTTACTTGGCTTTTGTTTCTAGATTGTCTAATTGAGTGAAAATATCGCTCAAATTAGCAATCTTAGCGAATGTATGAAACTCGTCATGTTGTCCACTATTTGGAAGTTTCATACTTTTCTAAATTAGAAAGATGGCAAAATTAATTTTCATTAAAAATGCCATCTTTCTAATTTAAAAGCCAGCAAACAACATGACTCAAGCAGTAAGCTTGTCAAAAATTTACCTAGTGATCCAAGGAATCGAAAATAATTATGGCAGTAGCAGCAGGACGTGACTCCCAAAAGGGCGACCTAGAAACCCCTATCAATTCCGCTCCTTTGGTGAAGTGGTTTATTAACAATTTGCCAGCTTACCGCCCCGGTCTAAATCCTTTTAGACGCGGTTTAGAAGTTGGTATGGCTCATGGTTATTTACTATTTGGACCTTTCCATAGATTAGGCCCTTTACGCAATGCCCCCAACGCTACCTTGGCTGGTTTATTGGGCAGTATTGGCTTGGTTGTAATTTTGACAGCTTGCCTATCTTTATATGCTAACAGCAATCCTGATAAAGCTCTTGCTAGTGTTGCTGTACCCAACCCCCCCGTTGATGCTTTTAATTCTAAGGAAAGCTGGAACAATTTTGCCAGTGCTTTCTTGATTGGTGGTATTGGTGGTGCAGTAGTTGCTTTCTTTTTAACCGTTAACTCTGGATTAATCCAAGGTTTATTAGGTTAATTTGATTCTTGGTAATGGGTAATAGTTAATAATTTGGACTATTACCCATTGCCAAGTTAAGTAAAAAACTAAGTATAGAATTGACACTCTCAGGTCTAAAGACACTGAGATTCTACTGACAGAATAGATTTAGGTAAAACCAAAAGCCTAATTCTCGCTGCGTTCGTCAAACAACGCCTACCCAGTGAGCCTAAGTCTAAGCTTAGATTGCTGGCTACTTTTCTTAAAATGTTCGCTGCGCCGTTTAGATCAGCGTTAACAATTGAACCATTAGCTGACTGATACAATCCACGTTTAACGCGCTTACCCGATGCTTTCCACCCTTCTGGTTTTTGACCATAAACGGGTAGGGAGTCTCCATCCAAGAAAGATGCTTTTGACGTATAAGATTCTTCAGTTTCTTGAAATCTAATTCCGTGTAAATCACATAATTGTTTTAGTCGGTCTTTGAGTTTACCCAAAGGCATTTGAACGAACTTTTGATTGTTTAATTTACCCATATTGGCATTAGATTTAAAACCTTCATTCCAGCCAATTACTAATGTACCAATGCTGTACTTTAGGCAATGGTCAATAATTAGTTTTGCAGCTTTATTAATGCCATCTTTCATTTGATGGTTGCGTTTACGGGTTACTCTGTCTAACCAATTATCCCAGTAAGCTTCTGGTTTATTTTCTTTACGGGTTGATACTTTCTTATTCCATAACTGATTCATTGCTTTCATCGAACGAGCATCAATCAATAAAGAATTACCCAAAGTATCAACACAAGCAGCTAAATTATCGGCAGTTCCTAAGTCAATTGACAGAGCTTGGCTAATATCTAAATCATGCTTTTGTCTCTCGACTTCATAAGAAATTTCCAGATAAAAAGCCTCATTCTTAGGGAGGATAGTAAACTCTTTAACCTTTGAATAATGAATGTTTGAAGGCATTGTTAGGAAAAAATCAGAAATACCAAACCATCGTCTAACAGTTAATCCTAGAGAAAATCTAAGTTGCCCGTTAATTAATGTTGGGGGTTGTCCTCCTGAATTTGGATAAGCGACCTTGAAAAGTTTAGAACCTGTTAAGTAATCTGGTACTTTAGGTTTAAAATGTAATTGACCTTTGAGAGACAAAGAGCGTAATTCTTTAAAAGATTTAAAACTTTCAGCCACTGACATCAAAGTTTGTTGCATCGGGACTGAGGGCATTGATTGAGCTACAAGTGATTTACTGATAGATTTTTCGTAAATCAAATCAAACTTGTTAGTTAGCAACTTTCCAGTTTTGAAAAATGTCTGTCGAGCAAAGTAAACACCACTATTATAAATCTTGCCTGATTGTTGACAAAGATACTCTAATACCGTTTTTGTTTCGTTATCTGGGGATAATAAAACTTGTTGGACCCCCATTAACTTTTTAGCCTTAGACATTGTTTCGACCTGCAATGCTGTGATATTGTTAGTATATCAACATATTTAGTAAATAGCGATGCCATTTCAAAAAAATAACAAATTAGGTTTCGCAAGTAAACAGCCGTTTGACAAAGACCCTGTTTGCTTTAAAGTGTTACCTGGAGTCAAGGCAAAGTTAAAGGCCGTCCCAAACTGGCAAGAACGATTAAGAGAATTTACTGATAAGCTTATAGAAGAAATGAAGATTGAAGGCGAATAAATTCGCCCGTGTCGCTTATATCTCAGGGCTGAAGCCACTGAGTTTTACGCTTACCAAGCTATCCTATAATTGTTTTTTGCTACCATTTAAACACAAAGACTCAAAAATATATGATGCAAACAATAGCTGTTACTGATGCTATCACGACGATTGCTGAGGCTGAAAAAAGATTTGGGTTAAGTCGTAGTGAATCCCACGATTTTTTTACAGAATGGAATCACAAACTACCTGAAATCAATTCTGATGACCAGACTAACTTAGAAATTTTATGGAAACGTTATATTTATCATCGCTCTGGTGGACATCTATTAGAAGCTACAGTAATGTTATTACTGGTTTCTCCATTACTAACCGTCGCTGGTTTGTATGATCCACCCTTTTGGATTAGAGCTGAAGAATCAGTCCAGATAATAATCGCTGATAGTGAAGAAACTCTACAAGGTAGAATAGATATTTTAATATTACGCGATCAGTTATGGATAATTGTTTTAGAGTCCAAAAAAACTATGTTATCTGTGTGGTCAGCATTACCACAGACTCTAGCTTATCTTATGGCTAATCCTCATCGAAATTATCCCATGTTTGGAATGTTAACTAATGGTGATGATATTGTTTTTGTAAAAATAGAAAATCAAAAATATGGAATTTCTAGAGTATTTGCACCTTTAACTGCCCAAGGTGAATTAGAAATTGCTTGTAGAGTTCTACGTAAGATAGCAGAAATTTGTAAACAGAGTATCTAAACACTGATACAGGCAGGATGCCTGTACCACAATGGTAATAATTTACCCCTCTGCTTCTTCTAGTTCACCATTATCACCTGTGTCAGGGGGAACAATTGCCACTCCGGTAATGGCATCATCTTCGTCTAGACGTTGGACTCTGACTCCAGTGGCTGATCTTGATTGAATAGAAATTGCATTCACCGCTTGACGAATAATGATACCGCGATTTGTGGCCATCATGATTTCTTCGTCGCTGTTGACAATTCGCAAGGTGGCTAATTTGTCTTTGGTTTTGCGGTTTTTGAATTTGGTAGCCATTAAACCTTGACCGGCACGGTTTTGCAGTCGGAATTGGGAAACAGGAACACGTTTACCATAACCAGCCATTGTAATGACTAATACCCAAGGTCCCGTACTGTTGGCGTTACTGACTTCAACAATTTCTTCGGTATTTTCGATTTCCGCAATTTCCGCGGTTTCTGCAATTTCTTCTATTTCTGCAATTTCTACGATTTCTGTGGTTTCTTCTATTTCCGCTTCTATGACAATATCCAAGGTATCGAGAATAGCCGCAGGCAAGATATCCATGCCTATGAGTTCATCTTTACCCTTGAGTTTCATGGATTTCACGCCACGAGTTGCTCTACCCAGGGGACGTAGTTGGGAGTGAGTACAGCGGAAGTGAATCGCCATACCTTGACGAGAACCGATAATGATGCTGTCTTCTACTCTAGCTCTTCTCACCCAGCGCAGTTGGTCGCCTTCTTCTAAGGATATGGCAATTAATCCGTTAGCGCGAATGTGGCTAAATGCTTCTAAGACGGTTTTTTTGATATTACCGCCTTTGGTGAGCATGACGAGATATTCTTCGCTGCTAAATTCGTCTACAGGGACAATGGAAGTAATTTTCTCTTCTTTGGGAATGGGCAACATTTGCACAATGGGTGTGCCGCGACTGGTGCGAGAACTCACGGGAATTTGATATGCTCTGAGACAGTAGACGACTCCGCGATCGCTAAAGAATAAGATACTATCGTGATCACAGCAGGTTAGGAAATGCTCAATGGTATCATCATCTTTGACCTTAGCCCCGGCTTTACCTCTGGTAGCCCGGCTTTGGGATTCAAAAGTATTGACGGGCATCCGTTTGATGTAACCTTGTTCGGTGACCAGAATAATTGCTTTTTCATTGGCAATTAAGTCAATATCATCTATGTCTCCTTCCCCATGAGTAATTACTGTGCGTCGGGGTGTGGCAAAGCTGGTTTTAATTTGGCTGATTTCAGTTTGAATGATTTCTAACACCCGTTCCCGGTTAGCTAAAATATCCAGTAAGTCGGTAATTTTAACTTGTAAGTCGTCGTGTTCGAGGCGAATTTTATCGGCTTCTAAGGCTGTTAACCGGCGTAGCTGCATTTGCAGAATTGCGTCTGCTTGCACTTCCGACAGTCCATAAGTGGTAATTAATTCACCTTTGGCTGTAGGTGCGTCTGGTGCATGACGAATTAAAACAATAATTGGATCTAATCGTGACAGGGCAATTAATAATCCTTGCAGGAGGTGATCTCGTTCCTGTGCCTTTCTGAGTTCGTAGCGAGTCCGGCGTTCAATGGAGAGAATGCGGAAATCTAGGAAAACACTGAGGAATTGTTTGAGACGGAGGGTTTGGGGTTCACTGTTGACTAATGCCAACATATTCGCCCCAAAGTTAGACTGTAAAGGGGTTTGTTTATAAAGGTTGTTTAAAACAACGCGGGGATAGGCATCACGTTTTAATTCTATAACTATTCTCATGCCGTCGCGATCGCTCTCGTCCCGGATATCGGAAATACCATCAATGCGTTTATCATTCACCAACTCGGCAATTTTTTCAATTAATGCCGCTTTGTTGGTTTGGTAAGGCAATTCGGTGATGATAATTGCTTCCTTGTCTGGACGGTTGCGTTGTTGAAGGGTTTCAATATTAGCAACACCGCGCATGGTAATGGAACCGCGTCCAGTGGTGTAAGCATCTTTAATGCCACTGACTCCCAAAATCTGCGCCCCTGTTGGGAAGTCGGGTCCGTGAATATGCTGCATTAACTGAAGATCAGTTATTTCAGGATTGTGAATGAGTGCTACTAATCCATCAATCAATTCTCCCAAATTGTGAGGAGGAATATTTGTCGCCATTCCCACTGCAATTCCTGAAGAACCATTCAGGAGAAGTTGGGGAATGCGGGAGGGTAAAACTGTGGGTTCTTGTTGAGAACCATCGAAGTTATCGGCAAAGTCTACGGTTTCAGCTTCAATATCTTGGAGAAGAGAAACACTGGTTAGGGCGTGCAGACGACATTCTGTGTACCGCATTGCCGCTGGAGGATCATTGTCTACTGAACCAAAGTTACCATGTCCACTGATGAGAGGCGATCGCATGGAGAAATCCTGCGCCATCCGCACCAAAGCATCATACACTGCCGTGTCACCGTGGGGGTGATATTTACCCAATACTTCCCCCACCACACGGGCGCATTTTCTAAAGGGGCGATCATGTAGTAAACCCAGTTCGTGCATGGCATAGAGGATGCGACGATGCACAGGTTTAAGACCATCCCTAGCATCTGGCAGCGCCCGACCTACAATGACGCTCATGGCGTATTCTAGATAAGACCGCGACATTTCACCTCGCAAATCCGTCGGGATAATCCTCTCCTGTGAGGTTGTCATAAACTCCAAAACTCCAAAAAATGTAGATTTTAGCTTTCAACTTGACAAAAGACAAAATTATGTCAAATTAACTTTGAATAGTTGTCATATTTTGCTTCAATTCTAACATATTGGCACCCAATTCGCACAAATGCTATCTAATCTCCAAAAATAGTCAAGCTAAATTATATGACACCGATTTTTAGGTCAATAAATTACCTTGAACAAAGTTTCGGGCAAAGGCACAAAGGAGCAAAGTCATAAAGGAAGAGGAAATCAAAAAAATCAGCACAGATTTATCTAGAAATACTATTAGTTAGAAGAGGACATTCTATCTAGAAAAACTTTGGTTGTACTATCTTCTACTCTTGTATAAATATAGGTTTCTGGCTGTTTAATTTTTTCAGTTTTGCAGAGTTTTTCAGCTCGCTCCCACAAATCTGCATCCTCTCCATAAGGAATATTATTAAATCCCTTTAATTCAAAAAATATGTGCCTTTTGATAAAGAATGTGGCTCCAACAACACAATCTCTAACATTGATTAGTTTATCGGGTTGAAAATAATCAGGAAGGAAAAAGTCTTCTGCAATTTCACATCCACCTTCAATGAAGTCAATCTCTGGATTAGCTTGCATAAATTCCAGCCGCGACTCTAGATGATTGGGTTTATAAGTATCGTCACTGTCAATAAATGTAATATAGTTACCAAAAGATGCTTGACTACCCGCATTTCTGGCGAAAGCTGCTTTCCGATTTTGATGTTTAAGATAACGAATATTATTAAATTTTTGTAAGTAATCATTGACCATTTCAAAAGTATGATCTTGACTACCATCATCAACTACAATTAGTTCAAAATCCTGAAAGGTTTGTTGAAGTACACTATTTATGCAATCGGTTAAGTATTTTGCCCGATTGTAGGTACATAGAATCACAGAAATTGTAGGTTTTGGGTTGAAATTTATACTAGGCATTTGCTGAAATTGAACAAAAGTTCCCTTGAATTGGGTATAATTCGCATATTATACGTTATTTATGGAACAGAATTCAGGAGTCACCGAGTCAACGCTGATTTTTTCACTATTTTATAAAATATTTTATGCCTTCAAATAGCATTTTTTCGACAATATCTGCTGCTTTGTTTAACCCTCCACTATTTTTCAGAATTACCGATATATCATTCGCAGCTTCTTTATAGGTTAAATTAGTTAGTAAAATATTAATTTTTTCAGTTACATCATCACTATCAAACTTTTGTTTATTCAGCTTTAGACCAACTCCTATATCTACAATCCGTGCTGCATTATAGTGTTGATCTCCAAAAAAAGGTAGAGCTAATATTGGCTTTGCCCAATACAAAGCTTCATTAAGACTATTCATGCCACAATGACTCACAAAAACTCTAACATTAGGATGAGAAAGCACAGCTTGTTGGGGAACAAAATCTTCTATCCGAAAGGAAGATGGTAAATTTGAAATAATATGCTGTTGTTTTTTTGGCAAAGACCAGAGAACTTTCAATTTACTCTTTTCTAGTCCTGCTACTAAGGCTTTAGCTTGCCATTCTTCCATACTTGCAAGAGTACCAAATGCAATATATATGACTCCCTTGCCTTCTAGATCATCTGCCAACCATTGACTTAAAGAATCATCAAGAAGTTCAGGTGTTTTGGAAAAAATCGGTCCAATCATTTGTACCCAGGGAGGTAATGGACGTGAAATTTCAATCCCAAAACTTGTACCTACTATGATTAACTGTTGATGATAAAGATCATTTAACTTTTTATTGCCAGTACATTGGGTACGAACTTTATTAAGCTTAATATCATTAAGTGCAAAATAAGGAAGTAATAAAATTGGTCTGAGAAGATTCAGACAGCGTTGCCATAAATTCATTTTTATAGAATAAGATGTGCCAAATCGGGGATATTCAGCATTTGTTTTCACAAAATTACCTAAAAACCTACTCTGGACAATGTATGGTATATTCATCTGCTGGGCTAAATCCATCGCTGGAATGACAGCCCGATCAATTATTAACAAATCAGGGCTATGTTTTTCAAAAATAGGAATCAAACTCTTATACATAGGAACATATAAATTTATTAAATGTTCAAAGATCATATTTTCTCCACGCAAAACACTTTGCTCTTGAGAAATATTTTGCCAAGAAAAATCTTTTTTGTTATGTTCAGTGTTTTCAGTTTGCTCGACCATTGATTCCCAAGGGATGAATTCTGCACCTGTCGTAGATATCCATTTTTTTGCAACTTCAGAAATAACAAAGCTGACCTTATATCCCCTTTCTACTAGCTCTTTAGCTAGGGCAATCATTTGTTTAGTATGTCCCAATAAAGGGAATGAGACAAACATGATATTTTTACTCATTTTTTTATCTATCATTTATTTTTAATGTGTCCTACTGCTGGTCGCTACTTGTATTATATCATTGCTTTAAACAACGAGAAATATAGTAATACCTTAGAGGATGTTTTAAAAGTCCTTCGTGGTGTATCAAATATTTTCAGATC